>DASTIF010000131.1:0-21542 GCA_035717805.1 Sphingomicrobium sp.
GAGCTCGGCGTTCTTCAGGTCGAGAAGAAGATCCGAAGCCGGGTCAAGCGGCAAATGGAGAAGACCCAGCGCGAATATTATCTCAACGAGCAGTTGAAGGCGATCCAGCGCGAGCTCGGCAACGAGGGCGAGGAAGGCGGCGACGAGCTGGCCGATCTCGCCGCGAAGATCCGCAAGTCCAAGCTGTCCAAGGAAGCCCGCGCCCGCGCCAATTCCGAGTTCAAGAAGCTGAAGGCGATGGCGCCGATGTCGGCCGAGGCGACGGTCGCGCGCAATTACCTCGACGTTCTGCTCGGCCTGCCGTGGGGCAAGAAGTCGAAGGTCAAGAAGGACATCGCCGAGGCCCAGCAAATCCTCGACGAGGATCATTACGGGCTGGAGAAGGTCAAGGAGCGGATCGTCGAATATCTGGCGGTCCAGGCGCGGACCAACAAGCTCAAGGGCCCGATTCTGTGCCTGGTCGGCCCACCCGGCGTCGGCAAGACATCGCTTGGCCGCTCGATTGCCCGAGCGACCGGCCGCGAGTTCGTTCGCCAGTCACTGGGCGGCGTTCGCGACGAGGCCGAAATCCGCGGTCATCGACGGACCTATATCGGCTCGCTTCCGGGCAAGATCATCTCCAACATTCGCAAGGCGGGAACGACCAACCCGCTGTTCCTGCTCGACGAGATCGACAAGCTCGGGCAGGATTTCCGGGGCGACCCCGCCTCGGCGCTTCTGGAGGTGCTCGATCCGGAGCAGAACAGCCGCTTCCAGGATCATTATCTCGAGCTCGACTACGATCTGTCGGACGTGATGTTCGTCACCACGGCCAACTCGCTCGACATGCCGCAGCCTTTGATGGACCGGATGGAGATCATCCGGCTCGAGGGCTACACCGAGGCCGAGAAGGTGGAGATCGCCAAGCGCCACCTCATCCCCAAGCAGATGGAAGCCCACGGACTGAAGCCGGAGGAGCTGGTCTTCACCGACGACGGCCTGAAAGCGATGATCCAATATTACACCCGCGAGGCCGGGGTCCGGACTTTGGAGCGCGAGCTGGCCAAGGTCGCCCGCAAATCGCTCCGCAAAATCCTCGAAGGCAAGACCGACAAGGTCGAGCTTTCGCCAGCCAACCTCACCGAGTTCCTCGGCGTTCGCAAATACCGCTACGGGATCGGCGAGGAGGAGGATCAGATCGGCGCGGTCACCGGGCTTGCCTGGACCGAAGTCGGCGGCGAGCTTTTGACCATCGAAGCGGTCACCGTTCCGGGGAAGGGTCAGATCAGGACCACCGGCAAGCTGGGTGAAGTGATGCAGGAGTCCGTCCAGGCGGCGATGAGCTTCGTCAAGGCTCGTTCGCCGTCGTTCGGGGTCAAGCCGAGCCTGTTCGCGCGCAAGGACATTCACGTCCATTTGCCCGAGGGCGCAGTGCCCAAGGACGGACCGTCCGCCGGTATCGGAATGGTCACGGCGATGATCTCGACGCTCACCGGCATTGCGGTCCGCCGCGACGTGGCGATGACGGGTGAGGTCACGCTTCGCGGACGCGTGCTTCCGATCGGCGGGTTGAAGGAAAAGCTCCTCGCGGCGCTTCGGGGCGGGATTCAGACCGTTCTGATCCCCGCCGAGAACGAGAAGGATATTGCCGACCTGCCCGCCGCGGTGAAGGACAACCTCCATATCATCACCGTCAGCCACGTCGACGACGTCCTGACTCACGCCATGACCGAGCCGATGCGGCCGATCGAATGGACCGATGCGGACGAACATGCGGCCGAGGCGCGGCCTTCGTCCGAAACTCCGGGCGAAGCCGCGGTTCGGCACTAGACTTCGCCCGCGAGTCCGATTTTAGTCGAGGCAACGAAGCGCGCGAGTCTCGCGTGGCGAAGCGGGAGCAATGAGGGAATGAACAAGCAGGAACTCATCGGCCATGTCGCCGACCGCGCAGGGCTTAGCCGCAATGAGGCAGGGCGGGCGGTCGAAACGATGCTCGACGTGATCACGTCGGCGCTCAAGCGCGGCGATGAGGTGCGGCTGGTCGGGTTCGGGAATTTCTCGGTGACTCGTCGCAAGGCGTCGACCGGTCGAAATCCGCGCACCGGCGAGCCGATGCAGATCAAGGCGACCTCGCAGCCCAAGTTCCGACCGGGCAAGGTTCTGAAGGACGCGGTTCAGTAGAGCTTGCCGGCGCTGGACAGGCGCGGCGGGCCGCTTATATGCCGCCGCACCGGGGGAAGGGCGCGTAGCTCAGTGGTAGAGCACTGTGTTCACACCGCAGGGGTCGCAAGTTCAATCCTTGCCGCGCCCACCACTCCCTCACAGATTATTCATCGCAGGATCGGCTGAAGACCGCGCCGTGCGGAATGGCGCGACCGGTCTTTCCATGTGGCCAGGTCGCGCGGTCGAAGGACACGCCTGCGCCTGCCGATGCTTTGTCGCGGAACCTTTGGTCGAGAGCGAGCTTGCCTGTCGCGTCGATCGTCGCGACCATGACTCGGGATTCCAGATCCTTGTTGCCGCCACTGATGACGATTCGGCGCCCATCCGGGGCTAGCGCAATCCAGTGGGGCAGTTGGCCTTGCTTCAACTCCAGTCGCGACACCTCTTTGGGATGCGCTGGATCGGTCATGTCGAGGCTGACAAGGCCCGGGATTCCGCTGTCCGTCTCGACCCAATATCGGCCCGCGACGACCGGCAGCGCGCAGATGCCATTCGCCGAAAAGCTGTGGATCAGCTTTGCCGAGGGAGCCGGTCCGTCGATCCCATGCAGAAGAAACAGCCCGCAGTTGAAGCTGGACACAATGACCGTTCGGCCATCGGCAAGAACTCGCGGCTCCGCCGGATCGTCACCTTCCTTGCCGCGGGTTCCGGTTGGCAGTCGCACGGTCTTCAGAAGTTTCAGGTCGGACAGGCGCCAGATCTGGACCGAATGGCTGACCTCCTTTTCGTGCATGTCCGCGCTTGTAGTCACCACTCGGTCGAGGGCGGGGACGATAGCCAGGCTGTAGGGCCGGATGAACGGCTCGGCGTCGGGATCCGCCGCCGGGGAAACCCGAAGCACCGCGCCCTTTTCGCTTAGCTCGACCAGTGCTCCGGGCTCGGCATTGTCATGGCCGCGCATTTGATAGGTCGCGAGCACGGTTCCGCTCGGCGTTCGAACGAAGCTGTGCGGGTGCATGAACTCGCCGGCGCCCTCGAATGAACCGGCGACGCTCGGCCGAAGCGGGTCATGGAGATCGAACAGGAACGTTTTGCCGGCGCCGAAGCCATTGGCGAATAATATCCCGCCGGCGGGCATTTGATGCTCGGTATGGTGCGCGATGGTCATTGGCACGCCGGTTCGGGCCGTCGCGACGACTTCGCCATAGGCCGGCGATTTCGGATCGGCATCCAGAACGGCGAGAAAGTCGCTTTTCTTCGCGCCTGCGTCGCTCGCCCAGACGAAGAGATAATCGGATTTCGGCGCGGCGCACTGGGGAGCCGGTGCGCCACCTGCTGTCAGCAGCAGCAGCGCGGGGAGCAGAGCGCGCGCGGTCAGAACGGGCACTTTTGGTCGCTGCCCTAATCGAGATAGGCAGGCTGGAAGCTGGCCAGACGGCGAAGCTCCGGCCAGTCGGTGAAGGCGATCTCCCGGCCCGACCGCTCGATCAGCCCCTGGCGCTCGAGGTCGGCGAACACCCGATTGACGTTGACCGACGTCTGGCCGGTGATGTCGGCGATCTGCTGCTGGGTGAAGGGGTTGACCATCGGCCCTTCCATGACGTCGACGCCGCTTCGGACGGCGGTCTCGCAGAGCAGATGAGCGACCCTGGCGGTCGAATCCCTGCGGCCGCAATTGACTAGCCATTCATATCCGATCGCCTCGTTGCGCTGGATCAGCCGCCAGAAGAACCGCTGGAGATCCGGATGCTTTTCGATGATCGGGTCGAAATCCTCGGCCCGGCCGACCATCACTTCGCTTCGGACGATCGCCTGAATGCCGTAGCTCGCGTTGCCTTCGCGCGGCAGGATGCCTTCGCCCGGAAAGCGCAGGGCAACTATCTGCCGCCGCCCGCTGCCGTCGGTTTGAAACTTGGCGAGAATTCCCGACCGGACGAACATGACTTCATTGCGCGGTGCCCCGGCTTCGCGGAACGGCCGTCTCGGATCGACCTGCATGACGCGGTTCGGCATTTGCTCGAGAAGTTCGGCCATCGCGGGCTCGAGACCCGCCTTGATCAGCGTGTCTTTCAGCGACACGCGCGGAGCGGCCGCGGCGCGCGGCCGTCGACTCGGCTCCATAGGTGCTCTCCCTTGGAGAGAATGAGCCTCGTCCAGAGGGCGCGCAAGCGGAATTAACTGCCGTTTGTTTGCAACTTCAGGCTAGAACAGCGCCTCGAGCTCGTCCCGAAGCATCGCGAGGTCGGCGGAATTCAGTTCAACGGCCTGCTTCAGCGCGGGCGGTCCGGGCCAGCCGGTGTCCTGGAAGGCACGTCCGCGCCACTCGCGCGGTTCCGAATAGCGCGGAATGACGTGGAAATGGACGTGCGGGTCCACCATCATGAGCATGAGGTAATTGATGCGCTCATATCGGGTGAACCGCTGCAGTGCCGTCTCGATCGCGCGAACAGCCTCGCCCTGTTCCGTGAACGCCTCCAAAGGCAGTCCGGAATAGGCCGTCGCTTCGCTTTTCGAGGCGAGCACCAGCGAGCCAAGCGTCACCTGTGCGGGACGGAGCAATATCGCCCAATGGTCGAGCTCGGTCAGCAAGGTGTCGGGATAGCCGAATTTGCGCATGGTCGAGTTGGTCATCCGGAGCTCCCGTTCGGGTTGCGTTCAGGGGCCTCCAACCCTAAGGAGCGCGCGCGGTTTGGGGAACCTTCCCGAGAGCGCGCCGTGGCGATCGTAGCTCAGCTGGTTAGAGCATCGGTTTGTGGTACCGAGGGTCGCGGGTTCAAGTCCCGTCGATCGCCCCAATCCATTGTCAGACGGACCGATCCAGATAGATGAAAACGCCTTGGGGCTACCCCGATTTCGACGCGCATGAAGTCGTCCATTTCGTTGATCAACCCGAGTGCGGGCTGCGGGCGATAATCGTCATCCATTCGACCCATCTCGGGCCCGCGGCCGGCGGCGCGCGCTTCTGGCATTACGAGGAGCAGGCCGAGGCGCTGACCGACGCGCTAAGGCTGTCGCGCGGGATGAGCTACAAGAACGCGATGGCCGGGCTTCCGCTGGGTGGCGGCAAGTCGGTGATCCTGGCGCCGCCCGAGCGGCACAAATCCCCCGAGCTCCTCGCGGCATTCGGAAAGGCCGTCGATCGCCTGTGCGGGCGATACATCACCGCCGAGGACGTGGGGATGAGCGTCACCGACATGGTCGAAGTCCGCCGCCAGACGAAGTTCGTTGCCGGGCTTCCGAACGACGGCAAGGACGTTGGCGGCGATCCCGGGCCGCATACGTCGCTGGGCGTCTTCCTTGGCCTAAAGGCCGCGGTTCGGCGCGGTCTCGGCAAGGACGACGTCGACGGGCTGCACATCGCGATGCAGGGCGCGGGAAGCGTCGCAACCGGCGTTGCAATGCACGCGGCGGCTCACGGGGCAAAGCTATCGATCGCCGACGTCGACGAGCATAAGGCAAAGAAGCTCGCGGACGCTGTCGGCGGCACCGTCGTCGCGCCCGAAGAAATCCTGTTCCTCGACGCCGACGTCGTCAGCCCCAACGCCCTTGGAGCGATCCTCAACGAGGAAAGCATCGCCAAATTGCGGACGACGGTCGTCGCCGGCGGTGCCAATAACCAGCTCGCAACGCCCGAGGACGGTGCGCGACTTCACGAGCGCGGAATCCTCTACGCGCCCGATTACGTGATCAACGCCGGGGGAATCATCAACGTCTGCACCGAATATCTCGGGGATGGCGATTCAAGCCTGGTCCGCGAGCGGATCGAGGGCATTCCCGCTCGGCTCGAGCAAATCTGGGCCGAAAGCGCCGAGACCGGCCGCGATCCCGCCGCGGTAGCCGACGCCATGGCGCAGCGGCTGATCGGTCGATGAGTTCCTCCCTGCGGGCAAAGCTCGTGGGGAGGGGGACCAGCGAGGCTGGTGGAGGGGCCCCTCCGTCACGGCTCCGCCGCGCCACCTCCCCATCGCTTCGCGTCAGGGAGGATATTTAGCCGTGCACGCGCTCGCCAACCCGGCGCGTTTCCTTCGCATCGCCCGGCCCGCGACCGGATGGCTGTTCGCCATTGGTCTTGCGGTCACTACGGTCGCGCTTGTGGGCGGCCTCTTGCTGACCCCGCCCGATTATCTGCAGGGCGAGACGGTCCGGATCATGTACATCCACGTGCCGTCCGCCTGGCTCGGGATGGCGGGATGGGTTGGGCTCGCGGCGGCAGCTGTCAGCCAGCTCGTGTGGAGACACCCCTTGGCGGCCGTCGCGGGACGGGCAATCGCTCCGTGCGGCGCGACATTCACCGCGATTTGTCTGATCACCGGGTCGATCTGGGGCCGGCCGACCTGGGGGACGTGGTGGCAATGGGACGGCCGCCTGACTTCGATGCTGATCCTGCTGTTCCTCTACCTCGGCTATATCGCACTCGCCTCGGCGGAGCGGGAGCGGGGCGGGGAAGGGCGGATCACGGCGCTGTTCGGCTTGGTCGGCGCGATCAACCTGCCGATCATCCATTATTCGGTGCTCTGGTGGCGCACTTTGCACCAGGGGCAGAGCATCTCGCTTTCGGGATCGTCGATCGACTCCTCGATCCTGTGGCCGCTGCCCCTGGCCATGGTCGGTTTCACCTGCCTGTTCGCCGCCGCCGCGCTGATGCGAATGAGAGCGGAGCTGGCCCAGGTCCGGATCGAGGCTAGGCTCAGAAGGGCCGCGTCGCAATGAACCAGTGGGCCTTCGTCATCGCGGCCTATGCCGTGGCGCTCGCCGGAACTGCGGCCCTTCTGATCGGCTCGCTCGCATCCATGCGACGATCGGAGGCGGAGGCCGAGAGACTCCGGTCCGATGGCCGTTAAGCCGAAGCATCAGAGGCTGGTACTGGTCATTGCCGCGCTGGTTGCAGTCGTCGCCGCCGTCCTGCTCGCAATGTGGGGCCTGAAGGACCGCGCGGCTTATTTTTACACCCCGGCGGAAATAGCCAGCGGCAAGGCCGCGCCCGGCGAAGCAATCAGGCTCGGCGGGATGGTCGAGCAAGGATCGATCCAGCGCCTGCCCGACGGCGTGACCGTCCGTTTTCGCGTTGGCGACGGCACGGCCCGGGTTCCGGTCGTCTTTCGAGGGATCGTACCGGACCTGTTTCGCGAAGGCAGCGGCGCCGTCGCCGAGGGGCGGCTTGCGCAGGACGGCACGTTCGTCGCCGACAATATTCTCGCCAAGCATGACGAGCGCTACATGCCGCCCGAGCTCGGCAACCAGGCCGCCGAGCACAGAGCGGCGAAGACGGTGGAAAAATGATCGCCGAAGCCGGCCTCGCCGCGCTGTGGCTGGCGGCGGCGCTGGCGGTTCTTCAGCTGGTGCTCGCTTTCGGCCCAGCCGCGATCAGGACCGGCAGGAGCGCGGTCCGTTCGGTGGCCGTCGCCCAGGGTGCACTGACCCTTTTCGCGATGGTCATGCTGATGTGGGCTTTCGCGCACACCGATCTGTCGGTGCTGCTTGTCGCCGAGAATAGCCACAGCGCCAAACCATGGCTCTACAAGCTCGCGGGCGCATGGGGAAACCACGAAGGCTCGATGCTTCTTTGGGTGACCGTGCTCGGCGTTGCCGGCGCCGTTCTCGCGATTTTCTCGCGGCGGATGGACGAGCGCACCTTCACCGCCGCTTTGGGCGCCCAGGGCGCGCTCGCGCTCGGTTTCTTCGCTTTCCTGCTGTTCGCATCGAACCCCTTCGCCCGGCTCGACCCCCCCGCGCTGGAGGGACGAGGTCTCAACCCTCTGCTCCAGGACCCCGGCCTCGTCTTCCACCCCCCGACCTTGTACTTCGGCTATGTCGGGCTCTCCGTAGCCTTCAGCCTCGCGGTCGGGGCGTTGATCAGGGGACGGGTCGACAGCGATCTGGCCAAGGCAATGCGCCCATGGGTGCTGGGCGCATGGATTCTCCTTACGCTCGGAATCACCGCCGGGAGCTACTGGGCTTATTACGAGCTTGGTTGGGGAGGCTGGTGGTTCTGGGACCCGGTCGAGAACGCTTCGCTGATGCCCTGGCTCGCCGCGACAGCCCTTTTGCATTCGGTCAACGTCCTTGCGGCTCGGGATTCGCTTCGCGCCTGGACGGTGATGCTGGCGATGGTGGCCTTTTCCATGTCGATGGTCGGCACCTTCCTCGTCCGGTCGGGAATTCTGACATCGGTTCACGCGTTCGCGGTCGATCCGCAGCGCGGGACCTTCCTACTGGCGCTCTTGGCGCTCTACGTCGGGGCAGCCTTCGCCTTGTTCGCGCTGCGTTCGGGCAAGCTCGCCGAGGGCCCCCGGTTCGAGCTGGTGAGCCGCGAGGCCGCGCTCGTCGGCAACAACCTGCTGCTTACGGTCATCCTCGGGATCGTGTTCGTCGGGACGCTTTATCCGCTGTTCGTCGAGGCGGTGACTGGCGACAAGCTTTCGGTCGGAGCGCCTTATTTCAACGCGGTCGCCGGCCCGCTCGCGCTGATCCTGGCACTCCTCGTTGCGGTTGGACCGCTGCTAAACTGGCGACGAGATAGCGGAGAGCGACTCAAGCGGCTGGCAATCCCCGCGCTGATCGCGGCGACGGTCTTTGTAATCGCACTCGTCGCGATCCCCGGCGGCTCATTGCTTGCCAAGTTCGGTCTGGCGGTGGCCGCCTTGCTAGCCGTCGCCAGTTTCCTTCCGCTCGCCAACCGCAAGCTCCGTCGGACGCCATTGTCGACCTGGGGCATGGTCGTTGCCCATTTTGGAGCCGCGGTGGCGATCGCCGGAATGGCCGGAAGCTCGCTCCTCACCAAGGAAGTGCTGACCGCGGCAAGGCCGGGCGATCAGGTGAGCGTCGGCCCGTGGACGGTCGAATTCGAGTCGGTCACGCCCGCCGCGGGCGCGAACTGGACCGCGCTCGAAGCCGAGCTTCATGCTTCCAAGGGCGGCGGTGTTTCGGTGCTTCGGCCGCAGGCGCGCTTCTACACCGACCCGCCGACCGAAACGACGGAGGCGGCAATTGAAACCGCACTTTCCGGCCAACTCTACACCGTGCTCGGAAAGCCTGCAGCGGACGGACGGTGGCAGCTCCGGCTGTGGTGGAAGCCGCTGGTCACCTTGATCTGGCTCGGGGGCGCTTTGATTGCACTCGGCGGGGCGCTGGCGCTCGGCGGCCGAGCCTGGCGATCCTGGCGCAAGGAGCGCGCGACATGAAACTAGTTCGCCTGCTCCCGATCGCGCTCTTGGTCTTGATCGTCGCCGCGCTGGTTTGGCGCCTGGCAAACCCGCCCGACACGGCCATCCAGTCGCGGATGATTGGAAAGCCGGTGCCTCGGTTTACGGCCGAACCGGCGCTGCCGGGAAAGCCGGGCTTGTCGTCCGCCGATCTCGCCGACGGAAAGGTCAAGCTGGTCAATTTTTTCGCGAGCTGGTGCGTGCCCTGCATCGCCGAGGCGCCCGTTCTCGCCGAGATCGAAGGGCGCGGGATCCCGATCGTCGGGATTGCCGTGCGCGACCGCCCCGAGGATCTGGCGGCGTTCCTCGCGGGGCACGGCGATCCGTTCGAGAGGATCGGCGCCGACCCGCAAAGCAGGTTGCAGCTCGCGTTCGGATCGGCCGGAGTGCCTGAAACCTTCGTCGTCGACGGTAAAGGAATCATCCGGATGGAGCACGTCGGCCCGATCGAGCCCGATGAGATCGACGATATCGCCCAGGCCGTGGAGGCCGCCCGGTGACGCGGCTGTTCCTGTTCCTGGCGCTCGCGCTCGCTTCGCCGGCGCTTGCCGATTCCGATCTCCCGCCGGCTTATTGGGCGAACCGGCAGCTTCCCGACGCCGCCCAGGAAGCGCGGGCGCAAGGTTTGATGGAAGAAATCCGCTGTCTCGTCTGCCAGGGCCAATCGATCGCCGATTCCGACGCCGAGCTTGCCGGCGACATGCGCGACATGGTCCGACGGCGGATCGCCGCCGGACAGTCCTCAGCGGCCATCCGCGCCTGGTTGATCCAGCGCTACGGTGCGTGGATTAGCTATCGGCCGCCCGCCCAGCCGCTGACCTGGCCCTTGTGGCTCGCCCCGCTGGTTTTGCTGGCCGGCGGAGCGTTGCTTGCAGCGACCCGCCTGAAGCGGAGGGGCTGACAATGAACGGTTGGATCGCGCTGGGCTTGCTCGTCGCCGCCACGATCGGCGGATTGTGGCTGATGCGGCTGCGCGGGGCGATGCTTCAACTCGCTGCCGCCGCTCTGCTCTTCGGCTGCGCCGGCTATGCGGTCCAGGGCCATCCGAGCCTGGCAGACTCGCCGCGGTCTTCGGTGAAGCATGAGCCGCCAATTCCACTGACCCAGTTCCGCCGCGCCTTCTTCGGCCAGTTCACCGGGGCGGAATCCTGGATCCGGATTTCCGAGTCCCTCGCGAGCCGGGGCAATAGCGAGGATGCGGTCGGGGCGCTTCGAGCCGCGGTCCGCGAGCATCCTGACGACCCCGAGCTCTGGATCGCGCTCGGCAACGCGCTAACCGACCATGCCATGATGCTGACGCCCGCCAGCGAATTCGCCTTTCGTCGAGCCGCCGAGCTGGCGCCAGGCCATCCGGCGCCCACCTTCTTCCTGGGCCTCGCGCTGGCCCGTTCCGGCGACGCCAAAAACGCGGTCGCCCTGTGGAAGAATCTTCTCGCCAAATCTCCCGCCGATGCCGAATGGCGTCCGCTGGTCGAGGACGGGATCGCCGCTCTCGAGCAGCCGCCCGGCCGCTAAAGCCTGGCCGGCTCGAAGGGCATGTCGAGCGCTTCCGCAACCGCCTGGTGGCGGATCTTGCCCTCCGACACATTGAGCCCGTTGGCGAGATGCGGGTCGCGCTTCATCGCTTCCTTCGCCCCGAGATTGGCGATCTTGAGAGCGAAGGGGAGGGTCGCATTGTTGAGCGCGAAGGCGCTCGTCCGCGCCACCGCGCCCGGCATGTTCGCCACGCAATAATGGATGATCCCGTCGACCTCGAACACGGGATCGGCATGAGTGGTCGGGTGGCTGGTCTCGAAGCAACCGCCCTGATCGATGGCGATGTCGACGAGAACCGAGCCGCGCTTCATCGTCTTTAGCATCTCGCGCGTCACCAGCTTGGGCGCGGCCGCTCCCGGAACCAGCACCGCGCCGATGACGAGCTCGGCCTTCTTGACCGCGTTGGCGATCGCCGAGCGGGACGCATAGGCGGTCTTGATCTGGCTGGAGAAGAACATGTCCAGCTCGGCCAGCCGCTCCATGTTGATGTCGTAGATGGTGACGTCGGCGCGCATTCCGACCGCCATCTGGGCGGCGTTGACGCCCGACACGCCGCCGCCGAGGATCGCGACCTTGGCCGGGCCGACTCCCGGAACGCCGCCGAGGAGGACGCCGCGCCCGCCTTGCTCCTTCTCGAGATAATGGGCGCCGACCTGGACCGACATTCTTCCGGCGACCTCGCTCATCGGCTTCAACAGCGGCAGCGAGCCGTTGTTCGACGTCACCGTTTCATAGGCGATGCAGACCGCGCCCGATTTCATCAGGCCTTCAGCCTGGGGCTTGTCGGCGGCAAGGTGGAGGTAGGTGAACAGTATCTGCCCCTTGCGGAGCATCGCGATTTCCTGCGGCTGCGGCTCCTTCACCTTGACGATCATGTCGGCCGTCTCGAAAACGTCGGTCGCCTTGGGGAGGATTTCGGCGCCGGCCTTGCGATAAGCGTTGTCGGGGCAATCGATGCCGCTTCCGGCATGCGTTTCGACCACGACCTCATGACCGGCGGCCACAAGCTCGGCGACCGAAGCCGGAGTCAGGCCGACTCGAAACTCGTTGTTCTTGATTTCCTTCGGCACCCCAATACGCATTGCCCGCTCGCTCCAATCTGTTCAGCGCGGGCGCCTATAGACGGGCTTTTCGCGCTTGTCCGCAACGATTGCGGGGGTGTGGCGCGAGTGCTAGGGCCGCGCCCTCGCCACATAGGTGGCAAGGGGGCAGTCGAGCGTGCGTTTCCGTCGAGAGCCTGAGCCGACCTTGCAAGCATGAGCATTACCGGAACCGGCGCCGCCGAGGACATCGCGCCCGACGCGCACCATCATCCGCACGGCCAGGGCCCGCTCCACAAGCTGGTGCTCGGAGCCATCGGCATAGTTTACGGCGATATCGGCACGAGCCCGATCTACGCCTTCCGCGAGACCTTCGCCGGACACCACACTCTGATCCCCGACCGGCTGCACATCTACGGTGTGCTCAGCCTCATCTTCTGGTCGATGATGATTATCGTCACGACCAAATATCTGTTCGTGATCATGCGCGCCGACAACAAGGGGGAGGGCGGAAGCCTCGCCCTTCTGGCGTTGATCAACCGGTCGATCGACGGGCGTATCAAATGGACTGGCGGGATCGTGCTTCTCGGCGTGTTCGCGACCGCGCTCTTCTACGGCGATTCTATGATCACGCCTGCGATTTCGGTGCTTTCGGCGGTCGAGGGACTAACGACCGTCAACCCGGCGTTCGAGCCCTGGGTCATCCCGCTGGCGATCACGATCCTGATCGGCCTCTTCTCGCTCCAGTCGCGCGGCACGGCCAAGGTCGGGTCGATGTTCGGCCCGATCATGATCGTCTATTTCCTGACCATCGCCGTGCTCGGCGCTTATTATGTCGTCCAGCGGCCGATCGTAATCGTCAACACGCTCAATCCGTGGAACGCGGTCCATTTCTACGTCGAGGAACCGGTGCGCGCCTTCGTCGCCATGGGTTCCGTCGTGCTCGCCGTCACCGGCGCCGAGGCGCTTTATTCGGACATGGGCCATTTCGGGCGCAAGCCGATCCGGGTGTCGTGGCTCTATTTCGTCATGCCGGCCCTGCTCCTGAACTACATGGGCCAGGCGGCGATGCTTCTGACGCAGGGACCCGCGGACGCGATCGAGACGGTCCGAAATCCCTTCTTCTACATGGCGTCGGAGATGTTTCGGCTTCCGCTGGTGCTGCTCGCCACCATGGCAACGATCATCGCCAGCCAGGCGGTCATCTCGGGCGCTTTCTCAGTCACCCAGCAGGCAATCCAGCTCGGCTTCATCCCGCGGCTTCGGATCAGCCACACCAGCGAAGCGGCAGCGGGCCAGATTTACATTCCGGTCGTCAACTGGGCGCTCCTGATCATGGTCGTGATGCTGGTTTTGGTCTTCCAGACGTCATCCAACCTCGCCGCGGCTTATGGGATCGCGGTGACCGGCGCGATGCTGATCGACGGAATCCTGATCAGCGTCGTCCTTCTCGTGATCTGGAAATGGAACCGCTGGCTGGTGTTCGCGATGCTGACCGTCTTTTTCGGAATCGACCTGCTCTATTTCTCGGCCAATCTGCTCAAGGTGCCCGCGGGGGGCTGGTTCCCGCTTCTCATCGGCGCGATCGCCTTCACCTTGCTCACCACCTGGGCGCGGGGAAGGCAGTTGATGATCGCCCGGATGAACGAGGCGACCCTGCCGATGCAGATTTTCATCAAGTCGGCGGCTCCAAGCGCGGCGCGGGTTCCCGGAACCGCGGTCTTCATGACCAGCTCGCCCGACGGTGTTCCCCACGCGCTTCTGCACAACCTCAAGCACAACAAGGTGCTTCACGAGCGCGTCTTCCTTCTTACCGTCCGGATCGAGGATGTTCCCTTCATCCGAAGCAAGGAGCGGGCGACGATCAAGGATTATGGCTCCGGCTTCTACCGGATCATCCTCCGCTACGGCTTCATGGAAGAGATCGACGTTCCCGCCGCGCTCGCCAAGGTCGAGGGCGTCGGCCCGACATGCAAGATGATGGACACCAGCTTCTTCCTCGCTCGGCAGACGTTGCTCGCCTCGGCGCGGCCGGGGATGGCGATCTGGCGTGAAAAGCTCTTCGCCTGGATGCTGAGGAACGCGGAAAGCGCGATGGAATTCTTCAAGCTTCCGACCAACCGAGTCGTCGAGCTCGGGAGCCAGCTGGAGATTTGAACCGCGCGCCGCTCTCGCGGGTTGCCGTTCAATGGAACAAATAGCCTTTTACGTCGCCCCGATCGCGACCACGATCGCGGCGCTGATCGTCGCTTCCAATCTCGGCGCACGGATCACCGGCGTCGGCTTTATCATCTTCACGATCGGGTCCGTCGCCTGGGCGCTGCTTGGCTGGACCAGCGATCAGCCAAGCCTTTTCTGGCAAAATGTCGTGCTCTTCGCACTCAACCTGTTCGGCGTGTGGCGCTGGCTGGGCTGGAAGGTGAAGATCGAGGAAGGGGGCGAAAGCGCTGCCAGGCAAAGCGAGTCCGAGCCAGGCGAAACATTGTTTCCGGTTTCGCTTTTGACTCGGGGCAAGGTAGTCTCGGAAGGCGGGCACGAGCTCGGCCGCTGCGTCGACGCAATGGCGGGCTGCTCGAGCGGCCGCCTGTCCTATCTGGTTGTCGCCGAGGGCGGCGTAGCGGGCGTCGCGGAAACGTTGAGGCGGTTGCCGTGGAGCGGTTGCTCGGTCGATGAAGAGCACGTGAAGACGCCAGTAGCGCCATCGCGATTCCACGCGCTTCACCCGCTCGAGCCTGACCATTGGCCGGCGCGCTGATCGTCCTTGCGGAGTTCGGCAAGGTGGATTTTGCCTGGCTGGATGCGCTTCGGAGGCGCCATTACCCATCAGAACGAAACCGCGTCCCGGCGCATCTGACCCTGTTCCGCTCGCTTCCGCCTTCGGCCGACGCGGAGGTGCGGCAAAGTCTCGCACGGGCGTCGACTGAACCGTCGCCCAAAGCATCGGCAACCGGGGTCATGGACCTCGACCGAGGTGTCGCTTTGCGGGTTGCTTCGGACGGTCTGGAAGCCATCCGCGATGGTCTGTCGAGCGAGTTCCGTGGGTTACTGACCGCTCAGGATCTGGGTCGCTGGACGCCCCATGTCACGATCCAGAACAAAGCGGAGCCGCGGGAGGCGCGGCGGCTGCTCCACGAGCTTCGCGCGGGTTTCGAGCCGCGGCCGCTGCGCATCGATGGGCTGCAATTGGTCCGCTACGCCGATGGACAATGGGAACAGCTTGCGAGCTTCCGGTTCCGGGGCGGCTAGCTCATTTCCCCGATCCCGTCGCAGCTGAGGTCGAACGCGGCCAAGCCCGCTTCGAGGACCGACGGGAGCATCGGCATGTCGAGTAGCTCGTCGATGATGCCGTCCCCGGGGCCGTCGTTCATGTCCTGCGCTTCCTGGAGCGCCTCGTCCCAGTCCGACGCCTCGTAGGTGCCGCCGCCGACCCAGCAAAAGGCGAGCACTTCGGCGAGCTGGTCTTCGCCAAGGTCTTCGAGAATCGAGCGAAGCTCCTCCTCGACGCTCTCGTTGATCGAATCGTCGAGGACCGACAGCGATCCCTCGTCCTCATCGTCGACATTGTCCGCCGCTTCGTCGTCGTCATAATCGCTCGGCGTCTGCGCTTCATATTCGCGCGCCCTCAGGATGATCCTGCACAGCGTCTCGAGCGGGGTCGCGGGGTCCATTGAAAAGCCTCTCGTATCGTTCGGCTCAACGACAGCAGGGAGAGGCGGTTCCGCTCGTTGACCGGCGGAGTCTCGCCACTTATATCGCCGCCCGCGCACCGGTTCGGTCGCGGTCTCCACATCGGCAAGCTTCAGTTCGAAGCTGCCTCACATGGGGCGGAGTAGCTCAGCTGGTTAGAGCAGCGGAATCATAATCCGCGTGTCGGGGGTTCAAGTCCCTCCTCCGCTACCAGGCCGGTCACCAAGATCCGGTCGCCCGAATTAGAGCTTTTGCTCGGCTTCTATCTCTATCTTGAGAGTCATTGATTGACTCGCCTTCGCGTAACCCAATTGCCGCGGCATGCCGACCGGCGTCGCATCCAGCTTAACGTTCATCGCAACTTTGCTTCGCGGCCCATCGAGCTTCGATGCGACGCCGAAAGCCGTTTCATAAAGTCCCGCTCGCATTTCTGCGGGCAATTCCAGCTGCTTCGTCAGACGAAGCAGCGCCGATTTCGCTGCACGATACAGAAGACCGGTGCAGTAACTGCTCGCGATGTCCTGCTCGTGATACTTGAAGCGCTCTTCATCGCTGTGCTCGAAGACACGTTCGATTAGTGCTGGATCGAGCTCGAATGCCTCAATTCCGGCAAGTGCCAGACGAAGTTCTAGGTCAGTGTCTCCGCCGGCACCATAACCGCTCAAAAGTTCATCATAGCCACCGATCTTGCGAAACGCTTCGGCGGGGACGACGTGAAAGCCCTTGAGCTGGTTGCGCGAAAGCCCGGGACTCGTAGCCATATGCGCTGTCGATGCCCGCATGAAATGACCAAAAGTTCCCTCCGGCATCGACTTCTCGATCATCCGGGTCGCATTCTCTGCAAGGACAGTGTCGGCATCGCAGAACAGAAGCAGGTCGGAGGTAGCGGCTGCAGCGCCAGCATTCCTCGCTTTCCAATTGGAGAAATAGTCTTCGTTATTCAGGCATATAACTCGCGCTTCGGGATATGCATTTCGAACATAATCACCGGTCGCATCCGGACAGGAAAAGTCGACGACGATAAGTTCCGCGAATGGCTGAGAAGCCATCCGTGGAAGCGATTCCTTCAAATGTCCTAGACGTCCTTTCGACGCCGTGATGATGCTGAATGTCCGCGCCAATTGCTATCGCCGTGATGAAATCGCGTTCGCCTATTTCACTAGGCAAAGCGGCACTCTGTGACCAGCCGATCGCGCTGTTCCCAAAAAGCAAACGCCCGAGCCGTTTTGCGGCCCGGGCGTCCTGCGTGACGATTGCTCGTCAGCCCCCTTGAACATGGTCCCCGCCGCTGAGCGGCTCGAACGATCGCCCGAGGGCGGAAGCCTTCGGCACGGTGCGGGAGCTAAACGGCACGAACGCCCCTTGTCACGCGGCGAATGGCATCGCGGCCACTTTTGTCACGCCTCTGTGTCGGCAAGGCCACATGGCGGAGCGAAGGGCGCGCGGATTGCGTTGGGCAATCGAGCGCCTTAGGGCTGCCCTCCAATCAGCCTTGGTCAGGACATTCGAAGCTTGCGCTTTTCCCGCTGTTTTCTGCCGGTAATGAAGGACAGCCCGTCGGGCGCCGAGATCGTGAGCCACAAGCTGATGTTGCGCGCCGGTCTCATTCGCCAGACCGCCGCGGGCATCTACGCCTGGCTCCCGATCGGATTTCGCGTCCTTCAGAAGATCGAGCAGATCGTCCGCGAGGAGCAGGACCTCTCCGGCGCCCAGGAAATGCTGATGCCGACCCTGCAGCCGGCGGAGCTCTGGCGGACAAGCGGCCGCTATGACGCCTACGGGCCGGAAATGCTTCGTATCCGCGACCGGCACGAGCGCGAGATGCTCTACGGGCCGACCAACGAGGAAATGATCACCGCGCTCTTCCGCGACGAGGTGAAGAGCTATCGCGAGCTTCCCCGCACGCTTTACCACATCCAGTGGAAGTTCCGCGACGAGGTTCGCCCGCGCTTCGGCGTGATGCGCGGTCGCGAATTCCTGATGAAGGACGCATACAGCTTCGACCTCGACGAGGCTGGCGCCCGCCTCAGCTATTACAGGCAGCTTCTCGCTTATCTTCGGACCTTCCAGCGCATGGGGATCCGGGCCGTGCCGATGAAGGCGGCGTCCGGTCCTATCGGCGGCGATCTCAGCCACGAGTTCATCGTCCTCGCGCCGACCGGCGAGAGCGAGGTGTTCTACGATTCGGCGTTCGAGGACATGGATTGGCAACAGTCCGGTCTCGATTATGAGGACTCGCAAGGGCTTACGAGCCTGTTCGAACAAGTCAGCACAACATATGCAGCGACTGACGAGACGCACGACGAAACGCGCTGGGCGGACGTCGCCGGGGATCGTCGCCGTACCGGACGCGGAATCGAAGTCGGCCACATCTTCTACTTCGGCGACAAATATTCGGCCTCGATGGGGCTGAAGGTGTCGGGCCCCGACGGCCAGATGATCACCCCGATGATGGGCAGCTACGGAGTGGGCGTTTCGCGCCTCGTCGCAGCAATCATCGAGGCAAGTCATGACGAGGCGGGGATAATCTGGCCGGAATCGGTCGCGCCGTGGCGCGTCGGGCTGGTGACCATGCGCCCGGACGACGCCGCCAGCGTCGCGGCGGCGGAAGACCTTTACGCCAACCTTCTAAGCGCCGGGACCGATGTTCTTTACGACGACCGCGACGAGCGCGGCGGAGTCAAGCTCGGGACGATGGACGTGATCGGTCTCCCCTGGCAGATCGTCGTCGGCCCTCGCGGGATCGCAAACGGAACCGTGGAGCTGAAGCACCGCGCCACCGGCGAGCGGCAGGAACTGAGCCCCGAGAGCGCGCTCGCGAGGCTCACCGCGTGATCCTCAACCGCTACGAGCGCATGGTCGCGCGGCGCTATCTTTTGCCGGGCAAGGGCGAGGGGTTCATTTTCCTGGTTGCCTCGATCAGCCTGCTGGCGGTCGCGCTCGGGGTCGCTGCGCTGATCATCGTCATGAGCGTCATGAACGGCTTTCGCGCAGAGCTGTTCGACAAGATCACCGGCCTCAACGGCCACGCGATCGTCCAGGGCTATGATGGACGCCTCCAGGGCTGGCAGCAGATTGCCGACCGCGCCCGGAAACTGCCCGGAGTGACGTCAGCCACGCCGCTGATCGAACAGCCGCTCATGGCCTCGTCGAATGGCCGAGTCGAAGGTGTGCTCGTTCGCGGAATGCGGCTGGAGGACATTCGCGGGACGGCGGTAATCGCCAACAACGTCAAATCGGGCGATCTTCGGCTGGTGACGCCCGGAAGCAGCCGGGTGGCGATCGGGTCGAGGCTCGCCGAATCGCTTGGGGCCTATCCGGGCGCGTCCATCAGCCTCATCAGCCCCGAAGGCCGCTCGACGGTCGTGGGGACCGTGCCGCGGATCGTCTCCTACACCGTCGGCGCCGTGTTCGAGGTTGGAATCTACGATTACGACAATGCCTTCGTCGTCATGCCCATCCAGGACGCCCAACAGCTGCTCCTGTTGGGCGACAATGTCAGCACGGTCGAAATCCAGACCGTCGACCCAGACCGGGTCGATGAAATCCTCGCCCCGCTTCAACCCATAGTGCAGGGCAAGGGAATCCTCGTCGACTGGAGGCAGATGAACTCCGCTCTGTTCGAAGCCCTGGAGGTCGAGCGCGTGGCGATGTTCGTCGTCCTGTCGCTGATCGTCCTGGTCGCCGTGTTCAACATCCTGTCGTCACTGATCATGCTGGTACGCGCCAAGACGCGCGACATCGCCATCCTTCGGACCATGGGCGCGAGCAGGCGCGGGATGATGAAGGTCTTCGTCACGGTCGGCGTAACCATTGGCTCGCTGGGCATCGTGCTTGGCATTGTACTGGGCGCGATCTTCCTGTTCTTCCGCCAGGGCGTCGTGAACCTGATCCAATTTCTGACCGGGCAGAATTTGTGGGATCCGTCGGTTCGCTTTCTCTCCGACCTGCCCTCCAAGACCGATCCGTTCGAAGTGACGGCAATCGTCCTGACGGCGCTGATCCTGTCCTTCCTCGCGACCCTCTATCCGGCCTGGAAGGCGGCGAGCACCGATCCGGTCCAGGTGCTTCGCTATGAGTGAGGCCGTGCTCGAGACTCGCAATCTGCACCGTTCGTTCACCCAGGGCGACGTCACGATCCAGGTCCTTCGAGGTGTCGACCTTCAGGTCATGCCCGGAGAGATCGTCGCCCTTCTCGGCCCTTCCGGTTCCGGCAAGTCGACACTCCTTCAGGCTGTCGGGCTTCTCGAAGGCGGGTTCGAGGGCTCTATCCGGCTGCGCGGCCAGGAAGCCTCCGAGCTCGACGATGACGGGCGAACCACGCTTCGCCGCGAGCTATTGGGCTTCGTCTATCAATTCCATCATCTGCTTCCCGAATTCGACGCGCGCGAGAACGTCGTTCTTCCGCAGCTCGTTCGCGGCACCGAATCCGAGCCGGCCCGTGCCCGCGCCGAACAGCTTCTAGGCACGCTTGGGCTGGGCGAACGGCTCGAGCACCGGCCCTCGAAGTTGTCCGGCGGCGAGCAGCAGCGGGTCGCCGTCGCTCGCGCGCTCGCCAACCGACCGCCGCTGGTGCTCGCGGACGAGCCGACAGGCAATCTCGACGAGGCGACGGCCGACACGGTCTTCGCCGAGTTTCTGGGCCTGGTACGGGGAGAGGGGAGCGCCGCTCTCGTAGCGACTCACAATGAGCGGCTGGCGTCGAGGATGGACCGGGTATTGAGGCTGCACGAAGGGGTGCTGCAATAGGATGGACGACGAAGGGATCACGATCGAGGACGCCCCCGACGAGCGAAAGCGCCGGAACTGGTGGTTGATCGTCGCGCTTGTGGCAGCCGTCGCGGCGGGCGTGCTACTAGCGAGCACCGTCTGGGACAATCGCTGGCAGGGAGAGAGCGAGGACTCCGCAACCACGACAGCAGAAGCGGACCAGTCGGACCCGCAGAGCTGGTGCGCGGCGCAGACGACCTATGATTCAATCCGCCGCGAGCTGTTCCGCCGGGCTGCCCAGGTGCGCGGAGCGGACGAGCAGGATTATGCGCGGCTTGCCGATTTCGCGCTGCTTCGGGTCAACGCCCCTGTCGTTCGCGGGATCGACGACCAGCTCGACAGCGTCACGTGCAGCGGCAACGTCCATCTCGACCTTCCGCCGGGCGTGTCGGTCGCCGGCGGTCGGCGGTCGCTGGCCGGCGACGTCGATTACATGGTCCAGCCAGCCGCCGACGGCACCGGGAACGTCGTCCGCCTAGGCAATGCCGATTCCATCGTCATCCCGCTCGCCACCCTGGTGCGAACCGGCGCCCCGTCGGACGCTCCGCTCGTTCCGCCCGGCGAGGTCCTGCAAGAGGCTCCGGCGGACGCGCTCAGTCCGGTTCAGCCAACGGAGGAGGAAGAGACCTCCGACGCGGTAACCGCCAATCCAAGCTTCGATTGCGACGATGCTCGGAGCCGCGGAGAAATCGCGGTGTGCCGCGATCCCGGCCTGGCAGCGCTCGATCGCCAGATGGCGGCCCAATTCAATGACGCCGTCGGGCGAGCCGACCGCCGCCAGCGCCGCCTTCTGGAACGAACCCGCTCGCGCTTCCTGTCCTACCGCGATCGTTGCGACACCAACCAGTGCGTCGCGGAAACCTATCGCGGACGGATCCGCGAGATCGGCGACATCATGTCCGGACGCTGGCGCGGCTAATTGGGGATAAGTGGCTCATAGGCGCTTCCCCGACTCGTATACTCTTCGCATAGTCGTCCGGTGACCGGTCCCTACGTCCCGCTTAGAGTCCAATCCTGTTTCACGATGCTGGAAGGGGCGATGGAGCCGAAGGCCATCGCCGCTCGGGCCGCGACTCTCGGTTTTCCGGCGATTGCCCTGACTGACCGCAACGGGCTCTACGCGGCCATGCCGTTCACCGATGCGTGCATCGCCAAGGGCGTGCAG
>DASTIF010000132.1:0-7298 GCA_035717805.1 Sphingomicrobium sp.
CGACAACCTGCTCGCCGCGATCGAGGCAAAGCGCGAGCCGGACCCGGCGCGCTTCCTGTTCGGGCTTGGAATCCGCCATGTCGGAATCGTCACCGCACGCGATCTTCTGAAATGCTTCGCGACCATCGAGGAATTGCGGCGGGTGGCGACGGTGGAGAGCGCCGAGGCGGAGCTGGCGTCGGTCGAGGGCGTCGGCCCGGTCGTCGCGGGATCGCTGGCCGACTTCTTCCACGAGCCGCAAAACCGCGAGGCGCTCGACGACCTGCTCTCCGAAGTCTCGCCAAGGCCATTCGTCAGCGATACCCGCAAAACCGAATGGACCGGCAAGACCATCGTCTTCACCGGCACCCTCGAAACCATGAGCCGCGACGAGGCCAAGGACCAGGCCGAGCGGCTCGGCGCGCGGGCGGCAGGCTCGGTTAGCGCCAAGACCGACTTGGTCGTCGCCGGCCCGGGCGCGGGGTCGAAACTGAAGAAGGCCGAGGAGCTGGGGATTCGGGTCGCGACTGAGGAAGAATGGGCGGTGATTGTGGCGGGGGCTTAATGGGAGGGAGAAATCATATGACGTCAGCAAAGGGCGGAGTCGCTGAGACAATTGGTGGACTCATAGGAGATGTGCTGGGCTGGTTGTTTTGTTTTGTAATGACTGTGGGGTTTTTTGGACTCGGCTATCTTATCGCCCCCTATGTCGTCCCTGACTTCAACCGTGAGACAGCAGGATTGCTGGCGGCAATATCTACAATCTGGATGTACGAGCATAGGATCGCCCACGAGCGGTGGACGAAACTACTGAACAGGTGACGGCGCGGAATGATTCGGCATCATCGGCGAGGCCGAATGGGCGGATAATGTGGCAGGGCCTAGATCATGAGCACCGAGCGCAAAGAAGAAATCGCTGACGCGATCCGCGAGCACGGAAATCAGCTGGGCTCGAATCTCGTCTACTTGAAGACGTTCTTGGAGGGTCAGCGGAAACTGCAAGCCGAGTTTCTTGCCGATCAATCTAGGAAGAATGAAAAAATTCAATCTCGAGCAACGCGAGCTGCTGTTTGGTCGGCAGTCGCGGCAATCGCTGCTGCCGTTGCAGCTATATTGCAAGCGCTTGCCTCGATGGGCGTTTTCAGGGCTGTCGTCTGAGAACGAGCACCGTCCACTCCCCGCTGCTACGCCCGACAATCGAATACATTTTCGCCGCATAAACCGCGACCACCGCCTCCGCCTGCGTGTCGAGCAAACCGGCGAGGATGATGGTGCCGCCGGGGGCGATGGCCTTGGCGAAACTCGGCGCCAGCTCGATCAGCGGGCCAGCGAGGATGTTGGCGATGAGCAGGTCGAACGGCGCGCGGGCGGTGAGCATGGCCGAGTCCATGCCGTCGGCGACCGCCAGCAGCAGCTCGCCGGCGCCGTGGCCGAGATGCACGCCGTTGATCGCCGCATTGTCGCGGCTGACCTCGACCGCGACCGGGTCGATGTCGGTGGCGATGGCCTTCGCCTCGGGCCAGAGCGCCAAAGCGGCGAAGGCGAGCAGGCCGGTGCCGGTGCCGATGTCGGCGATGTTCTGGAAGCTCTCGCCGTCGCGCTGAAGCTTGTCGAGCGCGGCGAGGCAGCCGGCGGTGGTCGCATGCTGGCCGGTGCCGAAGGCGAGGCCGGCGTCGATCTCGAACGCGATCGTTCCCGGCGGGTGCGAGCGATGCATCGGCGTGTGGACGAAGAAGCGGCCTGCCCGGATCGGCTGCAGCCCCGACTGGCTCATCGTCACCCAATCGGCCTCGCAGAGCTGTTCGACAGTTGGTTCGCCGTTTCCGAGCGCGCGCAGGCTGGTCAGCTCAACCTCGCCCGGCGGGCACTCGAAATAGGCGTGAATGAGCCATTGGTCGGGTCTGGCCGGATCGGGCTCGTCGGCGACGAGAACCACCGCTGCCTCGGGGACCAGCTCGCCGGAATCCGGCAGAGCTTCGGCCTGCTCGCGCGAGCAGGTGATGGTCGCGCGCCAGCTCAAAAGTCCCCCTCTCCCGCAAGCGGGAGAGGGCCGGGATGAGGGTCCGGCTCAAGTCGTGACAAAAGATTGGTCAGGACGCCGTCCAAATTTCCAAGAACTTCATTGTTCCAGTAGCGGACGATTCGATAGCCGGCACGCTGGAGTGCGGCGGATCGGCCGGCATCGCGTGCCTGCCTATGCTGGCCGCCATCGATTTCGACCACGAGTCGACGTGCAATGCAGCAGAAATCCACGACGTACGGCCCAACCGTCCACTGTCGCTTGAACTTGAATCCGCCAAGCCGCCGGTTACGCAACTGACGCCACATGACTTGCTCCGCGTCGGTCATGCGTTTGCGAAGCGGTGATGCGTGAAGGCTGATTGGGCGCATGCCGTAGCTTAAGGCGCGTCAGGCCCTCACCCAACCCTCTCCCGCGAGCGGGAGAGGGCTATCACCGCACATAGCTCGCCCCGTTGACGTCGATGTTGGCGCCGGTCGCGGACGGCGGGGCGTCGATCGCCAGCCAGCGGATGGTCTCGGCGATCTCGTCGGTGGTGGCGACGCGGCCGAGCGGGATGTCGGCGACGATCTTGTCTCCGCCGCGCCCGGCCAGATATTCGTCGGTCATCTCCGAAACGGTGAAGCCGGGCGAAACGGCGAAGGCCAATATGCCCTCGGCGGCATAGGCGCGCGCGATGGTCTTTGTCATCGCGGCGATCGCACCCTTGGACGCTGCATAATGCCAGTGGTTCGGGCTGTCGCCGCGCCAGGCGGCACGGCTGGCGACGTTGACGATCCGGCCGCCGCCGCCGCGCTCGCGGAAGTGGAGCACCGCCAGCCGCGCGAAATCGGCGGGCGCCTGCAGGTTGATCCTGAGCGTCCGCTCCCAGGCCGACTGCCAGCCGGAATCCGAAGAAACCTCGGCGACGCCCTCGTAAATTCCGGCATTGTTGACGAGAACGTCGATCCGTCCGTCAAGCTGGTCGAGCGCGGAATCCCAGACCTGACGAGGCGCCATCGGGTGGGTCAGGTCGCCGGCGATCAGCGCGCCGCCTTTGCTCGAATGACCGGCGACTCGGTGGCCGGTGGATTGAAGAAGCGCATAAGTGGCCGCGCCGATCCCGCGGCTGGCTCCTGTGACGAGGATGTTCATGGGAAGGCTATATCCTCCCCAGCATTTGCTGGGGAGGGGGACCATCGTAGATGGTGGAGGGGCCCCTCCGTCAGCACTTCGCGCTGCCACCTCCTCTGCAAAAGCAGGGGAGGATAGTCAGGCCGCGATTCCGGCGACGAATTCCTTGGTCGTCGACTTGAAGTCGGCGATCTGGTCGGAGAAGCGGCCGAAGCCCTGCTCGACCTCGTCGATGTCCTTGGCGACATTTTCGGTGTCGGAGCGGATCGCGGCGATGGTCGAGCTCATTGAATCGGCGGCGAGCGCGGTTTCGTCGACGGCGGCGGTGATCATGGTCACCGTCTGCGCCTGGAGCTCCATCGCCTGACGGATTCGGTCGGCGCTGGTCTGCACTTCCTCGACCGTGCCCTGGATCGACCCGTTGGCCTCGACCGTCTGCCTGGTCGCCTGCTGGATCGCGGTGATCTTGGCGGTGATGTCGTCGGTCGCCCGGGCGGTTTGCGAGGCGAGACTCTTCACTTCCTGGGCGACGACCGCGAAGCCGCGACCGGCATCGCCGGCGCGTGCGGCTTCGATGGTGGCGTTGAGGGCCAGAAGATTGGTCTGGCCGGCAATGTCGCGGATCAGGCTGAGGATCGATTCGATCGCTTCCACGTGAGCGGACAGCGCCTGGCTTACCTTCACCGCCTGCTCGGCCTGGCCTCCGGCGCGGGTCGCGACGTCGGCGGCGACCTCGACCTCGGAACGAGCGTCCTCGATCGCCCGGATCAGGCCGGCGGCGGTCTGTGCGGCCTCGCGCATCGCGACAGCCGATTGCTCGGCGGCGGCGGCGACTTCGCTAGTCTTGCCGAGCATTCCGCGAGCCGAGGCCGCGGTCGCCCGGGTGCGATCGGTCAGGTTGCGCGACTGGTCGGTGCTACCGCGCACCAGGTCGGCGACCCGCCGTTCGAATTCCTCGCTCTGCTTGCCGCGCGAATCGCCGGCTTCGATCGCCTCAAGAAGCGAGACCTGGGCGAGGATGATGTCGGTCTCGATGGTCGTCAGCCGCTGGAAGGCGCGCACGCAATCCTGCGCGAGATCGGGCTGGCGGGCGAAGTGCTCGAACGTTTCGGCCAAAACCTTGGTGATCAGCCGATCGCGGCCGGCGAAATATTCGGGCACGGAGATTTTGTCGCGGTAGATTCGGCGGCCCTGTTCGGCGGTATCCTGGATCCAGGTCGAATCGACCCTGGTGGAATAATGTTTGCGAACCGTTTCGCCGGCCTCGTCGCCGAATTGCTCGCAAACCGCGGCTTCGATGACTTCGCCGAGATTTTCGCGAAGGAGAGCGATGTCCGAGTCGAGCGAGCCGTCGGGATTATAGGCCTTGAGCCGAGCGCTCACCTGCTCGTCAGTCAGCTGCTGCAGATGCGCAGTGTCGCTCTTCATCGCTGTTCGCTCCGTCGCCTGTTCTTGCCCACGGCCCTGAAAGGGCTCCCCTGTTCCGGTTCGCTTTGCTCCATCAATGGTTAAGGCCGGGTTAGGAGGCGCGGTCCGCGCGGCTCAATCTTGCGCGGGTCTCAAGCGGGTCTTAAGCGAGCTTCGACCGAGCCGTCAGCCGGTCTTTGACAAACCACCGCAAGGGGAAGCGCCGATATGGCAGCAGTCCGCGAAAGACCGATGTCGCCGCACCTGAGCATCTGGCGATGGGGGCCGCACATGGTCGTTTCCATCCTCCACCGGATTACGGGCGTCGGCCTGTCCATTGCCGGGCTCGCGGTCCTGACCTGGTGGCTGATGGCGATTTCCGGAAACGCGGACGATTATTCGGCATTCACCGACGCCGCCTCCGGCTGGTTCGGCAAGCTGGTCCTGATCGGGCTGACCTGGGCCTTTTTCCAGCATCTGTTCTCGGGGATCAGGCACCTGGTGATGGACACCGGAATGGGCTTCGAATTGAAAGCGAACAAGACCGGTGCGGTGCTGACCATCGTCGGCTCGATCGCGGCGACGATCCTGCTTTGGGCTTATTGGCTGGGAGCGTTGAAATGAGCCTCGGCGACAGCGCGACGCCGCTCGGGAAGGTGCGCGGGCTCGGATCGGCGCGCGAGGGAGGCGAGCATTGGCTGAGCGAGCGGGCGACGAGCGTTGCCTTGCTCCTTCTCGGTGCCTGGCTGCTCGCATCGCTGCTTCTGCTTCCGACGCTGGATCAGCGGACACTGGCCGAATGGCTGGGCAAGCCCAGCGGTGCTGTGCCGATGGCGCTGCTGGTGGTCATCGGCTTCTGGCACGGCCTCGCGGGCATGAAGGTCGTGGTGGACGATTACGTCCATGACGAAGCCAACCGTTGGGCGGTCAATATCTTCTTCCTGTTCCTTGCGGTCGCGGGCGCGTCGCTGGCGTTGTTCGCGCTCGGGCGGATCGCGTTCGGAGCGGCCGCGTGAGCGCATACAAGATTATCGATCACACATATGACGTCGTCGTCGTCGGGGCTGGCGGAGCGGGCCTTCGGGCGACGATGGGCGCGGCCGAGCAGGGGCTGAAGACCGCCTGCGTCACCAAGGTGTTTCCGACTCGCAGCCATACGGTCGCCGCGCAGGGCGGAATCGCGGCCGCGCTCGGCAACATGGGTCCGGATCACTGGACCTGGCACATGTACGACACCGTCAAGGGGTCGGACTGGCTCGGCGACCAGGACGCGATCGAATATCTCACCCGCGAGGCGCCCGCGGCGGTCATCGAGCTCGAGCATATGGGCATGCCGTTCAGCCGAACGCCCGACGGCCGGATCTACCAGCGCGCATTCGGCGGGATGACCCAGGACATGGGCGAAGGCCCGCCTGCGCAGCGCACCGCCGCCGCCGCCGACCGGACCGGCCATGCCATGCTCCACACCCTCTACCAGCAGAGCCTGAAGCACGATGCCGACTTTTTCGTCGAATATTTCGCGATCGACCTCATCATGCAGGACGGCGCCTGCCGGGGGGTCGTCACGCTCAACCTCGACGACGGGTCTATTCACCGCTTCCGGGCGCAGGCCGTGGTCCTCGCCACCGGCGGCTACGGCCGGATCTATTTCACCGCGACCTCCGCCCACACCTGCACCGGCGACGGCAATGCGATGGTGCTTCGGGCCGGCCTTCCGCTTCAGGACATGGAATTCGTCCAGTTTCACCCGACCGGAATTTACGGCGTCGGCGTGCTCATCACCGAGGGCGCGCGCGGCGAGGGCGGCTATCTCACCAACTCCGAGGGCGAGCGGTTCATGGAGCGCTACGCGCCCCACGCCAAGGACCTCGCCAGCCGCGATGTCGTGTCACGCGCCGAAGCGATGGAAATCCGCGAGGGGCGCGGAGTCGGCGAGCACAAGGACCATATCGACCTCCACCTCGATCATATCGATCCGAAGATTCTCGCCGAGCGGCTTCCCGGGATCACCGAAAGCGCGATGACCTTCGCCGGGGTCGACCTCACCCGCCAGCCGATCCCCGTGGCGCCGACGGTCCATTATACGATGGGCGGAATCCCGACCAATTATCACGGCGAGGTGGTGACTCTTCGCGACGGTAATCCGGACTCGGTCGTACCTGGCCTGTTCGCGGTCGGCGAGGCGGCCTGCGTCAGCGTCCACGGCGCCAACCGACTCGGGTCCAACAGCCTGATCGATCTGGTGGTGTTCGGACGTGCGGCCGGCCAGCGGCTGGGCGAGACCTTGAAGGCCGGGGCGATGCAGGAGCCGCTCGCCAAGGATTCGGCGGAGTTCGCGCTTTCCCGGCTGGACCATTTCCGCCACGCCGACGGCGGCAGCCCGACCGCGCAGATCCGCGACCGGATGCAGCGGACCATGCAAGCCGACGCGGCGGTATTCCGCACCGAACAGACTCTCGATGAAGGCGTCGGCAAGATCGACGAGGTCTATCGGCGGATGATCGACGTTCACGTCACCGACCGAAGCCTCATCTGGAACAGCGACCTGGTCGAGACGCTTGAGCTCGACAATCTCCTCGCCCAGGCGGTGGTGACCATGCACTGCGCCGCCAACCGCAAGGAAAGCCGCGGCGCGCACATGCACGAGGACTATCCCGAGCGCGACGACAAGAACTGGATGAAGCACACCATCGCCTGGTTCGACGGCTGGGGCGGCAAGGGCGGCGACGTGAAGATCGACTATCGCCCGGTGCACGATTTCACGCTCACCGACGACGTC
>DASTIF010000133.1:0-4238 GCA_035717805.1 Sphingomicrobium sp.
GCTCGACTGGACGCCCGGCGCCTGGCTTTACAACAAGCTTTATATCGAGCGGCTGCACGCCGACCGGGTGACGGTGCTGCGGCTTCCCAAGCTCAAGCCGAGCGGCAAGAAGGGACCGATCCTACCCGGCTTCGACATCCAGATCGGCGAGCTTTCGATCGACCGGCTGGAGCTTCAAAGCGCCGTTTCCGGGACTCCGCGCGTCGGGCAGGTGCACGGCAGCGCCGACATTCGTTCGGGTCGCGCGGTCGTGGAGCTGAACGCGGCGATCGACGGCTCCGATCGCCTGTCGATCGACCTCGATGCCGAGCCCGACGGCGACCGCTTCGACCTCGAGGTCCGGGCCAAATCCGCCGCCGGCGGAGTCCTCCCGGCACTGCTCGGCTCGAAGCGCTCGCTCGACCTCGCGATCACCGGAAAAGGAACGTGGCAACGCTGGCGGGGCACGGGCGCGCTGAACCTGTCGGGATTTCCGACGGCCCAGCTCGCGCTCACCGCCGACGACGGCCGCTTCGGGCTTCGCGGCGTCCTGTCGCCGTCGCGATTCCTCAAGGGCAAGCTGATGCGGCTGACGGCGCCGGTCGTCCGGGTCGACGGCACGGCGACTCTCAAGGACCGCATCCTCGACGGCGAGCTGACGCTCGGCTCCGGTGCCCTTCGCGCCGTTGCGACCGGGGCGCTCGACCTTGCGGACAACGCCTATCGCAAGGTCAGCATCGGGGTGGACCTGCTCAAGCCGGCGGCCCTGTTCACCAACATGAGCGGGCGCAAGGTCCGGATGCTGGTCACGCTCGACGGGCCTTTTGCGACCGCCACTTTCGCCTACCGCCTCACGTCTCCCAACGTGAAGTTCGACAACACAGGCTTCATCGACGTGCGCGCCGAGGGCAGGGGCAGGCTTTCGCCTTCGCCGGTCCGGGTCCCGCTCCACCTTCGCGCGCGCGCGATCACGGGGGTCGGCGACAAGGCCAGCGACATTCTCGCCAACGCCCGGCTCGATGGCATTTTGAGCATCACGTCCAAGCTCGTCCGAGGCGACAATCTCCAGCTTCGGAGCGCGCAGCTCAGCGGCAAGGTCTCGCTGCTCATCGACCTCGTCACCGGCCGCTTCGAGATCCTGCTGTCGGGCGGGATGAAGCGCTATTTCATCGAAGGGCTGGGGATTGTCGACGTCCTCACCGACCTCAAGGTCGTGCCCGGCCCGGGCGGCCACGGCTCGCTCGTCACCGGAAACGCCAAGGCCTGGGTCCGGCGTCTGGACAACACCTTGTTCCGCGACCTGACCGGCGGCCTTCCCCGGATCGAGACGGCGCTGACACGGACTCCCGACGGGATCCTCCATCTTTCGAACCTGCAGCTTTATTCGCCCAGGCTTCGGCTGTCAGGCGAGGGCTATCGCCGCCGCGACGGGACTTTCCACATCACCGCGCGCGGGAGGCAGGACAAATACGGTCCGGTTCGGATGATCCTCGACGGCAACATCGCGAGGCCGCGCGTCGAGCTGTTCCTCGACCGGCCGAACGAGACCCTCGGCCTCCGGGACGTTCACTTGCTGCTCGATCCGACCGCGGCCGGTTTCGATTATCGGGCCGACGGCCGCTCGCGGCTCGGGTCATTCACGAGCAACGGGCAAATCCTGATGCCCAGGGGTGGCAAGACCGTCATCGCCATCGCCGGGCTCGACGTGAACGGCACTCATGCCGCCGGGCGGCTCCGCTCCGACCCGGGCGGGTTCACCGGATCGCTCGACGTGAATGGCGGCGGGCTGACCGGAACGCTCGCCTTCGCTCCGGTTGGCGACGCGCAGAAAATCGACGCCCATCTTGCGGCGAGCGGAGTCGCATTTCCGGGCGCTCTTGCGGTTCGTAGCGGCAGGTTGGACGGCACGATCGTCCTGGCCGAGGATCGGACGACCCTGACCGGTGTGGTCAACGCGCGCGGGCTGGAGCTCAGCGGAATCACGCTCGCGCGTCTCACTGCCAATGCGAATCTGGTGAACGGTAGCGGGCAGGGGCGCGCCGCTTTCGCCGGCCGCCGCGGCGCGGCCTTCGAGTTCACGACCCTTGCCGACGTCTCGCCCGACCGGATCAGCCTCACCGGGCGCGGACAGGTCGAGCGCAAGCCGCTGGTGCTGGAGCAGGCGGCGGTTCTGACCCGCTCGGGCGACGGCTGGGAGCTGGCGCCGACCCGCGTGTCGTTCGGCGGCGGCCGGGCGGTCGTATCGGGCCGTAACGGATCGCAACCCGCGGTCCATGCGCAGCTGCAATCGATGCCGCTCGATGTCCTCAACATCGGCTGGCCCGGGCTCGACCTCAACGGGCGGGCCAGCGGATCGCTCGATTATGCCTGGAAGGGCGCGCGCTCGGGGCGGATCGATCTGACCGTTCGCGGGCTCAGCCGCTCGGGTTTGGTGCTCGCTTCCAAGCCTATCGATGTCGCTCTGGCGGCGATCCTTACCGGCGACAAGGCAGGCCTTCGCGCGGTCGCGGTCAGCGACGGCAAGACGATCGGGCGGGCGCAGGCGCGGTTCGCGCCGCTCGGCAATGGTTCGGTGATGAGCGAGCTGATGAATGCACCCCTGTTCGCGCAGCTTCGCTACCAGGGCCCCGCGGACACCTTGTGGCGGCTGTCGGGGATCGAGGTATTCGATCTAACCGGTCCGGCGTCGATCGGGGCCGACATCCGCGGCCGGCTGTCCGATCCCGTCATTCGGGGGTCGCTCCGGACAGAGAATGCGCGGCTCGAAAGCTCGATTACCGGAACCGTTATCGAGCAACTCGTGACCGAAGGACGGTTCCAGGGCTCGAACCTCGTGCTGGGCCGGCTGGCCGGAAAGACGCCCGGCGGCGGGAGTGTCGAAGGCTCCGGCACGGTAACCTTCTCGGGCGGCCGGACATCGCTCGACCTGGCGTTCAACGCCAGTGAGGCGCAGCTTCTCAATCGCGACGATGTGGCCGCCAAGGTGACCGGACCGATAGCGATCAGATCGAGCGGGCGCGGCGGGACGATCTCCGGGAAGCTCAAGCTCAACAGCGGGCGCTTCACGCTCGGTCAGGCGAGCAGCGCCGCGGCGGTCCCCCAGCTCGAGGTCAGGCACCAGGGCCTCGACGAAGCCGACGTGATCGAGCCGGAGAAGCTTCATCCGTGGCGGCTCGACGTCGATCTCGCCGGGGGCAATCTGCAGGTCAGGGGCCTGGGCATCCGAAGCACCTGGACCACCGACATACACGTTGGCGGCGCCGCCGACTCTCCTGCCTTCACCGGGCGCGCCGACCTGGTCCGCGGCGACTATGAGTTTGCGGGGCGAACGTTCCGTCTGGAGCGAGGAATCATTCGCTTCCGCGGCGAAAACCCGCCCAATCCCTTGCTCGACATTCGCGCCGAGGCGCAGGTTCAGGGACTGGACGCGACGGTGCTCGTCCAGGGAACGGGACTCAAACCCGAAATTCGGTTCGCGTCGGTTCCGCAGCTTCCGCAGGACGAACTATTGTCGAGGATCCTGTTCGGGACCTCGATCACCAACCTGTCCGCTCCGGAGGCATTGCAGCTGGCGTCCGCGGTGGCGGCGCTTCAGTCCGGTTCGGGCAGCCTCGATCCGATCAATCAGTTGCGCCGCGCCGTCGGCCTCGACCGGCTGCGGATCGTGCCGGCCGATGTCGCCACCGGCCAGAAGACCGCCATCGGCGCGGGCAAATACATCACGCGCAAGCTCTACGTGGAGGTTGTGACCGATGGTCAGGGCTATTCGGCGACCCAGGTCGAATATCAGATGACCCGCTGGCTCTCTTTGCTGTCGACCATCTCGACCATCGGCCGCTCGAGCGCGAGCATCCGCGTGTCGAAGGATTATTGACGCTCATCGTCATCGCCGCGAAAGCGGGGACCCGGCTTTTCGCTTTGGCTGGGCTCGCGCTTGCGCGGGATGACGGGAGGGGACATCGCGAATGAAGAACTGGAACGTCCGCAAAGCGGTCGTCGCGCGTGAGGACATGCCGGAGGAGCACCGCCTGAGGCAGTCGCTCTCCTGGCCGCACCTCATCGCGCTCGGCGTCGGCGCGATCGTCGGTACGGGTATCCTGACCTTGATCGGCGTCGGCGCGGGCAAGGCCGGGCCGGCGGTGATCCTGTCATTCACCATCGCGGGCGTGATCTGCGCCTGCGCCGCGCTCGCCTATGCCGAAGTCGCGACCATGATTCCGGCGTCCGGATCGGCCTACACTTATTCCTATGTCGTTTTC
>DASTIF010000134.1:0-6967 GCA_035717805.1 Sphingomicrobium sp.
CTGGCGCGGCGGGCGGGGCTGGTCGTCGACAGCTACGTCGATGAAGCCGAAGGGATGCTGGACAAGCGCGACGACGGGAGGATGTGGATGAGCAAGGTCACCCTGCATCCGCGCGTGAGCTGGGAAGGCGACGCGCCGGACGAGGCCGCTGTCGCCGACCTCCACCAGCGCGCGCACGAGGCTTGCTTCATCGCCAATTCGGTGACGACCGAGGTCACAGTTCAGCACTAACTGCCGTCATTGCGAGCGGAGCGAAGCAATCCAGAGCGACGGTGGGACAAGGCTGGATTGCTTCGTCGCTTCGCTCCTCGCAATGACGGAGCATGAAGCGTCCGGCAGTGTACATCATGGCCAGTCAACGGAACGGCACTCTTTACACTGGCGTCACCTCGAGCCTCGTCCACCGCGTCTGGCAGCATCGCGAGGGACTGAACGACGGCTTCACCAGGCAATACGGCTGCAAGCTGCTGGTCCGGTATGAGCTCCATGCCACGATGCCGGATGCGATTGCCCGAGAGAAGCAAATCAAGGGCGGATCTCGACAAAAGAAGCTGGCGCTGATCGAAGCAATGAATCCGGAGTGGAACGATCTCTTTCCCGAGATTGCGCATTTGTGAGACCGCATAACTGGATTGCTTCGTCGCTGCGCTCCTCGCAATGACGGCGGTCATGGAGAATGAGTAATGAAACTCGGACGGCTGAACCATGTCGGGGTCGCGACCCCTTCGATCGAACAGAGCCTTGAGCTCTATCGAACGATGTTCGGCGCCGAGCCGTATGGCGAACCGTTTGACCTGCCCGCGCAGGGCGTTCGCGTCTGCTTCGTCGACGCGCCCAACAGCCAGATCGAGCTGATCGAGCCGCTGGGCGACAATTCCCCGATCGTGAAGTTCCTCGAGAAGAATCCCGCGGGCGGGCAACACCATGTCTGTTTCGAGGTGCCAGAGATCCACGCCGCGAAGGCCGAGCTTGAGGCCAGCGGCGCGCGCGTCCTCGGCGAGCCGCGCATCGGCGCTCACGGAACGCCGGTGTTCTTCGTTCACCCCAAGGACATGGGCGGGGTCCTAGTCGAGATCATGGAGTCCCCGAAGTCCTGACAAAGCCGATGTCCAGCCTCGCCAAAATCGCGCTCGTCGTCGCCGCATCCGCCGGCGCGACCGCCGCATCGCCCAAGCCGGCGGCGCAGACGGCGGTCCTCGCCGGGGGTTGCTTCTGGGGCATGGAGGCGGTGTTCGAGCATGTGAAGGGCGTCGAGGACGTCATCTCGGGCTATGCCGGCGGAAGCGCGGCCGACGCTCGCTACGAGCGCGTGAGCGGCGAAGGGACCGGCCATGCCGAAGCGGTAAGGATCGTCTTCGATCCCGCCCGGATCAGCTATGCCAATTTGCTCAAAATCTATTTCATAGTCGCTCACGACCCGACTCAGATGAACCGGCAGGGCCCCGACAGCGGGCCGAGCTACCGGTCGGCGATCTTTCCGCAGGACGCCGGCCAGCGAGCGCTGGCGACGCGGGCGATCGCGGAACTCGACAAGGCGCATGCGTTCAGGCGGCCCGTCGCGACCAAGGTCGAAAGCGGTCGCTTCTATCCGGCCGAAGCCTATCATCAGGATTATGTCGAGAAGCACCCGGACGCGGGCTATGTCGTGGTCAACGATTTGCCCAAGCTCGCGCATTTGAAGCGCGCGTTTCCGCGATGGTGGCGGGGGTAGGGCGGCCTCGCTGCGCTCGGATCGTCGCCTTCGTCAGTCCCCCGGACTGGCTTGAGGCGACGATGGTGCCCAGGGACGGAATCGAACCGCCGACACCGTGATTTTCAGTCACGTGCTCTACCAACTGAGCTACCTGGGCATGTCGCCTTCCGGCCGGCCGGCCGCTTGAGCGACGCGCTCCCTAGCCTTCACCCCAATCACTGTCCAGCCCGCGTCCGGTCCGCCTCGCGCGGCTGTGGGAAGAGTAAGCTGAACGACCGAATTTGGGGTCGTCCGCACGCCGCATTGCAGGGTTTTCCCTTCGATCCCGATATCGTAGGGCTCAAACGAAACCTGGGGCGGGAGTTACCGAATGAATGTAGAGTATACGGGTCGGCATTTCGCGAATTGCAACGACGTCGCTCCAATCCTTCATCGCCTCACCGATAAATGGTCGATCCTGATAATCATGGTGCTATTGACGGGCAGCCGGCGGTTTAACGAAATGCGGCGCGAAATCACCGGTATCTCGCAGCGCATGCTCACCCGAACCCTGCGCATTCTCGAACGCGATGGATTGGTCAGCCGGAAGGTGACACCGACGGTCCCGCCACGCGTGGATTATTCCCTCACCGAACTTGGCCAAAGCTTCAAGGATCCGATCAATTCGATCGGGAACTGGGCGCTCGATCATGCCGAAATCATCTGGGAAGCCCAACGGTACTACGACGAGACGCAAGACGAAATAAAATGACTGCGCCGACAGGGAAGTCGATTCCAGACGCCACGCGAAAACGGCCGGGCGCTTGATGCCGCCCGGCCATCACTCAAGTCAATATAGCGCGGCGATTAAAGCGGCGTGCACACCTGGTTGGAGCTGTAATAGCCGCTCGGCGTAATCCGCTCGGTGCCGGTGCAGGACAGCCCGAAGATCACATAGCTGACCGGGGTCGTGACCGCGGATTCCGGCGCGGTCTGGCCCGCCTGGAGCCTGGCGTCGTCATGATAGATGTAGTGCTGGACATTGCCGTCCTGATCCAGCTTCACGGTCGAAAAGGTCTGGCACGAGGGGTCGAAGGACTCGACGCCGTTAGCGTCGTGAATAGTGCAACCTGTTGCATGGCCCGCAGTCGAGGCGTTGATCGGCTTGTCTAGCTTAGCTTCGGCCCCAGTCGCCCCGGTAATGGCGAGTGCAATTCCACCTAAAAACATTGCAAGATTTTTCATATCGTTTCTCCTGTTTTCTTTACGCTATTTCTATGCGCGGATTGAATTGGGCACATTCGCCGGGCGGTTACAATTAGGCACAAATTTGTGACTGCTATTGCGAAGTCCCGGAATCGGACGACATCATTCGTAAAGGTCCCGGCCGATGGCGCGGCTGAGCAGGATGACGTTCGAGTCATATTCGGCGAGCGTATCGGTCCGCGCCAGCCGCGCGCGCCGCAGATTCTCGCGGGCATTGGTGACCTGTGCGAGGGTCGCCGATGCGCCTGATGGAGATGCGGCGAGAAGCGCGCGTTCGGCGGTGCGAAGGCTCGATTCCGCCAGGTTGATATCGGGAAGAGTATCCAGCCGTTCTCGAAGTCGCTTCAACGAAATCAGGAGTTGATCGAGTTCGTTTTCCGTCCGCTCGAAGGCCTCGGCATGATCGGCGAGCGCCTGCTCCGCCTGGATATCCGCGACCTTGCGTGAATTGCGCAGAATTCCGCCATCATATTGCAGCAGAGGTATATCCAGGCGCGCGGCAACGCCGACCGCGAGCGAGCGGCCGCTGTCGCGATCGCCGAACAACGGCGATCGGCCCGTTACGCCTTGATCGGCAAAGAGATCGACTCCCAGAGTCGGACGACGAACGTCCTCGGCCTGATCACGGCGCAGGCGGGCCTGATCGAGATTTATCTCGGCCTGCCGCAGGTCGGTCCGGTTCTGGCTGGCGATTGCGAAAAGTCGATCGTCGCTTGGCAAAACAATCGGCTGAGGCAGATCGCTTTCCAACACGAGATGGGTAGAAGTCGGCACTCGCATCGACTGGGTGAGCCGCGCCACAGCCAGTTCGAACTCGGTCTCGCTCCCATTGAGTTGTTGTGTGGCGAGATCGCGTTCCGATTCGAGAAACGGAACGATTGACGGCTGTTCGCTGCTCGCGCGGTCAATCAGTGTTTCAATCTCGCGGAGCACGGCCCTGTTTGCGTCGGTCCGCCCTTTCGATTGAAGCGCGCGCACGTAATTGCTTCGAACCTGCACCGCCACTTCCAGCGCCGATTGCTCGAGGTTGATGTTAACGCTGTCGCGCGCATTCTCCGCCTGCTCGACGCGCCTCTTCGTGACGCCCCAGATATCGATCGGCATACTCGCGACGGCATTCACGCTAGCCGAGAAATCGGGCGTGAGATCGGTGAAGCGATGGCTGCTGCCGGAAAATTCGGAATAGCTCTGGCTCTGTCCGACTCGAAGGTGGCTGTCGAACCTCGGCCGCAAGCCGGCGCGCGCATTGTCGACCTGAAGGTCCGCGATCTCGGCGTTGCGCTCGCTGCGTTGCACCCGGAAACTGCGCTCGAGCGAGATTGCCACCGCCTCGTCGACAGTGAGGCTCATTGGATCGTTTGGCGAACCGGAGGACGGTGCGGTCGGCCGGGCCGCGAGTCCGGAGGACGGTTGGAAAAGACATATCGCCGCCAACAAATACCATCGCATAATCGCCCTCTAAGCCGGTTCGCCCGGTTCAGGCTTTCCAGTGTGAGCCGTTGGTCTCAAGAGGGCACATCCGTGTAACCTGGGGGCCGCAAGCCGGACGCGCTTTCGGAACTTTCGCGGCGACTATCAATTCCTCGAAAGGTCCGACTCGTCTCGATTGCAGGAGCCCCGCCATGGCGGACAGGATCGAGCGCTCCGACCGGCGGCAGCTGGCGATCGTAGGCCATCCGATCTTTTCGATGCTGATGCCGGTGCCTATCGTCTGCTTCCTCGGCGCGCTCGCCGCCGACCTCGCCTATATGTGCAGCGAAAATCTGCTCTGGCTGAACTTCTCCAGCTGGCTGATTCTGATGGGACTGGTCAGCGGCGCAATCGCCGGCCTTTTCCTGATTATCGATTTCGTCCGCTTGTCCGCATTACGGGCGATTGCGGGCTGGTCGCATTTGCTGCTCTATTTCGGCGCCTGGCTGATCGAGCTGTTCAACATGCTGGTCCACAACCGCGACGGCTGGACCGCGGTCGTTCCGACCGGACTGACGCTTTCGATCATCGCCGTCCTTCTGATCCTCATCGCCGGCTGGCTCGCCAGGCCGGCAGTGGTGGAGGTGGTGCGATGAGCCGCATCGTCTCAACCTTCGCCTTCTCTCTTCTCCTGTGCGCCTGCGGAAGCAGCCAGAATATCGACCCGCAGCAGCAGACCGGGCCCAACCCGCTTCTTCCCGAGCCGTCGCCGGGACTGATCCCAGGAATGAACGTCGCCGATCCCGTCGGCTGGAAGGCCGGCGAAGGGCCCACGGTTCCCGCCGGGTTCGAAATCCAGAAGCTCGCGGACGGACTGACCAGCCCGCGCAACGTCTATCCGCTCCCCAATGGCGACATCCTGGTGGTTCAGTCGGTCAACGAGCAAAAGGAACCGATCGACCGGCCCAAGAACCCGATCTTCGATTTCATGATGAGCCTGTCGCACGGCGGGGGCGGTGAGAGTGGGCCAACCAACCGGATCGTGCTGCTCCGCGATTCCAACGGCGATGGAAAGGCGGAGATGCAGTCGGTCCTTCTCGACCATCTCAACTCGCCATTCGGCGTCGTGCTGGTCGGAAGCGATCTATACGTCGCCTGCACCGATGCGATCATGCGCTATCCGTTCACCCCGGGACAGACGAAGATCACGCAGCCGGGGCAGACGGTCGTCGACCTTCCGGCAGGTCCGATCAACCATCACTGGACCAAGAGTCTGACGGCAAGCCCCGACGGCTCCAAGCTCTATGTTGGCGTCGGCTCCAACAGCAATGTCGGGGAGCGCGGAGTCGAGGCGGAGACCAACCGCGCCGCCATCTGGGAAGTCGACCCGAAGTCCGGCGCCTTTCGCGTCTTCGCGAGCGGGTTGAGGAATCCCAACGGCCTCACCTTCTATCCCGGAAGCGGCGCTTTGTGGGCGGTGATCAACGAGCGCGACGAGCTCGGTCCCAACCTCGTTCCCGATTATATGACGTCGGTGCGGGACGGCGCCTTTTACGGCTGGCCGTACAGCTATTGGGGGCGGCACGTCGATGCACGGGTCCGCCCGCAGCGGCCCGACCTGGTCAGGCGCGCGATCATGCCGGATTATTCGCTGAGCTCGCACGTCGCACCGCTCGGCCTCGCATTCGCTTCGGGCGACAGCTTCCCGACGCGGTTTAGCGGCGGCGCCTTCGTCGCCGAGCACGGAAGCTGGAACCGCGAGCAGCGCAACGGCTACAAGATCGTGTTCATCCGTTTTCAAAATGGACGGCCGGTGGGCAAGCCGGAGACTTTCGTTTCGGGGTTCATCGGACCCGACGGCAATGTCCGGGGAAGGCCGGTCGGCCTGGCGTTCGACAGGACGGGCGCCTTGATCATCGCCGACGATTCGGGCGGCGCGGTCTGGCGCGTGGCTTACAAGACGCCGGCACCGGTCAAGGTCAGCGGCGCCCGGATGATCGGCTTCTAGCCATCCTCTTGCCGGTCCGGCGGCGCGGCCGGACCGGGGATTCGATAGCCTTCGCCAAGCCACCTCAGCAGGTCGCGGTCCTTGCAGCCCCGGCTGCAGAATGGCGAATGGTCCGTGGATGGCGGCTTGCCGCACCCCGGACAGGGCTTCGGGTCAGACGTTTTCGGCATAGGCACCATGGATGGGGAGCGAAGCGTCCGCGCGCAAGGCGACCGCTCCGCCGATTTGCCGCGCGAGCGTCTCCGTCCAGGCGGGATTGCTCTCCAGAGCGGCGATAACGGCGGGGTGCGCGACCAGGCGTTTCGGGCCGCTTCCGTCAAATGCCGCGCGCCGGAGCAAAGCGCGGGCCTCGAACCCCGATCGGTCCTGCGCCAGCTCGATGAGCGACGCCCTCCGGCGCGGGCGGACAATCTGAACGAATCCGAACCCGTTGACCGCGGTCCGCTCGAAGGGCCGGGGAAGGATCGCGTCGAGCGCTTCGGCGACCGCCGTGCGCTGCGCCTTGCCCGCAACGGTCGGCAGGTCGATTCCGATCGAGCCGCCGATGTCGAGGCGGCGGACGGCCCGCGCTGCCGCTTTTGCGCCGGCAACCGCCAGCTCGGCCGCGGGTA
>DASTIF010000135.1:0-11943 GCA_035717805.1 Sphingomicrobium sp.
GAAAATGTGGCTTGCCTTGATCGCCTGTTCATAGGCGGGGATCGGAAGCTTCGCCGAAAGCGCATTCTCGCATTCCGCTGCGGCCTTCCTGAACTGATCGAACAGGATTTCGGTGTCCGCGACCTCGAAATTCCAGGCCGAGAGCTCTCGCTCGTTCTCAAGGAACACGTCGCCGTATTTGACCCCGGCGCCGTTGAAATCGAGGTCGAAGACGTTGTCGACACCCTGGATGTACATCGCCAGCCGCTCCAGGCCGTAAGTGAGCTCGCCGGACACCGGCTTGCAGTCGAAGCCGCCGACCTGCTGGAAATAGGTGAATTGCGTCACCTCCATCCCGTCGCACCAGACTTCCCAGCCAAGCCCCCAGGCGCCCAGCGTCGGGCTTTCCCAATCGTCCTCGACGAAACGGATGTCGTGCTTCAGCGCATCGATGCCGATTTCGGTCAGGCTTCCGAGATAAAGCTCCTGAAGGTTGGTCGGGCTCGGCTTCAGGATTACCTGATACTGATAATAATGGCCGAGCCGGTTGGGATTCTCGCCGTAGCGCCCGTCGGTCGGCCGGCGGCACGGCTGGACGAAAGCCGCACGCCACGGGTCCGGCCCCAGCGCGCGCAACACAGTCGCGGGATGAAAGGTCCCCGCCCCCATCTCCAGGTCGTAGGGCTGGACGAGGACGCAGCCCTGCGCGCCCCAATAGCGGTGCAGCGTCAGAATCAGGTCCTGGAAGCTAAGCGACATTGAAGCCCCATCCGGTCGGGTTTCGCGGGCTTTGGCCCAAGTGCCGCGCACAGGCAATCCGCGGGATCGCCGAGATCGGCGCTCAAAGCGGGCAAGTGGACGCTTCGCCGCCTCGTCCCTAAATGCCGCGTTCAACTTTCCCCGGCAAAAGGCAGGCCATGATCTCCAAATTCCTCAAGCGCGTCCTCTCGCTGGCCGGCCTCGCGGCGGCGACACTGGCTACACCCGCCGCTGCCCAGACCGCCCGCCCCGCCCTGTGGGAACTGTCAGACCCCGACACGACCATTTACCTGTTCGGGACGATCCATCTGCTTCCCGACAATTATCCGTGGCGGACGAAGGCGATCGACAAGGCGATCGGCAAGGCGGACACCTTGGTGGTCGAGACGATCGTCGACCAGAAGAACCCGCAGGCGCTTGCGGCGGAGCTCGCCAAGCTCGGATTCTCGCCCGGCCTTCCGCCGCTCGCCAACCGAATTCACCCGATGAAGCGACCGCTGCTCGAGGCTGCGATCGCCAAGACGGGAATACCGCGCCCGGTTTTCGACCGGATGGAGACCTGGGCCGCGGCGTTCACCCTGCTCGGCGTTCAGTTCAAGGCGCTCGGCCTGGAAGGCGAGCATGGTGTCGAGCAAACGCTCCGCGAGGCCTTCGCGACCGCCGCAAAGCCGGTCGGCCAGCTGGAGACGAATGCCGAGCAACTCGGCTTCTTCGACGCGCTTCCCGCCGAGGCCCAAAGGGCGCTTCTGGAAGGGTCGATCGAAAACCCCCAGGCGATGAGCGGCGATTTCACCCAGATGCTCCGCGCCTGGGCGACCGGCGACGTCGAGACCATCGCCCGGACCTTCAATCGCGATCTCGCCGATTCGCCGGAGCTGATGAACGCTTTGCTTGCGCGCCGGAACGCCAATTGGAGCCGCTGGATCGAGCGCCGCCTGGCGAGCCCTGGAACGGTGATGATCGCGGTCGGAGCGGGCCATCTTGCGGGGTCGGGATCGGTGCAGTCGCTGCTTCAGCGCGACGGCTATCGCATCCGCCGCATCCAATAGCCGCAAGCTGTCGCTAAAATACTGCATTTTGACGAGAAAAATTCACAAACGCCGGTTTTCGCTAGACATTTGTTAACGCCTCGGTGACCATGATCTCTGCGGTGTCGGGCGGGGGCCACGAACCACCGGTTGAACATGGGTGCGGTGATCCGCGCCTGCGGCACAACATGCCGTAAAAGCGGTCACTCAGCTCAATGCAGCCGGAAGGCGTCTCGCACCGATCGGGATCGGAGGCGGGACATGGCCATTCTTCCCTTGCTTTTCGGAGCGTCGATAGCGGTCGCGCCGTTGCCCCAGGCAACGCCCGCGTCGATCGCGCCGGTTGCCCGACCGGCGCCTCATCCCGCGCTTTGGGTGGTCAACGACAACGACACGATCATCTATTTGTTCGGTACCTTCCACGCGCTCGACGGAAAGACCGACTGGTTCGACCGGGCGGTGAAGACCGCTTTCAGCCAGTCCGACGAGCTGATGCTCGAGACGCTTGTGCCAAGGCCCGGCGAGATCATCGGCTGGCCGGATCGCGTCCCCGCCGCTCGCCCCGGCCCGGAAAGACCGTCCCCTGTCGCCCAGCTGGCGCCGTCGGCGTCATTCCTTGCGACCACCAAGCTGGTGATGAAGGCGGGACGGACCAAGGGACTGTCGACCGACCGCGGCGCCGACGCCATCCTTCGCGATGCCGCCGATTATTCCGGCAAGAAAGTCGCCGGCCTCGAAAGCTTCGAATTCCAACTCAACATGTTCAAGGCGCTGCCCCCGGCGCAGCCTCCCTCGTCCTCACAAGACCCGCGCACGGTTCAGGCGCTTGGAGCGGTCCTGACCCAGCTTGAGGCCGCCTGGAGCCACGGCAACCTCGAGACTTTCGCCCCGCTTCTGAAACAGATGCAGGCGCAATCGCCGCGGACCTACCGGTCGATGTTCGTCGAGCGGAACGCGCGTTGGGCGCACTGGATCGCCGACCGGCTGCAAACCCCCGGCACGATCTTCGTCGCCGTCGGCGCCGGTCATCTCAGCGGCCCCGACAGCGTCCAGAACCAGCTCGCGACCATGGGCGTGAAATCGGCGCGGGTGAACTAACCCTCTCCGGCACGACGGGGAATTGCCAACATCGCGGCCCTCCCTTATAGGCGCCGCTCCCGGCCATGGTCATCCCTGGAGGCGTGGCGGGTTTTCTAGTTGGAGAAGAAGCAATGAGCGATCAGCTGACGCTGCCCGCCGAAGCGCGCCAACGGGCTGGCAAGGGAGCCTCCCGTGCACTGCGCCGCGACGGACGGGTACCCGCCGTGATCTACGGCGAAAAGAAAGAGCCCGTGTCGGTGCATGTCGAGGAAAAGCTCCTCGCGAAAATGCTCTCGAGCGGCCACTTCATGAACTCGGTGATCATGGTCGAGGTCGGCGGAAAGCCGAACCGCACGCTCCCCAAGGACGTGCAATTCCATCCGGTCACCAGCCGCCCGATCCACGTCGATTTCGTTCGAATCGGCGAGCATGCGCAGGTGCACGTCAACGTGCCGGTTCGCTTCGTCGATGAAGAGGAAGCGCCGGGCCTGAAGCGCGGCGGCGTCCTCAACGTCGTCCGCCACGAGCTCGAGCTGGTCTGCGACGCCGCGAAGATCCCGAACGAGATCAGCATCTCGCTCGCCGGGCTCGAAATCGGTGATGCCGTCCACATCAGCCACGTCACCCTTCCCGAAGGGTCGAAGTCGGCGATCGACGACCGCGACTTCACCGTCGCCACGGTCGTCGCTCCGTCGGCGATGAAGGCGACCGAGGAAGAGGAAGCGGCACCCGCGGCGGGCGATGTCCCGACGCTCGAGGAAGACGAAGAGGCAGAAGGCGAAGCCGCGGCCGAGGGCGAAGGCGGCGAGGAGGCCTAGTTCCTCTCTACGAGCAAAGCTCGTGGGGAGGGGGACCATCGAACGAAGATTCGATGGTGGAGGGGTAATTGAGCCGCGGTTCGACCCCTCCCCCATGCTACGCATGGTCCCCCTCCCCATCTGGCGATGGGGAGGAATTTCCCGATGCAAATCTGGGCCGGCCTCGGCAATCCCGGCGCGCAATATGCGCTTCAGCGCCACAACGTCGGCTTCATGGCCGCCGACGTCATCGCCGACGCGCATGATTTCGCTCCCTGGTCGAAGAAGTTCCGAAGCCTTGTGTCGGAAGGACGGATCGGCCGCCAGCGCGTGCTCCTGGTCAAGCCGCAAACCTATATGAACGACAGCGGCGACGCGGTCCGGCAGGCGCTTCGCTTTTACAAGCTCGGCCTGGATTCGCTCACCGTCTTCCACGACGAGCTCGACCTCGCTCCGATGAAGGTCAAGGTGAAGCTCGGCGGAGGCACCGCGGGCCACAACGGCCTTCGCTCGATCGATGCCCATCTCGGCGCCGAGTTCAGGCGAGTGAGAATCGGGATCGGCCACCCCGGGCCGGGCCAGAAGGAAAAGGTGACGCCTTACGTTCTGGGCAATTACGCGAAGTCGGAGATGGAGCCGCTGTCCGACCTGCTGGCCGCGATCGCGGACGAGGCGAATTGGCTCGCCGACGGCGACGATGCCCGGTTCATAAGCGAAGTCGCGCTCAGGATGCAGGAGGGCTGACGGGCGCGGGCTGCACCGGCATCGCGGGCGCGGCGCAGGACATTTCGATCCGATGCCGCTTGCACGCCTCCGAAATCATTTTCTCGAAGCGCGGATCGTCACGGAGCGTATCGAGGTCGGGATCGATCAGCATCTGCTTGACCAAATTCGGCCCGGCCATGGCCAGCGTATTGCCGAGCAGGGAAATCGCTTCATCCTTGTCGCCGAGAAGCGCGGCCAGCACGCAAACGAAATTGTAGCGCACCTTCAGATTGTCGGGATCGAGGAGCATCGCCCGGTCGATCCACTCGCGCGACCGCTCCATCTGCCCTAGCGCCGCAAGCCCGCCCGCGCCGATCCCGAGCGCGGCCCCGTTGCTCGGGTCCTCGGCGACCGCCTTTTCGGCCTGGCTGAACATCATCCCGGCGGCTTTGCGAACCCCGGCATCATCGTTGAGCGCCTTGTAGCAGGTGATGAGAAGCGCCCAGGCGTGATAGTCGTTCTCCATCACCTCGACGGCTTTTTCATAGTGGCGCGTCGCTTCGGTGACGTTGCGCCCCGCCATGTGCAGAAGCCCGGCTTCCTTGTTGGCTTCCCAGCAGTCGGGGTCGACCCGCAGGCCTTTCTCGATTTCGGCGAGCGCTTCGGCGTGACGTCCTTGCTCCTCCAGCCGCCTGGCCATCGGGCAATAGGCCTCGGCGATGTCGGGATCGATTGCGCGCGCCGTATTTGCAGCGGCAACGCCGTCGTCGACGCTCGATCCGAACCCGTAGTGAAGGCTGGACTGGGCCACCGCCATCAGCGCCCAGGCCTGCGCATAATAAGGATCGATCTGAACCGCCCGCCCGCAGATGCGCATAACGCGCTCTTCGCGGCGAGCATCGCCGTGGTTGCCGGTCACCCAGAATTTCCGCGCCAGAAGATAGAGATTATAGGCGTCGGCGTTGGTGGTACCCCGCTGCTCGAGCGCCTTCTTTTCCTCCGGCATGAGCTTTAGCTTGAGGGCGTCGACGATCGCCTTGCTGATCTCGTCCTGGATTTCGAAAATGTCGGTGAGGTCGCGGTCGAAGCGATCGGCCCAGACATGGTCACCGGTGCCGCCGTCGATGAGCTGCGCGGTAATCCGGATGCGCCCCCCGGCCTTGCGTACGCTGCCTTCGAGGACGTGGGTCACGCCGAGCTTGCGCGCCACTTCGCAGACGTCGACGGCCTGGCCCTTGAAGGTGAAGGCCGTGTTGCGCGCGGTCACCGCGAGCGCGGAGATTTTCGACAGATCGGTCGTGATGTCCTCGCTGATGCCGTCGCTGAAATATTCCTGTTCGGCATCGCCGCTCATGTTGACGAAGGGGAGCACGCAGACCGAGCAGGATTGCTGCTTGGCCTTGCGGGCCGGCGCTTCGCCGCCCGAGCCGCGAACCAGCGCCCGGACGCTCGCGAGCAGCTTTTTCCAGCCCGGATGATCCGCGGCCCCGTCCCAGTCCTTGAGGCCGGCGCACTGAATCTGATTGAACGGAATCGGCGGCATGGTGTCGTCGAGCCCGGCCTGCACGAGCGTTCCCGCCGACCGCGCGGTATCCGCTTCAGCCCGCACCCACTGCGACCGCACGGCCTCGGCCGACCACAGGACCACGACCGCCTTGGCCGCTTTGAGCCGGTCCTCGATGACTTCGGAATAGGCGCGGTGGGCGGGCAGCTCGTCGTCTCGCCACACTTCGTAGCCATTCGCCCGCAACGCCTCGGCGACCTGCTGCGCCCGCTCCTCGGTCGATCGCGCGTAGGAAATGAAGACGTGGGACATGACGCGTGCCGCACCCCTTGTTCGGCACGCGAGCTTACAGCGGAGATTTGCCAAAGAATAGAAGGCTTGGGCACAGGCTCGCGCGAGGGGGTTTCGAAAGCGGTTTACGCCGTTTTGACCATTGTGCCGCTAAGCCGTGCGGCATGAAGCATTGGGCGATCGACAGTTCCGCCACGGCTCCGGCCGCCGGCCCAAGAGCGCCCGGCGGGCCGGGCTTGCGCGTCTTCGCTCCGCTCGCGCTGTGCGTGGCGGCCGCAGTGGCGATCCAAAGCTTGTGGATTCCGCTCGATTGCGACGTTTCCTGGCTGATCACGGTTTCGGAACGAGTGCTCGCCGGCGACCGTCTTTACGTCGACATCGTCGAGGTGAACCCTCCCGCTTCCGTCTGGCTCTATCTGCCGCTCGTGTGGGCGGCGAGAGTCATCGCGGTGCGTCCGGAAGCGGTGGTCGCGGCCGGTTTTGTGGCGGGCGCAATCGCCTCGGTCCTCGCGACCCTCCGGCTCGCGTCGAAGCTCGACCCACGTCACTGCAATGGCTGGCTAGCTACGGCGCTGGGCTTTGTCGCGCTGGTCCTTCCGATGGGGCTGTTCGCTCAGCGCGAGCATGCCGCGCTCCTTTTCGCTTTGCCCGCGCTCGCAGCCCTGGCGGTTATCGCTCAAGGCCGGCCGCTTCGTAGCCGAACGAGCATCGCCTGCGGAATCGCAGCGGGCCTGGTAATCGCCATCAAGCCGCCGTTCGCGCTTGCGATTCTCGCACCGGCGGCCTGGGTGATTTGGAAACGGCGATCGGCCCGCCCTCTTCTTTCAGGAATTGCGTCAGCCGTCGCGGTTGTCACGACCTACGCGGCGGCCGTGATGGTCTTCGCGAGCGCCTATCTCGATTGGGTGCCGGTCTTCGCGCACAGCTATTTTCTGATGCACAGCGATGCGTGGCGGATCGTCGTCGGCCCGCTGCTGTTCCCGGCGATCAGCCTCGCGATAGCCGTGCTCGTCCGTCCGAGCCGAATCCCGCCGCTTGCCGTCGTGCTCGTCCTGGGCTCCGCGGGCTTCGCGCTCGCCGCGATCATTCAGATGAAGAATTACTATAACCACTGGCTTCCCGGATCGGCGCTGGCGCTGCTGGCCCTCTTCCTGATGCTCGCGCCCGGTATCGCCACGGTGCGGCGCGGCCCTGCGATCGCGTCGGCGGCGGTCCTCGCGCTGGCGGAGCTCGGCACGTTCGTCATCATTCCCGACGCGCGGATCGAAGTGGCAATCCGTCGTGTGGCGCCGCCGGCGCCCACGATGATCGCGCTCAGCCCGCAGCTGGCGATGGGCCATCCGGTCACCCGCAACGTCGGCGGCCGCTGGGTCGGCTCGCGTCCTTCGCTCTTCACGGCATCGGCCGCGCGTCTCTCACCGGACGACCCGATCGCCGCCCGCGCCTATCGCGACGACATCGACAGCTTCGCCGCCGACGTCCGCCGCAACGCGCCCGACGTGATCCTCGTCGACCGGCGGTCGGCGCGCTGGCTGATGGCCGAGCCGGCGGTGAAGCGCGCCATGGCCGCCTATCGCCCGGCCGAACGCGTCGACTACACGGAAATCTGGCTTCCGGGGCATCGGGCGCGCTAAGCGGGGGCAATGGCCCGCGAGCTGTTCGTCACCCGCCTCCACGAGGCCGAGATCGAAGATTGTGCCCTTCTGGGCTCGCTCGGCCGGTCGATCCGGGCCCTGGCTGCCGAGGACAAGGCCGGACGCCGCTGGAGCCGCGATCATCTTTATCCCGGTTACACGAGCTATGCGTCGCTCAACGACCTGCCGAAACGCGATCCGGCGTTCGCCGAACTGTCGAAGCTCCTGGCGAGCCACGCGCGCAAGTTCGCCGCGGAGCTCGCCTGGGAAGCCAAGCCGAAGCTCGACAGCCTCTGGGTCAACCTCCTGAAGGGCGGCGGCCAGCACAGCGGCCACATCCACCCGCACAGCATCCTTTCGGGGACATTTTACGTCGAGGTGCCGAGCGGCTCGGGAGCGATCCGGTTCGAGGACCCGCGTCTGCCGATGATGATGGCCGCTCCGATGCGCAATTCCGGCGCGCCCGAGGCGCTGCGTCCCTTCGTTGCCGTCGAGCCGAGGCCCGGATTACTATTGCTCTGGGAAAGCTGGCTCCGCCACGAAGTCCTCGCCGGCACCAGCCGCGACGAGCGCCTCAGCGTCTCGTTCAACTTCAGTTGAGATCGGGCTCGCGGTCGTGGAATTCGACCTGCATCCGCATCGCTCCCACCGGCTCGACCCGGTGAGTTTCCTGCGGGCGGACCAGTCCAAGCCGCTGCGGGCTCAGCAATTCTTCCCGTCCGTCGGCAAACAGCAGGCGAAGCTCGCCTTCGAGCAAGCGGATGATCCCCCAAGCCCCCGCTTTCGTCCGATGCTCCCGGCGGAAGCCCGCCGGGAGTGTCGTTTCGTCAAATACCGCGGTCGTTTTGTACGAAGTCACGCGGCGATCCGAATTCCGCCCTCGTGTGGCGGCGACTGAGCGATCCGCGACTGCTCCACCGGCAGCCCGCCGAGCTCGTTGGCGAAACCGTGGTTGACGTCGCGGTGGTGCGCCTCGTCGGCACGGACCACCAGCACCACGTCGCGCAGCGTCGCGCTGTCCGGCAGGTTCCAGTATCGCTTCGCGATCTCCGGCGCCGGCACGTTGGCGCTGCGGCCCTCGTCAATCTCCTTGAGATAGAGCGTGTAGCTGAGCACCGCTTCTTCCTCGAAATAGCCGACAATCCGGTGCGCGGTCCTCGACGAGATCAGGTAGAGCGCGAAAAAGCCGAGATAGAAGACCCACTGGACGCCCATGATCACCAGGCGCTCGAACAAAGTCGGCTTCGCCACCTCGATGAAGGTCATCAGGTGCATCCGCTCGTTCTCCGCCTCGTCCATCAGCGTGCGTATCCAGCCCTTGTCGTCGCACATCCGGCGAAGGCACTTGAGGTGGTTGATGGTCGCCCCGACCATGCCCGGCACCGCCGCGACGGTTTCCAGGACGATGGCGCGGTGGCCGTAACGCTTGGCGAAGAAAGTGTCGGCGCAGAAGCGAAGCGCCTTGGTGAACCCGTACGCGATTCGATCCGACACGCCTTTGGGCGAATGATGGACACTAATGTCGACGATTGGAGCACTCATTTCACTCTCCATTAGGCGGCTGCGGCGCCGCTCGGTTGAAGCTTGAAGAACATTCCCAGTTGCAGGCTTTCGGCGATTCGCTCGGCCTTGGCGGCGACCGCGGCGGCCGCGTCCTCGTCCAGCACTTCGCGCGCGGTCTCACCCCACAGAGCTAGCCAGCGATCGAACATCGAGGGGTCAATCCTGGCCTTGTGCTTGAGATGCATCATCATCGGATTGCCCTTGTAGCGACCGCTGGTCAGCATCACCGACGACCAGAAATCGACCATCTTGCCGAGATGGTGCGGCCAGTCGGCGATCGCGCCGTCGAACACGGGGCCGAGGCTCTCGTCCTCGCGCACCCTCGCGTAGAACCGGTGGACCAGTGCGGTCAGTTCGGCTTCCATCATCGCTCGTTTCCTCAGCTCAGAAGATAAGTGAGGCCCATGGCCACGATCGCGAGCATCAGCAGGAACGGCACCATCAGCATCTGCACCAGCGCTCCGCCGCCGCTGATCCGGCCGGTCGCCGTATCAATCCCCGTTTCCAGGAACTCGGCAAGACTGGGTCTGCGCGCGGTGTCCTGTTCGACTACGAGGAAGACCGCGGGGACAGCGAAGAACATGAAGAGATAGAATGCGCCGATCAGAATCACGAAACTGGTGATCCCGTCGCCAGCCATTGTGACGGCGAACACGGCCATCAGGCCCACATAGACCGCGATCATGAATGCGCCCGCCGCGGCCGGCATGTCCGGCACTGCGGGCGTCGGCATTGTTCGAGTCTCCCGCCGAACGTCGATTTCAAGCGCCGCGGCGGCTTGAGCCGGATCGACGATATCGAACGCGTCCCGATTATGAATTTCCTGGTGCCGCATGGCCCCCACCCTTCCCCGACTCGCTAAATCATGTAGACTAAGTGCATCTATTCACATTCATCAAATCATGCAATACGTTTACATGTATGGATGCGAAAAATTTTGACGGCGCCGTGACGTGCGGCTGAAAAGCTACACCGACTATGCGCTACGGGTGCTCATGCACCTCGCCGCGCAGCCGGACCGGCTGGCGTCAATCGCCGAGATCGCGCGAACCTATCGGATATCGCACAACCATTTGACGAAGGTTGTCCACGACCTCCGCAAGCAGGGCTATCTGGACTCCGTTCGCGGACGTTCGGGGGGCGTTCGCCTGGGCCGTCCCGCCACCGAGATCACTGTCGGCGAGATCGTTCGCCACACCGAGGCCGGTTTCGATCTCGTCGATTGCGCGTCCTGTGTCATAGCGCCGGCCTGTTCGCTCACCGCCGCACTTCACGAAGCGCGCGGCGCATTCATGGCGGTGCTCGATCGCTATTCGCTTGCGGACCTCGTCGCCGACCGCAGACGCGGACTTCGCGAGCTTCTTGCCGCAATCGGCTCGCATTCGGAGCAGGCCGCGGCCTGAGCGTCAGCCCGAACCCGGAATCGCCAGGCCGCGCTGCACCGCCGGCCGGGCGAGACCGCGCGCAAGCCAGGCGGCGACATTGTTGAGCGCGTGATAATCGACGAGGTGCGCCGCCTCGTAATAGCCGATCAAATTGCGGACCCAGCCGAGCAAGGCGATATCGGCGATCGTATAGTCCTCGCCCATCACCCACGCGCGGCCCTCGAGCCGGCGATCGAGCATCTGCAGCAGGCGCCTGGATTCGTCCGCGTAGCGCTGGAGCGGCCGTTTATCCTGCCACTCGCGTCCGGCGAAGCGGTGGAAGAAACCCACCTGGCCAAACATCGGCCCGACATGGCCCATCTGCCACATGACCCACTGCACGGTCTCGTAACGGTGGTTCCCGCCGGGCAGCAGCATGCCGCTCTTGTCGGCGAGATAGATCAGGATCGCTCCCGATTCGGCGAGTGCCAGCGGCCGCCCCTCGGGCCCGTCAGGATCGATGATCGCGGGAATTTTGCCGTTCGGATTGAGCGACAGGAAGTCCTCGTTCCAGGTCTCGTCGTTTTCGATGTCGACGTAATGCGCCTCGTAAGGAAGCCCGATTTCCTCGAGCATGATCGACACTTTGACCCCGTTGGGAGTGGGCGACGAATAGAGCTGCAGCCGGTCGGGATGCTCGGCCGGCCAGCGGCAGGTGATCGGGAAATCGAAGAGATCGGTCATCGGCGCTAGCTAGGAAGCCGCAGTGTAAGTTTCAAACAGCAACCTACGAACCATTGAGTCCATTGTGCAACTGCGATTAAAGGCAGCCAAACCCGTCACCCTGAACTTGTTTTCAGGGTCCATCGGGGAGCCTCCTCGCGGTCTCCGGAATGGATGCTGAATCACGTTCAGCATGACGATTGAGACGGAGACACCATGGGCTTTCGCTGCGGCATCGTCGGTCTGCCGAACGTCGGCAAATCGACGCTTTTCAATGCCTTGACCGAGACCGCCGCGGCGCAGGCGGCGAATTATCCCTTCTGCACCATCGAGCCCAACGTCGGGCGCGTCGCGGTCCCCGACGAGCGCCTCGACAAGATCGCGGCGATCGCGAGGTCGGCCCAGAAGATCGAGACCCAGATCGAGTTCGTCGACATCGCCGGCCTCGTTCGCGGCGCGTCGAAGGGCGAAGGGCTCGGCAACCAGTTCCTCGCCAACATCCGCGAGGTCGATGCA
>DASTIF010000136.1:0-12000 GCA_035717805.1 Sphingomicrobium sp.
CTATTTGACAAGGCTTCGGCTGGGGCGGCCGAGAATCACGCTCAAGCTGGCTCTGTCGATCGACGGGAAGATCGCGCTTCCCTCCGGCGAATCGCAGTGGATCAGCGGTGAGGATGCGCGGCGTAACGTCCATCTGGAGCGCGCGCGGGCGGACATGATCCTGGTCGGCCGCGGCACTTTTTTGGCCGACCGTCCGCGACTCGATGTCCGTCTTCCGGGGCTCGAGGAGCGATCGCCCAGGCGCGCGCTCCTCACTCGCGGCGAGGCGGTCGACGGCTGGGAAACCCTGCATTCTCCGCAGGATGTCTATCGGCTTCATGACGTCAACGACCTCCTCGTCGAGGGTGGTTCGGCAACCGCAACCGCCTTCTTGTCCGCCGACCTGGTCGACCGCATCCTCATCTATCGGGCGCCGATCATCGTCGGCGAGGGAAAGTCCTCGTTCGGTTATGTCGGCCTCGACGCGATCGCCGACGCGCACGGGCGCTGGCGGTCGGCGGGCGAGCGGCGCCTGGGAGTCGACCGGCTCGAAGTTTACGAGCGCGTGTCCGATCCTTCGATACGCCGCCGGGGCGGCTACTCAGGATGAGCGGAGATGATTTGCTTCCCCCCGCTCATCCTGAGTAGGGGCTGAGCAAAGTCGACCCGTATCGAAGGACGAACATGTTCACCGGCATCGTCACCGACATCGGCATCGTCGCCAGCGCCGAGCAGCGCGGCGACCTCAGGTTGAGGATCCGCTGCGGTTACGATCTTTCGACGGTCGAGCTCGGCGCCTCGATCTGCTGCTCGGGCGTTTGCCTCACGGTCGTGGACAAGGGCGATGCCTGGTTTGCGGTCGACTTGTCGACGGAAACGCTGTCGCGCACCGCCGCCTCGCTTTGGCTCGAGGAAAGCCGGATCAACCTCGAGCGCTCGCTTCGGGTCGGCGACGAGCTCGGAGGGCATTTCGTCACCGGCCACATCGATTGCATCGGCGAGGTCGTCGGGGTGTGCCCGGAAGGCGGATCGTGCCGGATCGGAATTGCGATTTCCGCCGATTATGCGCCGCTGATCGCGCCCAAGGGGTCGATTGCGCTCGACGGCGTGTCCCTGACCGTCAACGAGGTTCGCGAAGCGGAAGACGGGCGCACCCATTTCTCGGTCAACATCATCCCGCACACCGCCGAGTGCACGACTCTCGGCGAAATTGCCACGGGGCGACACCTCAATGTCGAAGTGGACGCGCTGGCCCGCTATGTCGACCGGATACTCGCCGCTCGCGCACATTGACGCCGTAAGATTCATGCTTCTCATCACATTTCGATGTGATATGAGCGCCGAATGAGCACGACTCTCATCGACCGGCTGACCGAGATCGTCGACACTGGCGAAGTCAGCCGCGCAGCGCTGGCCCGCGCCGCCGGGCTTCATCCGAACAGTTTGCGGAAACTCGGCCAGGACGACTGGAACCCGACCGCCGACACCCTGAAGCGGCTCGAAAAGCTGATCCAGCGCGGAAACACCGAGCTTTTGGTCGGCGCCGAGGCGACCATCGACGAGGCTCGCAACGGACGGATGTTCGTGCTCGTCGACGACGACGATCGCGAAAATGAAGGCGATCTCGTCATCCCTGCGCAAATGGCGACTCCCGAAGCGGTCAACTTCATGGCCCGCCACGGACGCGGCCTCATCTGCCTCGCGCTGACCAGGGAGCGCGCCGACCAGCTCGGGCTCGAACCCATGGCCCGGACCAACCGAAGCCGCAACGAAACCGCTTTTACTGTTTCGATCGAGGCGAAAGAGGGGATTTCGACCGGAATCAGCGCGGCTGACCGAGCCCGGACGGTGTCGGTCGCGATCGACGCGTCCAACGACCGCGATTCGCTCGTCTCGCCGGGGCACGTTTTTCCTCTGGTCGCACGGCCGGGCGGAGTGCTGGTCCGAGCCGGCCATACCGAGGCGGCGGTCGATGTGTCGCGGCTCGCGGGGCTCAACCCGAGCGCCGTGATCTGCGAGATCATGCGTGACGACGGGTCGATGGCGCGGCTCGACGACCTGATGGATTTCGCCCGCGAGCACGGCCTGAAGATCGGGACCATCCGGGACCTCATCGCCTATCGCCTGCAGAAGGACCATCTCGTCGAGCGCACCGCCTCGACCCTGTTTCGAGCGCAAGGCGGTGCTGAATGGGAGGCGCAGGTCTTCCGCGACAAGTCGAGCGGCGAGGAGCAGCTGGCGCTGGTCCACGGCAATCTCAAGCCGGGCGAGCCGGCTCTGGTACGAATGCATAGCCTCGACCTGTTCGCCGACGTTCTCGGCGAGGCCGGGCCGAGGGCGGGCCTTTTGCAGTCGGCGATGCGAATGATCGAGGCTGAAGGGTCGGGCGTCGTCGTCGCTCTCCACGCCGCGGCGCCCGGATCGCTGTCCCGCTCGATCGACCTTCGAGCCGGCAAGAGCGTCGAAGGCGGCGATGCGGTGCGCGGCTACGGAATCGGCGCGCAGATCCTCGCGGCGCTTGGAATTCACGACATGATCCTGTTGTCCAACACGCGCCATTCCCCGGTCGCGCTCGCGGGCTACGGACTGACGATCGTCGACGAGCGGCCGATCCAACAGGCCGAGCCAGGAGGGGCCTGACAACGTGGCGACCGTTCTCCTCGCCGAAGCGCGCTTCTATCCGCACCTCAACGACATGCTCCTCGACGGCGCCCGCTCGGCGCTCGAAGCCGCGGGCCACAAGCACGAGACGATCAGCGTCCCCGGCGCGCTCGAGCTTCCCGCCGCGATCAGCCTCACCGCCAAGAGCGGCCGTTTCTGCGCTTTCGTCGCGCTCGGAGTCGTGATCCGCGGCGAAACCTATCATTTCGAGATCGTCGCCGAGGAAAGCGCGCGAGCGCTGATGGAGCTGACCCTGCAGGGCTTCGCGATCGGCAACGGCATTCTGACCGTCGAGAACGATGCGCAGGCCGTGGAGCGCGCCGACCCACAGCGGGGGGACAAAGGCGGCCATGCGGCGCGTGCGGCGATGGCGCTTCACGAGCTTCGCGAGAAGTACGGGGCTTAATCCGCGGTCGTCGCGCCGCTAAGCGCGGCAGATGAGTCGCGGCGCGCCCCATCCTCTGGCCTTTCCGGCCTTGCTGCTCGGCAATACCGCGCTCGCCTTCGGACCCTGGCTTGTGCGCCTCGCCGACGTCGGTCCGGTGGCCTCCGGCTTCTGGAGGCTTGCGCTGGCGCTGCCCTTCCTCTGGGCGCTCACCTATGTCGGAGGCCGGCGGCCGGTCTGGCCGAAGCGGTCGCTGGTCGTGATCATTGCGATCGCGGCGCTTTTCTACGCGCTGGACCTCGCGGCCTGGAACGCCGGAATATTGCTGACCAAGCTTGGCAATGCGACCTTGTTCGGCAACGCGGGCAGCTTCGTGTTCGTGATTTACGGGCTGGTGCTCGCGCGGGCGCTTCCCTCGACCCGCCAGTCCGCGGCCCTCGCCATGGCGCTGGTCGGAGCGATCCTCCTGATGAGCAACAGTTACGAGCTCAGCCCCAAGCATCTCGCCGGCGATTTGCTGACCCTGGTCGCGGGATTCCTCTATGGCGGCTATCTCATCTTCGTCGAGCGCGCGCGGACGAAACTCGAGCCGCTGCCCCTGCTTCTGCTGGCGACCTTGTTCGCCGTTCCCATCCTGTTCGTGGTTAGTTTTGGCCTCGGCGAGAGAATCTGGCCGGGCGACTGGACGCCGCTCGTCATCTTCGCGCTTTCCAGCCAGGTCCTCGGCCAAGGGCTGCTCGTCTATTCGATCGGCGTCTTTCCCCCGCTTGTGGTCGGCCTGGCGCTTCTGACCCAGCCCGCCGTGTCCGCCGCGATCGGCTGGTTCGCTTATGGCGAGACGCTTTCGTCCGCGGACTGGGTCGGCGCTCTTGCGATCGCTGCGGCGCTGGTCCTGGTCCGGCTCCCGCAACGGGGGTTGCGCGGCGGCGTCGCCCAGCCCAGTTGATCTGCGATGGAGCAGCAAAGTCCACTTCAACAGCTTCGCGAGCGCCTTGCGATCGCGGTCGGAGAGGATGCGGTGTTCGACGGCTGGAGCCGGCGAGCGGTCGATTCGGCCGCCGCTCAGCTCGGGATCGACCAGGCCCAGGCGCGGCTCGCCTTTCCCAAGGGCAAAGCGGCGATGGTCGATGCATTCATCGCGGGCGTCGACCGCGAGATGGAGCAAAGACTGCCGCCGAAAAAGCTCGCGGCGATGAAGATTCGCGAGCGCATTCGTGTCCTGGTGTGGACCAGGCTCGAGATCATGCGCGGGTCGAAGGAAGCGGTTCGAAGCGCGCTCGCGATCCTGGCAATGCCGCAGAATGCGGCGCTTGGGCTTCGAATTGCGTGGCGGTCGGCGGATCTCATGTGGCGGCTGGCCGGCGACACCAGCCGCGACTTCAACCATTACACCAAACGGATGACTCTGGGCATCGTCTATGGCTCGACCCTGATCGCCTGGCTCGACGACAATAGCGACGATTGGGCCGACACATCCGCCTTCCTCGACCGGCGAATCGGCGACGTGATGCGGTTTGAGAAATGGAAGGCGCAATGGCGCGGGCAGGAGCATTTCAGCGTCAGCCGCTTCCTCGGCCGGCTTCGCTATCCGCCGCGCTGATTCCCCGCACTGCAGTTATTGATAATCAGTTGCAACTAGTCTAACCGCGCTTGCCATGAAACTCTCCGGCGCGGCCAGGGCGGCACGGCTGTCGCTCGGCATTCTGACAACGATATTGCTGGTTTTTTCGACACCGGCCCTGGCTCAGGACAAGGGCGCGGGGACCGCCTGGCGGCTGCTCGATTATATCGCGGTCGACTATCCGGGAGCAGTGTCCGGCGGGAAGGTCGTCAGCCAGGCCGAATATTCGGAAATGAAGGAGTTCGCGGCGTCAGTCGGCGACCGGCTTGCCGCCCTTCCGGATACCCCGCAAAAGCCCAGGTTGCTCGCCCGAAGCAGCGAGCTTCGAACCGCGATCGATCGCAAGGACTCGCCGGACCATATCGCGGGCATCGCTCGAGGTCTCGGCAGCGAATTGCTCAAAGCCTATCCCGTCCAGCTTGGTCCCAAATCCCCGCCGGACGAACGTCTCGGAAGCCGGCTCTACAAGGAAAATTGCGCGAGCTGTCACGGTCTCGCCGGGGACGCGAAAACCCCGATCGCCAGGCAACTCGATCCGCCGCCGGTGGCGTTCACCGATCGCGCCCGAGCCGCCGAACGAACACCGTTCGCCCTCTATCAGGTGATCGACCAGGGCCTCGAAGGCACCGCGATGGCGAGCTTTTCACAGCTTTCGCCGGAGCAGAAATGGGCATTGGCTTTTTACGTCGGACGATTCGCCTACCCCGAAAGCCTGGTCGCGAAGGGCAAGCAGCTCTGGGAGAGCAATCCTGAATTGCGATCGACTGTCCCCGATCTCGATGCCTTGAGCGGCCTAAGCCAAAGCTCGCTTGCGGGCGATCTCGGGCAGGGAGATGCGGCCGCGCTGATCGCCTTTCTTCGGGCGCATCCCGGCGCGGTGACCACGACCGACACTCCGCTGACCATTGGCCGGGCGCTGCTGCGGCAGAGCCTTGCCGCCTATGAGGCCGGCGACCGGGACCGGGCAAAGGATCTCGCCCTCGCGGCCTATCTGGACGGTTTCGAGCCGGTCGAGGCGGTGCTCGGCGCCCGCGACGGGCCGCTGGTCGCGAAGGTGGAGGCGGCGATGGGCGATCTTCGCTCCGCAATCGCGCGCGGAAGCTCGCCCGCGGATGTCCGGGCAAGGATCAACGCGGTCGGGACATTGTTCGACGAAGCGGAAGCGGCGCTCGCGCCAGACCAGGATACGGCCGCCTCCACGTTCGTCGGTGCCTTCACGATCCTGTTCCGCGAAGGGCTCGAGGCGCTTCTGATCGTGGTCGGAATGCTCGCCTTTCTGCGCAAGGGCGATCGCGCCGAGATGGTGCGCCCTGTCCATCTCGGCTGGACCAGCGCCCTCATCGCCGGCGGGCTTACCTGGCTCGCGGCCACGAGCCTGATCAGCGTCAGCGGCGCCAGCCGCGAGCTGACCGAAGGGTTCGGCTCACTGCTCGCCGCCGCCGTGCTCCTGTTCGTTGGTATCTGGATGCACGGCAAGGCGCAGGCCGACGAATGGCAGCGCTACATCAAGGAGAAGGTCGGGCATGCGCTTTCGCGCAAGTCGAGCTGGTTCCTGTTCCTGCTCGCCTTCATCGCCGTTTACAGGGAGGTGTTCGAGACGATCCTCTTCTATGCAGCAATGGCTGCCCAGGAGCATGTCGAGGCACTGGTCGCGGGCGCGCTGACCGGAGCGCTGGCGCTGGCCGTTATCGCCGTCCTGATGCTGAAGTTCAGCCAGCGGCTGCCGATCGGCAAATTCTTCGCGTACAGCTCGGCCCTCGTTGCCGTGCTGGCGGTGGTGCTTGCCGGCAAGGGCGTTGCAGCGCTCCAGGAATCCGGCCTGCTTGGAATTCACCGAATCGACTGGCTGCCTCGAATCCCGGTGCTTGGAATTTTCCCGACGGCCCAGGGCATAAGCTTGCAGTTGCTTACGCTCGTCATCCTGTTGCTCGGATTCGCCTGGAACCACTGGGAAACGCGCCGCGTCGCAACTGCGGGCTAGGGGTGGCGCAGCCGCCAACCGTCGCTTATTCGTCGGCCGGAACAGCATGGAGTTGTGAGAGATGGCGGGCGTGAACAAGGTGATCCTGGTGGGCAATCTCGGCGCCGATCCCGAGGCGCGTTCGCTCAACAACGGCGGCGAAGTCGTGAACATGCGAGTCGCCACGTCCGAAAGCTGGAAGGACCGCGACGGAAACCGCCAGGAGCGAACGGAATGGCACAATGTGGTGATCTTCAACGAGAACCTGGGCCGCGTCGCCAAGAGCTATCTTCGCAAGGGCTCGAAAGTCTATCTCGAAGGGCAGATCCAGACCCGCAAGTGGCAGGACCAGTCGGGCAACGATCGCTATACGACGGAGGTCGTCCTTCAGCGCTTCAGGGGCGAGCTGGTGCTGCTCGACAGCCGTGACGGCGGCGGCGGGCGAAGCGACTATGGCGACAACGAGGCCGGCGGCGCGTTTTCGGGCGGCGAATCAAAGCCGCAATCGAGGCCGCAGCCGGCTACCTTCGACAGCGATCTGGACGACGACGTCCCCTTCTAGGATTTGCTCTTTCCGAACCTCAGCTTCGCCAGTGCGGCGAACGGTCCGGCCTCGGCTTCCGAGACCACGCCCGCATCCTTCAGCGCCGACTCCGCATCCGCGCTTCGCGGATAGGAGTCGAGGCTGAGCGCCAGCGTGTCGGCAATCGATTCGCCGAGGTCGATCGCGCTGCCGTCGTAGAAGACGATGTCGCAATCGTCCGAATCGAGTTCGATTTCCTCGTCGGCTCGTACACCGTCCGGAGCGGGGACGAACTTCACATCGAAGGCTTCGTCGACATGCTCGGCGACCGGCTCGCCGGTTGCGATGCAACTCTGCTCGAGTGCTGCGCGGATTCGGCCCTCGGCGCGGACTTCGGCTCCATTCCGTCGAAGCGTCGCATGCGCCTCCAGGCGCTGCAGCGACAGCAGGCCGAGCCGCTGCGCTACCGCGAGCCTTTCGGCGTCGTCAGCCATCAGCTCGACGCGCTCCCCATCGCCGATTGAATCGATCGCAAGCCGGTGACCGAAATCCTCACGCATCGGGCTCCCCTTCGATGAGCAGACTCGACCGATCCAGATTTTCCCAGAACTGGCGAATCCCCGCGCGGCTGTGCTCAAGCGCCGAATCGCTCGGTTCGTCGCCGCGATACAGACTCGAGATAACGACATCATCCCAGCCGGCGTCTCCCGATAGGGCGGTCCGCCATTGGTCAACGCGCCGTTCGAGCGAGCCAACCAGCTTTCGGACCCGGCGGCCGAGGCCCGGGTCGTTCAGCCCGAGCTCGCGATGCTCGGCGTCCATCGTCTCGATGAACCGCTCGGTCAGCGCCGCCGACGCTGACTCACCGTCCGTATCGAGCGACTCCAGCCGAACGATAAGGAGCGCGCAAATCGTCGCGAGCATCGCGAATCGGCCGTCGATCGTGTCCGGGACTTGGCCTTCGCGATACCAGTGCGGGCACCTCGCTTCGGCAACCGCCGCGCCGAACAAGGCCTGGCCGCGCCTGGGCTCGCTGGTTAATCCGCCGAACAGGTTTCGAAGCATAAAGCTCAGCATAGCACGACGCGGGCTTGCGTGCGTGTCTCGCCAGCGGATATTGGGACATATTGCGTCGGGGCAAGTGGCAAATTTCCGGGAGTTGGATTGAGGATGAAGGTTCTGATGGCAAAAGCCGCGATCACATTATTGGCGGCGGGCCTGCTCGCGGGGTGCGCCGGAGTTCGCGAACATCGGGGCGCCGTCATCGACGACGAGCTTCTGTCTGCAATCCAGGTCGGAGTCGACAACAAGGAATCGGTACAGACCACGCTTGGCCGGCCGACGTTCGCCGGCGAATTCGGCGCGAACGATTGGTATTATGTCTCCCGCAACACGAAGCAGGTCGCTTTTCGCCAGCCCAGGGTCATGAAACAAACTGTTCTCCATATTCGCTTCGATCAGGCGGGAAACGTCGCTTCGGTCGAAACGACAGGGAAGGAATTGATTGCGAAGATCGATCCGGTTGACGACCAGACCGAGACGCTGGGCCGCAAGCCAAGTCTGCTCGAAGACATATTCGGCAACATTGGTACGGTCGGGGCCGGAGTCGCGCCTCAGCAATAGCGCCGGACCCCACGCTTTTTCGATCGCTCGCTTTGCCCTAAGCCGGCGCTCATGACCGCGACCCCTGCCGGCATTACCTATGCCGATTACCTGAAGCTCGACCAGCTCCTCGGCGCTCAGCAGCCATTGTCGAATCTCCACGACGAGATGCTGTTCATCGTCATCCACCAGACCAAAGAGCTGTGGATGAAGCAGATGCTTCACGAGCTGGGGCTGGCGATCGGGCTGGTGGGCGAGGACCGGTTCGCGGAAGCCTATAAGGCGCTCGCAAGGGTCGGCCGTATCCAGTCGGTGATGACGCTTTCCTGGGACGTGCTCTCCACTCTCACCCCGGTCGATTACCTCGCCTTCCGCGACGTGCTCGGCACATCTTCGGGCTTCCAGTCGGCGCAGTTCCGCGAGCTCGAATACCGGCTCGGGATCAAGGACGAGCGCTATCTCAACCATTATGCCGCCGACGGCGAGGAGCATGAGCGACTTCGCCGGGCTCTTGACGAACCGAGTCTCCGCGAAGCCTCGCACGCGGCGCTGGAGCGGGCCGGCTTCGACCTTGGCGACCGGTCGGACGATGCGATCGCCTCGGCCTGGCTGCAGGTCTATCGCGATTCGGAGCGGTGGTTCGATCTCTACCAGCTCGCCGAAAAGCTTCTCGACATCGACGACGCGCTGGCCGGCTGGCGGCACAAGCATGTGCTGACCGTCGAGCGGATCATCGGCAATCGGAAGGGCACGGGAGGGTCGGCGGGGGCGGCCTATTTGCGTTCCACAATCGACAAGAGGGCATTTCCGGAATTGTGGTCGCTCAGGACCGAGCTTTGAATTTCAAGCATCTGTTTTCGAAGAGCCTCGCGGCCGATCCCGAACGGCTGCACATGGCGGCGCACAGCCATCATCTGTGGCCCGATGCAAGCTTCGAAGGCCAGGTCGAATGCTGGGATGACGCTGCCCGCTTTGCCGACCGCAAGTGGGACCGGATCATGGGGGAGGTCTGGCCCGAGGCGCAGCGGCACGTCGCCGCCGAACTTGGAACCGGAATGCCCGATTCGATCGTCTTCGCGCCGAATACCCATGAGCTTCTCGTCCGGCTCGTCGCGGCGGCGCCGCGAGGCAAGGGCGATCCGCTTCGAGTTCTGACCAGCGATGGTGAATTTCACAGCGCCCGGCGCCAATTCGACCGCTGGGCCGAGTCGCGCGAGATCGCGCTCGAGCTCGTGGCAGCCGAGCCCTTCGAAAGTTTCCCTCATCGCTTTCTGGAACGCGCGAGCGGCGGCGATCACGATCTGTTTTTTGTCAGCCAGGTCCTGTTCGGAAGCGGACGATTGTTCACCGGCGTTAGAGAGCTGGCGGGCCTTTCGCGCCCGGAAGGCCCCTGGGCTGTCGTTGACGGATATCATGCATTCATGGCGATCGAGGCGCCCTTCGACCAGGCCTCCGCTCGATCCGCTTTTTACCTGGGCGGCGGGTATAAATATGCGATGGCGGGTGAGGGCTGCGCGGTTCTCCACGCGCCGCCCGGTTTCGGCCCGCGGCCGCCGATCACGGGCTGGTTTGCGGAATTCGAGGATCTGACGCTTCCGCCCGGGTCGGTGGGCTACGCCAGCGACGGTCGCCGCTTCATGGGAGCAACCTTTGACCCTTCGGGCCTCTATCGGTTCAACGCGGTCCAGCGCATGCTCGGCGCCAACGGCCTCACCACCGCAGCGATTTCCGCGCACGTCGAGCGCCTGCAGTCGCGGCTGCTCGAAAGGATCGAGGGCACGGCGCTGGCGTCGGCCGAGCTTTTCAATCCACTGGACGGCGGTCCCCACGCCCGCTTCCTGGCGTTCCGAAGTCCCCATGCAAAGGATTGGTGCCGCCAGTTCGAGCGCGAGAATTGCGTCGTCGATGTTCGCTGCGACGTGCTCCGAGTCGGGATCGGCCTCTATCACGACGAAAGCGACGTCGGTCGTTTCGCCGACCTCGCGTCCCGCCTGACGAGCGACGTCCGATGAGCGTGCCCGGTCGGGACGGCAGGCGGGCCGGTCCCCGGCTCGTCCTGGCGCTGCTTCTCCTCGCTTATATTTTCAACTTCCTCGACCGGCAGATACTCGGGATCCTCGCCCAGCCGATCAAGGCCGATCTCAATCTTTCCGACACCGAGTTCGGGGCGATCGGCGGCCTCGCCTTTGCGCTCCTCTATTCGCTTCTGGGGGTGCCGCTGGCTTACCTCGCCGACCGCACCAGCAGAAGCGCGGTGATCGCGGGCTCGCTTGCCGTATGGAGCGCCTTTACCGCCTTGTGCGGCATCGCGACCGGCTATTGGCAGCTGTTCCTCTGCCGCGTCGGGGTAGGCGTCGGCGAAGCGGGGGGCGTGGCGCCGTCCTACGCTCTGATCGCGGACTATTTCCCTGCCGAACGGCGAGCCAGGGCGCTCGCGATTTACTCCCTGGGCGTTCCCATCGGCCTGTCGGCGGGCACCTTGCTCGGCGCCTACATCGCCTCCGCCGTCGACTGGCGGACGGCCTTCCTCGTCATGGGCATTGCCGGGGTGCTGATCGCGCCGCTGCTTCGTTATTTCGTTCGCGACCTTCCGCGGCGAGCCGACGGCGGCTCCGTCCCGGTTGCGCGGGTATTCGGGATTCTCGCAAGCAAGCCGGCCTTCTGGCTTCTGGCCGTCGCGGCGGGGTCGAGCTCGCTGGTCGGCTACGGGCTGGCCCTGTGGCTCCCGTCGATCGTCATGCGAAGCTTCCGAGCTGATTTGATCGCCACCGGCCAGTTTCTCGGCTCGCTACTACTCATTGGCGGCACGGCCGGAGTGCTCGCCGGCGGCTGGTTCGCCGACCGCCTGGGGTCCGCGAACCGCGCCTGGTACGCGCGCCTGCCCGCGATCGCCTGGCTGGTCACGGTTCCGACCTACGTCGCGGGACTGATGGCGCCGAGCCTGTCGATGGCCTGGCCGCTGCTTCTGATTCCAAACGCGCTCAATATCCTGTGGCTCGCGCCGGTCACGACCGCAGTCCAGCATCTGGTTTCGCGAGAGATGCGCGCGACCGCGTCGGCCTGCTTCCTGCTGATTATCAACTTGATCGGGCTCGGGCTGGGGCCCCTGCTGATCGGCCGCCTGTCGGACGTTTTCAGCGCAAGCTACGGTGCCGATTCGCTCCGCAACGCGGCGATTGCCTTCCTCGGCTTCTACATCGTTGCGGCGGCGGTGATCCTGCTCGCTTCCGGCTGGCTCAGGAAGGGCTGGGTCGACGACTTGGCGCAAG
>DASTIF010000137.1:0-9128 GCA_035717805.1 Sphingomicrobium sp.
TCCGTCACTGTCCGTGAGTCCCTGGCGATGTCCTGCGCCTGGCTTGCGACCTCGGGCGAGCAGGCGGTGGTCGGCTGGCCCGCTTTGATCTGTGCCGCGCACTCGTTCATGTCCTCGGTATATTGCTCGACCGAAGGCGGGCTCCAGCTGACCCCGATCAGCGTTGCGGCGACCGCCAGCACGGCACCGATCCCGCCCGCGATCTTCTTGTTTTTGGGGTCCATGTCCTTGTCCATGAAGATCAGGACAATCAGCGGCAGGAAGGCGATCACCGTGATGATCGCTCCGAGCTGGTTCTGGAAGAAGAACTTTGCCCTGTCGGACTCGCGGGCAGGATCGTGCTTGTTGGCGGCCTTCCACATCAGGCTGCCTGCAATCGCGAAGATTGCGATCCCGACCAGGATGCCGATCAGGAGTGGGAGGTTCCCTTGGTCGAACCTGCCCTGGCGCAGCAGGACAACGCCGACAACCTCGCCGCCGATCGCGATGACCCACGAGATCGCCGCGAAAATGCGAAGACGCCTGGCGGCGGCCTCCTGGCCATGCGTGGCACGCCATTCCCTGGTGACATCGACCTCTGGAGCAGGCTTGTCGTCTGGCATGTACGGATTCCCCTACCTTTATCGAACACCCGTCCGCGACGGCCGTCGAAGCCGAAATCTAACCTGAATGGGCTGGCCATGCACGAATTTCCGACTGCCGCGAAACCTTGCGGAGTCCTTCATGCTTACCTAGCCAGATTCTACTTCGCCGAACGAAGGGGGCCGGCATGAGCATCACATCCTTTCTCTACAGGCTGGCGCGCCTGTCCGCCGACGCCCGCGCGATGGAGCGCTCGGTCGAGACGGGCTCGCCAACGCCGATCATCCGCCGCGCGGCCAACAAGCTGTGGGGCCGCAACGTCATTTCAAAGCTGTGGTGGAAGCGATGAGACTCGGGGGTGCTCCCGGCGGACTGTTTCGCGGCCGCTAGCGAACCAGCTCGAACTGCATCGAAACGTTGGCGCCCAGGGTCAGCTCGCCGGGCGCGACCGGCGCATCCCTCTCGGGAGCGGGCGGAGGCGGTGGCGGCGGCATGCCGCTCGAGAAGGCCACCGTTCGCTGAACCGGATAATAGCCGCCGCCCTCGCTGATCGACAGGATCCGGGAGACGCGCATTCCCGCGGCCCTCGCATAAAGTTCGGCGCGCGCGCGACCCTTTGCAATGGCCTCGGAACGGGCCTCGTTCAGCGCCGCTTCCTGCTCGTCCAGCGTGAAGTTCGGGCCGTTGACCTCGTTGGCGCCGACCGAAACCAACGTGTCGATGACCTTGCCCATCTTGTCGAGATCGCGGACTCGGACCTGGACCGTGTTGCGCGCCTCATAGCCGATGATCCGCCGGCTCTGGTCGTTGGGAGGATAATATGGCTGTCCCGCCGCCCGCGCGGCCGCCGCAGCTTCGCGAACCGGGTCCGAATATCGCGGACTGAGGTTGATCGAGCTGGTCTGGATGTCGCGATCCGCGATTCCGGCGCGCTTCAGGGCGGCGATCACGCGGTCCATCTTCCCGCTATTCTCGCGAAGCGCTTCGGACGCGCTCGTAGCCTGGGTCACCACGCCGGCCGAGAACAGGGCGATGTCGGGTACGCGGTGCGATTCGCCTTCTGACGACAGGCTCAGGATCGCGCTGTTCGGGCCAAGAGTTACTTGCGGCTGGGTAGCCTGCGCATTGAGCGCGGCCGGGCTTGCCGCGGCCAGGATTGCCGCGATGAGCAGTCTCTTCATGAATGTCCTCCGCTTCTTCATACGAAGGACAACAGCCGTAACGGCTATGGGTTGCCTGCGCCTCAGGCCGCTTCGACGGCGCGCTTCTGGTCGGCGGCGCCGGGAACCGGTTCCGCCGCATCCTCGCCGAGGCTTACGATTCGATTGTCGTCGTCGACATGCACGACGCGGGGCTTGAGTTTGCGCGCCTCGGCGTCCTCAAGCATTGCGTAGCTCATGATGATGACCAGATCGCCGGCATGCGCCAAATGCGCCGCCGCGCCGTTGATCCCGATGATGCCGCTGCCGCGCGGCGCCGGGATGACATAGGTCTCCAGCCGCGCTCCGTTGGTGATATCGGCGATCGCGACCTTCTCGCCCTCGAGAAGGTCGGCGGCATCCATGAGATCGCGGTCGATGGCGATCGACCCGACATAGTCGAGATCGGCCTGGGTCACCGTCGCTCGGTGGATTTTCGACTTCAGCATGGTGCGAATCAACGCTGGGTCACTCCTTGGCTTGGCCGGGCGCTGTCTAACAGATTTGTCTTCGAGCGCCACGAATCAAGTGCTGCAGCGCAATATCGCACTTGCAGCACGAGGTGAAAATTCCCAACTGTCGGGGTGCACGCCTGACCGATCGCCGAGGCCGCGCTCCGGGCGATAACGCAAGTGGCTGGAATATTTGCCTTTCCCAATTCTGGCATGCCGCTTGCTTGGATAACTGCACAACAGCCTTGCAGGAGAATTTGATTATGCCGACCGCCGCCAACGAGACCGACGCCACCACTTCGACCGTCGGCGAGAGCGAGCCGGCGCTTCCACTCCGCAGCGACACGTTCCTCGGCGTTTGCCAGGCGGTCGGCGAGGATCTCGGCTTCAACCCCAACTGGCTTCGAATTCCCTTCGCTGTGCTGATCCTCTGGAACCCGCTTGCGATCGTCGGCTGCTATCTCGGCCTCGGCTGCGTCGTCGCAGCATCGCGGTGGTTTTTCCCGGCGAATGGGGCCGGCTTGCAGGCGGCCGAACAGCAACCCGCCCAAGCAGCCGATTGCGATGAGGAAGAGCGACTGGCCGCCTGATGGGCTGGACGCGCCGTTTACCCCTCTCACCGAAATCCTAACCGGCCATAAACCTCGTCTTTACGCGGTTGCGTTACGCCGTCGGCCTAGCCCGTTCCCAAGGGGGCGAACGGCAAGGAAGGATGCGAATGGCGATCAACCGGTTCGTCGACCGTGCAGCGGTCAGCGCCGCCGAAGCCCAGCTTGCGCGCGTTGCCGGCGACGGCAGCGCCCGTCACCCGCATCTCATTGATCTCGCCGAAGGCTCGGGCGCTCATGCCGCGCGCGATCTCGCCGACGCGGTCCACCTGCTGTGCAGCGTCCACGGCCATCACCCGGGCCTGATCGAACAGGCGTTGCAGATTTGCCCCAAGGGACCGGCCCGGAAATGGCTCGACGAAGCGGTTGACGCTTTCGAGCGCGAGCGGCTTTTCCTGGTTCGGCTGACTTCGGCAGTCGGGCCGATCCCCAGCACTCCGGGTGCCGCCGAGACCGAAGCCACGCTTGCGGCGCAGCGCCACGCATTGGAAATCCTGGCGAAGTCGGAACGGCGCGGCTCGGCGCTTGGCGCGGCGACCGCGCTGGTCGCCGACTGGGCGCCGATCCGGTCGGTCCTCGATCGCGCCGCTGCACGCGCCGGGATCGACGTGCCTGCCAGCTCGATGCCCGACGAAGCGTCGATTGTCGCGGTCATCGACGCCGAATGCGACACGCCGGCCAGCGAACGCGCGCTTGGCTTCGGCGCGGAGCAGATGCTCCTCCAGAACCGCGGCCTTTTCGACCTTCTCGCGGCCAGGGCCTCGGCGCGCGGCGATTATTAAAACAGCGTCGTGATCCAGTAGAAGAGTGCCGCGACCGCCGCCGACGCGGGAATCGTGATCACCCACGCCAGGGCCACGTCCTTGGCAATCCCCCAGCGAACCGCCGATGCCCGCCGCGCCGCTCCAGCGCCGATGACGCAGCCGGTGATGGTGTGCGTCGTCGAAACCGGAATTCCGAGCCACGACGCGCTGACCAGGATCACCGATCCGCCCGCCGACGCACTGAAGCCCTGGTGCTGGGAGAGCTTGGTGATGCGAGTTCCCATCGTCTCGATGATCCGCCAGCCGCCCGACAAGGTGCCCAGCCCGATCGCGACATAGCAACTGAGCGCTACCCAGTGCGGCACGTGGAACTCGCCGCCGAGATGGCCGGTCGAGTAAAGCAGCACGCTGATGATGCCCATCGTCTTCTGGGCGTCGTTGAGGCCGTGGCCGAGCGAATAAGCGGCCGAGGACACCAGATGCAGGCCCCGGAACACGCGCTCGGCGCCCGCTGCCGTCGCCTTCACCCCCATCCAGCTGGTGGCGAGCATGATCGCCATGGTCAGCATCATCCCGAGAGTCGGGGAGAGCACGATCGCGATCAGGGTCTTGTTCAAACCAGCCCACTGGATTCCGCTGATTCCGGCATGGGCGACACCAGCGCCGATGATCCCGCCGACGAGGGCGTGGCTCGACGAGGAAGGGATTCCCTTCACCCAGGTCACGATGTTCCAGAACATCGCCCCGACCAGCGCGCCGAACACGACCGCCGGCGTCACCAGGTCCTTTTCGATCAGGCCGGCGCCGATCGTTTCCGCGACTTTGTGAAGCTGCGGGACCGCGAGCGAGAGGAAGTAGGCGGCGAAATTGAAGAAAGCGGCAAAGGCGACCGACTGGACAGGCCCGAGGAGCCGGGTCCCCACGACCGTCGCGATCGAATTGGCTGCGTCATGCAGGCCGTTGAGGAAATCGAACGCGAGCGCGATGACTATCAGGCCGATCAGCAGCGGAAGTGCGAGATCGTGCATCGGCCGTCCTAGCTGTGATCGATGACGATGCCGTCGATTTCGTTGGCGACGTCCTCGAAGGCGTCCGTCACCCTTTCCAGATGCTTGAAGATTTCGCGGGCGACGACGAACTGCATGACGTTGCTCGCCGAGGACGCCTGGAAAGCGCGCTTCAGACCGGCGGCATGGACTTCGTCGGCCTCGCCCTCGAGCGTGACGAGACGCTCGGTGAGATCGTGCATCTTGTCGCCGTTGCGGCCCACGTGGCGGAGCAGCGGTATGACTTCGGACGTGATCCGCGCCGCCTCGGCGATGAGCGCGACCATCTCCTTCATCTCCGGTTCGAGCTTCGCCACTTCATACAGGTCGATGGCGCGCGCCGCGGACAACATCTCGTCGATCGAATCGTCCATCGCCGCGATGAGGTCGGTGATCTCGCCGCGGTCGAAGGGAGTGAGGAAGGTCAGCCGAACCGCGTGAAGCACCTGGCGGAGAAGGTCGTCGGCCTCATGCTCGTGCCGCTCGATCCGCTCGAGGCAGTCCGCGGTCGAGCCGTCGTCCTTGGCAAGCGCCGACAAGGCGTCGGCGGCCGCGACGAGAGTCGCCGCATGCGCCTCGAACAGCCTGAAGAAATCGGTCTTGGTCGGAAGCAGTCTCTGGAACCACCCGAACATCCATGTCCCCCCGCGCTCGTTGTCCGGCAAAGCTCGGTGGGGGCCTTATCGAGTCTTGGCGAAAGGCCAAAGCCGCAATTCAGGGGTAGCCAAAAAACGCGCCGATAGAGCGGCGAAAATATCACTCATCCCTGTAGGCGAGCTCGAAATTGCCCCAGCGGCGGCCGTTGACCCACAGCGGAACGAAGACGTTCTTGACCGAAATATATTTGTCGCCGAGCTCCATCCGGTAGGTCGAAAGCTGGGCCGGTTTGTTGCTGTTGATCGCGTTGCGGGTCGTCTCGTCCATGAATATCCGCTTGTTTCGGCAATGCTCGTCGTTCCACACGGGGTCCGGGCCCGGGGTCTGGCAGCGTTCCGACAAGTGGGTCGGAAGATAGCCGTTCACGTCGGTGATCGCGGAACCGATGACGCGGCTGTCGCCGGCCCGGAACCTGTCCAGGATCGGACGGACATATTTGTCGGCGAAGTCGCAGAAGCCGGTATCGTACTGGGCCGGATTGCTGCCCTCGATCAGCTTGTAATTGCGGTCGAAGACGTCGCTTTCCTCGATCTCCCCGGCGGCGATTCCGCGCTCGACCTCGGCCTGGATGGCGCGCATCGCCTCCTGAGCCTTGAGGATGAACGGCGTGTCGTCGATTTCCGCGCCGGAATTGGCGAGCGTGTCTAGCATGGTGTTGGACAAGAGTTCGAGATGGCCGAGACGCTCCTTGGCCGACACGAGCTCCTTGCCGTTGTCGCGGGCGTCCCCGGCGAAGTCGGTGAGACCCGCCTTCACCCTGTCGACGCTGGTCTGGATCATGCTGGTCGAATGGGCGATGCCCTCGGTCTGCCGGTCGACCATCGCGACGATCTCGCTGACTTCGCGAACCGTGTCGCTGATCTGGCCGAAGCCCTTCTGCGCTTCCCGGCTGCGGTCAACTCCGGTCTTGATCTCGCTGGTCACCGCGCCCGCCTCGCGGGTCAGTTCGCCGATCGTCTCGGCGATCTGGCTGGTCGCCGAGCGGGTGTCGTGGGCGAGCTTCTTCACTTCCGCCGCGACGACCGCGAAGCTCCGGCCCGCATCGCCGGCGCGGGCGGCCTCGATGGTCGCGTTGAGCGCGAGCATGTTGGTCTTTCGCGCGATCGCCTCGATGGTCGAGGAGACTGTCTGCACCTGGTTCATCGCCGAGGCGAAGCCGGCCATTCGCTCGCCAAGCTGGACGACCAGTTCGGTGAGGCCCTTGAACCCGCCGATGGTGCCCTCGATGGCCTCGCGCCCGCTGTCGAGCTTGGCCTTGGCCTGCTCGGCGAGGAGCCGCGCCTCGTCGGTCGAATCCGACACCCGGCCCTGGTCGGCGAGAAGGCGAGTCGTCACTTCCTCGAGCTGGTCGAGCATCTTCAGATTTTCGCTGATCCGACCGGCGACCCCGGACACGTAGCCGGCGACGTCGCTGCATTCGATCGACAGGGACCCGCAGTCGCGCGCGACCGCGCGGATGGCGTTTTCGGTGACTTCCTCGATGCCCTGTGTGGCCATGGCCAAGCCCGCTCCCCGTTTGCCCTTGGAAGCGGGATACGGGCAACCTCCTACTCTTTCGTTAACCACGGCAGGGGGACACGACCTGTGCGTCATGCTGAACTTGATTCAGTATCCACGAACACGGCGGTGCTCGGACTCGCGGGTTCGTGTTCATGGGTCCTGACTTTCGTCAGGATGACGTGCGGTGCCTTATTCGGCCGCCAGCGCCTCATACTCCTGCGCGGCGAGATATTTCTCGGCGTCCAGCGCGGCCATGCAGCCGGTGCCGGCGGCGGTCACCGCCTGGCGGTAGATTTTGTCCATGACGTCCCCGCAGGCGAAGACTCCCGGGATGCTGGTCTTGGTGGTTCCGGTCTCGACCTTGATATAGCCGTCGGAATCGAGTTCGAGCTGGCCGCCGAACAGCTCGGTCGCGGGGGCATGGCCGATGGCGACGAACGCGCCTTCGACCTCGAGGCGGCTGACCTCCCCGGTCAGCTTGTTGCGCAGGTCGAGGCCGACAAGCGCCTCGGGATCTCCGCCGCCGACGAATTCGACTACCTCGCTGTCCCAGACGATGTTGATGTTGGGATGGGCGAACAGCCGGTCCTGGAGGATCTTCTCTGCGCGCAGGCTGTCGCGGCGGTGGATCAGGGTGACGTCGTGGCTGTGGTTGGTCATGTACAGCGCTTCCTCGACCGCGGTGTTGCCGCCGCCGATCACCGCCACCTTCTTGCCGCGGTAGAAGAAGCCGTCACAGGTCGCGCAGGCTGACGCGCCCCTGCCCTTCATATGCTCTTCCGAGGGAAGGTTCAGCCACTTGGCCTGGGCGCCGGTGGCGATGACCACCGCGTCGGCATGATATTCGGTCCCGCTGTCCCCGGTCATCAGGAACGGGCGGCGCGAGAAGTCGACCGAGGCGACATGGTCCCACACGACCTTCGTCCCGACATGCTCGGCCTGGGCCTGCATCTCCTCCATCAGCCAGGGACCCTGGATGACGTCGCGGAATCCGGGGTAATTCTCGACATCGGTGGTGGTGGTGAGCTGGCCGCCCGGAGTGATCCCCTGGATGAGGATCGGCTGAAGCCCGGCGCGCGCCGCGTAGATCGCGGCAGTATAGCCGGCAGGCCCCGAGCCGAGCACAGCCAGGCGCGTCGAAATGCTGTTTGTCATGGCGGCCATTTAGGGGCGGTTCAAACGCCCCGCAACGGCCCGGACAAGCCGGTCAGACGGCGCGTCGTCCGGCGACGAAGTTCCAGATCAGCACGATGATGCCGATGATGAGCAGGATGTGGATGAGCCCGCCCGCGAGATGGAAGGCGAAGAAGCCGAGCGCCCACAGGACGAGCAGGATGATTGCGATGGTCATAAGCATGGGAGGAGCCTTTCGAAATCGGATCGAACGCGTAACGGGCAAGGTGGCCGCACCGTTCCGGCACTCACCAAGGAAGAGGAAGGAGGACTGGTTCGCGCGGAGACGCGGAGACGCGGAGGTGTCGAGTACCGGGCGGGCGTCTTCCGCTGAAGGATCGTCATGCCGACCTTGCCAAAGAATTTGGCTTCGAATCACTCATCAAGAAGGTGGACCCGGCTCAAGGCCGGGGTGACGATGGGGAATCAGACCAGGCGCGACTGGTGGAGCGAGGCTTCGATGAAGCTGGCGAAAAGCGGATGCGGGTCAAAGGGGCGGCTCTTCAGCTCGGGGTGGAACTGAACGCCGACGAACCAGGGATGATCGGGGCGCTCGATGATTTCCGGGAGCCGGCCGTCGGGCGACATTCCCGAGAAGACGAGCCCTTCTTTCTCCAGCGCCGGGACATAGTGGGTGTTGACCTCGTAGCGATGGCGGTGGCGCTCGCTGATCTCGGTTGCGCCGTAGATATTCGCGGCCCGGCTGTTGTGGCCAAGCTCGGCCTCATAGGCGCCCAGGCGCATCGTCCCCCCGAGGTCGCCGTCCGCGGCGCGCTCCTGAAGGCCTTCGGGGCTCATCCATTCGGTGATGAGGCCGATGACGGGCTCGGGGGTCGGTCCGAACTCGGTGCTCGAGGCGTCGCCGATCCCCGCCGAGCGGGCCCCTTCGATGCAGGCCATCTGCATTCCGAGGCAGATTCCGAAGAAGGGAACTCCGCGATCCTTGGCGAACTTCACCGCGGCGATCTTGCCCTCGCTCCCGCGCTCGCCGAAACCGCCGGGGACGAGGATACCGTGGAGCGGCTCCAGTTCGGCGGCGAGATTGGCGTCGGGATGCTCGAACATCTCCGCGTCGAGCCAGCGGATATGGACCCTGGCCCGGTTGGCGACGCCGCCGTGGACCAGCGCCTCGTTGAGGCTCTTGTAG
>DASTIF010000138.1:0-7074 GCA_035717805.1 Sphingomicrobium sp.
ACCGGCAAGGGCTCGGGCCGCTCGATCAGCGGAGTCGATCTCGGCGCCGTGGTGCTTGCCGCCAAGGACGAAGGCCTGCTGGTCGCCGGCGGCGGCCATGCCATGGCGGCGGGCCTGACTCTTCCCAAGGGCGGTCTCGAAGCGCTCCGCAATTTCCTCGAGGAGCGGCTCGCGGCCGACGTCGAAGCATCGCGCGACGGGCGTGCGTTGCTGGTCGATTCCATGGTCGCGCCCGGCGGGGTTGTCGGCGAATTATGCGATTCGCTCGATGCCGCCGGGCCCTATGGTGCCGGCTGGCCTTCGCCGAAACTGGTGGCGGGCCCGGCGCGGTTGCTCCGCACCGGAATCGTCGGCAGCGGACATGTCCGCGGCCTCGCCTGCGGCGACGACGGCAGGACGTTCAAGTGGATTGGATTCCGTTCGGCCGAGACTCCGCTCGGTCAGGCGCTGCTGGCCTCGCCAGCGGATCGGCGCTGGTGGCTCGCCGGCAGCATCAGGCGCGACGAATGGACCGGCGGCAATGCGGCGGAGATGCATTTGGAGGACGCCGCGCTCGCTTGACCCTCCGGCGGCCCTCGCCTAACCGGCGACCCGCTTCACAAGCGGCCCCATCGTCTAGCGGTCTAGGACGTCGCCCTTTCACGGCGAAAACACGGGTTCGAGTCCCGTTGGGGTCACCACTTTCCAAAGTGCCGGGGGCTCTTTGAAGAATGTGGTGACAGCGCCTCAGCGCCTACCTCAACCTCTCGGCGTGCCACCTCAGATGCTCGGCCATGAAGGTCGAGATGAAATAATAGCTGTGGTCGTAGCCGGGTTGCCGCCGAAGTGTCAGCGCGATCCCGGCATCCGCGCATGCCCGTTCCAGCAGCTCCGGCCGAAGCTCCTTTTCGAGAAACGGGTCGGCCTCGCCGACGTCCACGAGCAGCTCGGGCACGCGCACGCCGTCCTCGATCAGCGCGACCGCATCATGCTTTCGCCATGCCTGCCGGTCGGCGCCGAGGTAGCCGCGCAGTGCCTTCTGCCCCCATGCAACCTGGCTCGGGGCGACGATCGGCGCGAACGCGGACACGCTCCGGAAGCGATCGGGATTGCGTAGCGCGACGGTCAGCGCTCCGTGCCCGCCCATCGAATGGCCGGTGATGCCCTGCCGGCCCATGTCGGCCGGGAATTCGTGCGCGACGAGCGCTGGAAGCTCTTCCGTGATGTAGGTCCACATCCGGTAATGTTTCGCCCAGGGATCCTCGGCCGCATCGACGTAGAATCCCGCGCCCTTGCCGAAATCATAGTCCTCCACATCCGGCACATCGTCGCCGCGCGGGCTGGTATCGGGGGCGACGAAGATCAGGCCAAGCTCGGCGCAAGCCGCTCGATACTCGCCTTTCTCGGTCACGTTCATCGGGGTGCAGGTCAGCCCCGACACATACCAGACGACCGGGAGCTTAGCGCCCGCCTCGGCATCCGGCGGCAGGAAGATGGAGAAGCTCATCTCCGTCGAGGTTGCGCTCGACCGATGCCTGACGACGAGCTGCCGCCCGCCATGCGATTTATTCTCGCTGACGATCTCCATCAGTAAACGACAACCGACCGGATGCTCTCCCCCGCGTGCATCAGGTCGAAACCCTTGTTGATCTCGTCGAGCGTGAGGAGGTGCGTGATCATCGGGTCGATCGCGATGGTGCCGTCCATGTACATGTCGACGATCTTCGGAACATCCGTGCGGCCCTTGGCGCCCCCGAACGCGGTGCCGCGCCAGTTGCGGCCGGTGACGAGCTGGAACGGCCGCGTCGAGATTTCCTTGCCGGCCTCGGCGACTCCGATGATGATCGACGTGCCCCAACCGCGATGGCAGCATTCGAGAGCGGTGCGCATCACCTCGGTATTGCCGGTGCAGTCGAAGCTGTAGTCCGCTCCGCCCTCGGTAATCGCGGCGATCTCCTCGATCAGCTGCGACCTGTTCTTGTCCCGCGCGTCGACGAAGTCGGTCATCCCGAACTTGCGGCCCCACTCTTCCTTGCCCGGGTTGATGTCGACGCCTGCGATCCTGTTCGCGCCGACCATCTTCGCGCCCTGGATGACGTTGAGGCCGATTCCGCCCAGACCGAACACGACGACGTTGGCGCCCGGCTCGACCTTGGCCGTGTTGATGACGGCTCCAACACCGGTGGTGACTCCGCAGCCGATGTAGCAACTGGTCTGGAATGGCGCGTCCTCGCGGATCTTCGCCACCGCGATCTCGGGCAGGACGGTGTAGTTCGAGAAGGTCGAACACCCCATGTAATGGAAGATGGTCTCGCCATTGTAGCTGAACCGGCTGGTCCCGTCGGGCATGACGCCCTTGCCCTGCGTGGCCCTGATCGCGGTGCACAGGTTGGTCTTGCCCGAGAGGCACGATTTACACTGGCCGCATTCGGGGGTGTAGAGCGGGATGACGTGGTCGCCGGGCTTTACGCTGGTTACGCCCGAGCCGACCTCGCGCACCACGCCCGCGCCCTCGTGGCCTAGGATCGACGGGAAGAGGCCTTCGCTATCCAAGCCGTCGAGCGTGTAGGCGTCGGTGTGGCAAATGCCCGTCGCCATGATCTCGACCAGGACTTCGCCTTGCTTCGGCCCCGCGAGATCGACCTCGACGATCTCCAGCGGCTGCTTCGGCGCGAAAGCGACGGCGGCGCGGGTCTTCATGAGTCCTCCTGTTCTTCTCCCCTCGATTTCGAGGGGAGGTGGCAGCCGCGGGCTGACGGAGGGGCCCCTCCACCAGCTACGCCGGTTCCCCTCCCCTGCAAATGCAGGGGAGGAAATTCAAGCTGCCTATGCCACGAGAAAGCGCCTTATCCAGCGGCCGACCATCGCACTGTCGTTCGGCGCGTCGAGCGATTCGATGGGCGCTTCCGGATCGGGAATCGCATCGTGGCGCTTTTCGATCAGCGCCTTGGCGAACCGGGGCGAAAATTCCGGGTGGAACTGGAAGGATATTGCGGGCCGGTCGGTCCAGGCGAGCGCGGCGAAAGGGGTGAAGCCGGACGATGCGATGACCCGCGTGTTCGGCGGCTGAACCACGACCTGGTCCTGGTGCGACGCCGGAATCGCGATCTCCTCGACGTGATCCATCCACGGCTCGACCCGGTCGATCGCGTAGCGGTGAAGGCCGGTGCCCCAGCCCTTTTCGGATTTCTCGACATGGCCGCCGAGCGCCTCCGCCATCGCCTGGTGACCGAAGCAGATGCCGACCATCTTCCGGTCCTTCGCCGCTCGGATGAAGTCGAGCAGCGGGACGATCCAGGGCAGCGGGTCGTAAACCCCGGCGGGCGATCCGGTGATCAGGAACCCGTCGACGGCCGCGCGGTCCGGGAAGCCGCCGGCCTGGACGTTGAAGCTTTCGATCTCGAATCCGTCGCCGAGCAGCCGGGCGAACATCGCGGGATAATCGCCGAACTGGTCTTCCAGCTCTCCGGGCGGGTGGCCGGTTACGAGGATGGCGAGCTTCATGCCGGGCTGCTTGCCACGCCCCAAGGCTTGGGCCAATGCTTGATTGATGGAGGGGAACGGCAGCCTGGACGGCCGTCATGCGCTGGTCACCGGCGGCGGCACCGGAATCGGCGCGGCCTGCGCTGTCGAACTCGGCAATGCCGGGGCCAGATTGTCGCTCCTCGGCCGCCGGACGGCACCGCTTAGCGGGACCGCGATCCGGACCGGCGGCAATGCCTTCCAGTGCGACGTCACCGATAGCGAACAGATTGGCCGCGCGTTCGACGAGGCGCGCGCGGCCAACGGGCCGATCGACATGTTGATCGTGAATGCGGGAATTGCCGAGAGCGCGCCGTTCCACAAGATGACCCGCGAGAGTTGGGACCGGTTGATCGCGACCAATCTCACCGCGGCTTTCGATTGCGCGCTCGCCGCCATCGGCGACCTGTCCAAAAGCGACCATGGACGGCTCATTTTCGTCGCTTCGGTGGCCGGCCTTCGGGGCGTGCCCTATGCGGCGCATTATTCCGCCTCGAAGCACGGCGTCCTCGGGCTCATGCGCTCGCTCGCGGTCGAGTACGCCAAGACGAGCCTGACCGTGAACGCCGTCTGTCCGGGCTTCGTGGACACGCCGATGACCGACCAGTCCGTCGAGCGGGTGTCGAAAGTCACCGGCCGCAGCGAGGACGAATCCAGAGATGCGATCGTCAGCATGAACGCGAGCGGCCGGCTGGTCGCGCCCGAAGCCGTCGCGCGGATGGTCCTCACCTTGTGCCTCCCCTCGAGCCGCGACGTGAACGGCGCCGCCATCGCGATCGACGGCGGGACGACCGCGTGAGCTTCGACGTGGATCGGTTCGCGCCGGCCCACTTCCTGTGGGACTTCGGTCAGGGCGTCGGCACGATCACGCTCAACCGGCCGGGGCGGAAGAACCCGCTGACCTTCGAAAGCTATGCCGAGCTTCGCGACCTGTTCCGCTCGCTGACCGATGCACGCGAGGTGAAGGCCGTGGTGATCACGGGCGCAGGCGGCAATTTCTGCTCGGGCGGCGACGTTCACGAGATCATCGGCCCGCTGACAAAGATGGACCGAGAGGGGCTGCTGGAGTTCACGACGATGACCGGCGACCTGGTCCGCGCGATGCGCGCCTGCCCGCAACCGATCGTCGCGGCGGTGGAGGGCGTGTGCGCGGGCGCCGGAGCCATTCTGGCAATGGCCAGCGATCTCCGGCTCGCCGCGCCGAATGCGAAGACGGCGTTCCTGTTTACGCGGGTAGGCCTGTCCGGCGCCGACATGGGCGCCTGCGCCATCCTTCCGCGGACCATCGGCCACGGCCGCGCCGCCGAGCTGCTCTTCACGGGGCGAAGCATGAGCGCCGAGGAAGGGTTTGCCTGGGGCTTCTGGAACCGGCTGAGCGATACCGCCCTGGCCGACGCCCAGACGCTCGCCCGCGAGCTGGCAGTGGGGCCAAATGCCGCTCACGCGGTCACCAAAAAGCAGTTGGATGCCGAATGGCACCTGTCCATCGAGCAGGCGATCGAAATGGAAGCGCAGGCGCAGGCGCGGTGCATGGAAACCAACGACTTCCGCCGTGCTTATGAGGCGTTCGCGGCGAAGCAGAAGCCGGTGTTCCGGGGTGATTAGGCGCAAACGACTCCCCTCCCTGCAAGGGAGGGGCCGGGGGTGGGTGAGCCGCGATGCGGCTCGATGCCGCGGCCTGGCTTCGCCAACGCGCGCTAGTGCGCGCACCCACCCCTCATTCCCCTCCCTTTCAGGGAGGGGAGGATGAGCGATCGAAGCTTTCTTTCCTGGCCTTTTTTCGAGCCTGAGCATCGGGGCGTCGCCGAAAAACTTTGGGCATGGTGCGGCAACGACCTGCCCGAAACTGCCGGTGATCTCGATGAGGATTGTCGCCGCCTCGTTGCTGCGCTGGGAAGCGCCGGTTTCCTGAAGCTTTGCGTGAGCGACGGTGACAGCCGGCCCGATGTGCGAAGCCTCGCCATCGCGCGCGAGACGCTCGCTTATCATTCGCCGCTGGCCGACTTCGCCTTCGCCATGCAGGGCCTCGGATCGGGCGCGATCAGCCTGTTCGGAACGGTCGAGCAGAAGCGCGAGTGGCTGCCAAGAGTCGCCGCCGGCGAAGCGATTGCGGCATTCGCGATGACCGAGCCGGAGTGCGGTTCCGACGCTGCGAACATCCGGACGTCGGCGATGAAGGATGGCGATGCGTGGGTGCTCGTCGGTGAGAAGACGTACATTTCCAATGGCGGGATCGCGGATTTCTACGTTACTTTCGCGCGTACCGGCGAAGGCGAGGGATCGCGCGGACTTTCGGCTTTTATCGTCCCCGCGGGTGCCGAGGGGCTCACCGTCGCCGAGCGTATCGAGGTCATCGCCCGGCACCCGCTCGCGCGGCTCATCTACGACAATGTCCGAGTCCCAGCCGAGTCCCTTATCGGCGAGCCGGGGGAGGGCTTCCGCGTCGGCATGGAGACGCTGAACCTGTTCCGGGTGACCGTCGGCGCGGCCGCGCTCGGCTTCGCCCGGCGAGCGCTGGACGAGGCGCTGTCCTGGACAAAGAGCCGCCGGCTCGGCACCGCCGCGCTCGCCGACAATGCCGTCACCCAGGCGAAGATCGCCGACATGGCGCTTGCGATCGACGCCTCGGCGTTGCTGATCTACCGCGCCGCCTGGCAGCAGGATGAAGGCGGGACCGGCAACCGGCGCGCTGCGGCCATGGCCAAGCTTCACGCGACGGAAAGCGCCCAACGGGTGATCGATGCTGCCGTTCAATTGCATGGCGGCGCGGGCGTGACGAAGGGCGTGAAGGTCGAGGAGCTCTACCGCGACATCCGCGCTCTCCGCATTTACGAAGGCGCGAGCGAGGTGCAGCGGCAGATCATCGCGCGCGATTTGCTCAAAGGGGCTTAGCACATGAAAATCCTTCAACCGGCCGGCTGGCCGAGGCCGAAGGGCTATTCGAACGGGGTAAGCGCCAGGGGGCGGATGATCTTCACCGCCGGGGTGGTCGGCTGGGACGAGAAGGAGAGCTTCCCCGACTATCAGCTTCACCGGCAGTTCGCCCAGGCCCTCCGCAACACGCTCGCGATCCTCGCCGAGGACGGGGCGGGGCCGGAGCATATCGTCCGGATGACCTGCTACATCATCGACCGCGACGAATATCTCAATTGCCGGGACGAAATCGGCGCGGCCTGGCGAGCGACCATGGGCGGCCATTATCCCGCAATGGCCCTGGTCGAGGTCAACGCCCTCGTCGAAGGCGCCGCCAAGATCGAGATCGAAACGACGGCCGTGGTGCCGGAATGAATCGCAGCCGTCATTGCGAGCGGAGCGAAGCAATCCAGCGGGGTCTGGATTGCCGCGTCGCCTTCGGCTCCTCGCAATGACGTACGATTCGTTCGTTCGTGACCGCCTCCCGCCGCCGGATATGCTCCCGGATTTCCGCTTCGACCTGCCCGAGCTGCAATATCCGGAGCGGCTGAACGCCGCGGCGGAGTTGTTGAAGTGCGGAGCGCCGGACGCGCTCGCGGTGATCAACGACCACGGCCGCTGGACCTACGCCGAGCTCGACGATTTCAGCGGTCGGATCGC
>DASTIF010000139.1:0-7447 GCA_035717805.1 Sphingomicrobium sp.
GATGTCGGCAGCTCGACGGGCGGGTTCACCGATGTGCTGCTCTCGCGGGGCGCGGCGAAGGTCTATGCGGTCGATGTCGGGACCAACCAGCTTGCCTGGAAGCTCAGGCAGGATCCGCGCGTGGTCGTGCTGGAGCAGACCAATGCGCGTCACCTGAGTGCCGAGCAAATTCCCGTACCAATCGATATCGTCACTTGCGACGCCAGTTTCATCTCGCTTTCCAAGGTGCTGGAATCACCTCTGAAATTCGCACGACCCGGCGCGAAGCTCGTCGCCTTGATCAAGCCGCAGTTCGAAGCCGGGCGCGAGGAAGTGGGGAAGGGCGGTGTTGTCCGCGACCCCGCCGTTCACGACCGGGTCTGCGCGTCGGCCGAGCAATGGGTCGGTTCGCAGGGCTGGCGGGTTGTCGGGATCGAGCGGAGCCCGATCACCGGGCCTGAAGGCAATATCGAATTCCTGCTTGGAGCGATGAAGGAGTAGCGTCCGCCATTTTGCTGGGGATAGCTCGGCGGCCAGGGTGGCGGAAAGCCGCATCAAACCTTATCTGGCCGCCGAAAGGGGTTTTAGCGATGCAATCCGAAAACCGGATGTTCGACGATTTCGTGAAGATGGTGAACGGCTTCGCCGGCACCATGGCCGGAATGGGCCGCGAAGCGGAATCCTCGGCGCGCGAGAAAATGCGCGAATGGATCGGCGGAATGGACTTCGTCTCGCGCGACGAGTTCGAGGCGGTGAAGGCGATGGCGGCCGCCGCGCGCGAGGAGAACGAGCAGCTCAAGAGCCGAATCGCCGCGCTCGAAGCGAAGACCGGCGCTTCCGCCGCCAAGCCGGCCGCCAAGCCCAAGCGCAAGCCGGGGGCGAAGTCCTGACCGAGAGCGACGTCACCAGCGAGCCCGGCGACGGCGCTCCGATCGAGGTTCTCGAGCAATATTTCGACGCCCGCGGCTGGGCGTGCGAGCGCTCGGGCGACGGAGAAATCGTCGCCTCGGCAACCGGAAGCTGGGCGCAATATGAGCTTCGCGGAGTCTGGCGCCCCGAGGACCAGGTGCTCCAGTTCCTCGCCTTCCCCGACATCAAGGTCGCGGCCGAGAAGCGCCAGGCGCTGTACGAGGCGCTTGGCCTCATCAACGAGCAGCTGTGGCTGGGCCATTTCGAAATGTGGTCGGGATCGGGCCTCATCGTCTTCCGCCACTCGACCGTCCTCGACACGCGCGACGGCGAAGGGCTGACTCTGGAGCAGGCGGAAGCCGTCTCCGAAGCCGCGCTCGAGGAATGCGAGCGATTCTATCCCGTCTTCCAATTCGTCCTTTGGGGCGGCAAATCGCCCGGCGAAGCCATCGCCGCGGCACTCATCGACACGCACGGAGAAGCCTAGATGAAATTTCCATCGCCGACCTGGCTGGTCGGCTGCGGCAATATGGCCGGAGCAATGGTCGAAGGCTGGCGCTCCGCCGGGGTCGATCTTTCGCCGGTGACCGTCATCCGCCCGAGCGGCAAGCCGGTCGAGGGCATGCGGGTCGTGACGTCGGCTCAGGAGGCCGGCGACGCGCCGCGGATGATCCTTCTGGCGATGAAGCCGCAGACGCTCGACGACGTTGTGCCCGAGCTGAAACCGTGGATCACCTCGAAGACAATCATCGTCTCGATCCTCGCGGGGGTCGAGGCGGAAAGCTTGCGCGAGCGGTTCGGCAAGGGCGTGATCGTTCGAGCGATGCCCAACCTTCCGGTTTCGGTGAGGCGCGGGGTTATCGCGCTTTACGGCAAGGATGTCGGCGAGAGCGATCGCAAGCAATTGTCCGACCTGTTCGCGGCGCTCGGCTTCGCGATGTGGGCCGAGAGCGAGCTGGCTTTCTCCGCAATCGGTGCGGTGGCCGGATCGGGGCCCGCTTACGTCGCTCGCTTCGCCGGGGCGCTATCCGATGCGGCGGTCAAGCAGGGACTTCCCGGAGCACTCGCTTCGACCATCGCGCTCGAAACGATCCTCGGCACCGCGTGGATGGCCAGGGCGAGCGGGGAGACGATGGACGATCTCGCAAGGCGTGTGGCGAGCCCGGGCGGGACGACCGAAGCCGGACTTGCGGTCATCGACCGCGAGGGAGCCTTCCGCGAGCTGATCGCAGCGACGATCGATGCAGCTCGGCGCCGCGGCGCGGAGCTTGCGGCAAAGGCGCGCGGCGAAGCGCTCGCCTAGCGGTCAACTTGCCGTTCCCCGGACGCTGCCCTAGGCGTTTTTCGCATGGCAGACGCGCACGGATACGACAATCGCGACGGATTCATCTGGTTCGACGGCAAGCTGGTCCCCTGGCGCGAGGCGCAGGTCCATGTGCTCACGCACGCGCTGCATTACGCCTCGTCGGTGTTCGAGGGACAGCGCGCCTATAACGGCGAAATCTTCAAGCTGGGCGAGCATTGCGAGCGGCTTCACAAGAGCGCGAATTTGCTCGGCTTCGAAATTCCGTGGAGCGCCGAAGAAATTGCGGCCGCCTGCAAGGAGGTCCTGAAGGCCAACGAGCTCAGCGACGCCTATATGCGGCCGGTCGCGTGGCTCGGCTCGGAGAAAATGGGCGTGTCGCCGACCGGCACCAAGGCGCATCTGGCGATCGCGGCCTGGGAGTGGGGCAAATATTTCTCGCCCGAGAAATCGGAGAAGGGCATCCGGCTGACGATCGCTCCGTGGCGGCGCCCCGCGCCCTATACGGCGCCGGTCCATTCCAAGGCGTCAGGGCTCTACATGATCGCGATGCTTTCGCGGAAGCATGCCGAGGACACCGGCTATGACGACGCCATGATGTTCGACTGGCGCGGGCAGGTGGCCGAGGCGACCGGCGCCAACGCCTTCTTCGTCCGCGACGGCGCGATCCACACGCCGACGCCCGACTGCTTTCTCGACGGGATCACCCGGCGGACGATCATCGACCTGGCGCGAAAGCGCGGGATCGAGGTCAACGAGCGCGCCATCTGGCCGGAAGAGCTGGAGAGCTTCGAGCAGATGTTCCTGACAGGAAGCGCCGCCGAGGTCACTCCCGTCGGCTCGGTCGGCCCGTGGAGCTTCGAGGTCGGCAACATCACTCGCCAGCTGGCCAGGGATTACGACGACCTGGTCAACGGCCGCCTTCCGAACGCTTAGGTTCGGTCTTTCAACTCGCGGCAGCGCGGCTATATGCGCAGGCCTGTGGCTGCTGGGGCGTCGCCAAGTGGTAAGGCAGCGGCTTTTGGTGCCGCCATTCGCAGGTTCGAATCCTGCCGCCCCAGCCAATTCTTACGGTAAGGCATCGAACCTGCCGAGTATTTGATCAAGCGGCCGTCCGGCCGCGGGGGTTCGAATCCGTCGCCCCAGCCAGTCGTCCGGAACGGGCGCGGCACAATCCCAATCTCGGGCGTTCACATGCATTAATGTAATAGGCTTGCTCGCGTCAGAAAGGCTGCTAAATGAGCGAGTTGGAAGCCGATACGAAAATGCAAAAAGGGGTCGCGTTTCGTATTCAGGTTCCAGTTTGGGTGGGGTTTTGAACATTGATGAACAGCTGTTGGCGAGGCCGGTCGAGGCTCGCTGTTGGGGTCTTGCTCGCCTCGGTCTGCGGGTCGACACAGGCCATGGCCCAAATTGCGCCGGGAAGTCTTCCTAGCCGCGAGCAAATAGAAGTGCCGAAACCGACGGTTCCGGCGCCAACGCCGCAAGTCCATGTTTCCACCGAAGCGTCGCGGGTCGCTCCCTGTCCCTTGGCGGCGAGCAATCTCTCCGTCACCCTTGAATCTGTCACCTTCAGCGATGGCAAGGGCGGCGCGCTGCCACCGCAGATGGCGAAATTGCTGGCCGATATCGAACCTCGGCCAGGCGCCACGCAAGTCGCGCAATTGTGCGAATTGCGGGACGAAGCGGCGGCGAGGCTTTTGGCGGCCGGCTACATAGCCGCCGTCACGATTCCGCAGCAGGAAATCACCCGCGACGCGCGGACGGCGCGTCTGACGGTGATCCCGGCTCGTCTTGTCCGAGTGGAAATCGTCGGCGATGCCGGTCCGCAGGCGGCGCGTGTCGCCGCCCGGGCCGAGCGTTTGAAATCGCTCTATCCTCTCCGCACGGCCGATCTCGAGCGCGAACTTCTCCTCGCCTCCGACAATCCGGGCCTCGACGTCAAGATATTGCTGGTGCCCGCCGGAACCGGCCCTGGCGAGGTCGTGGGCCGGCTGCAGGTCGTACGCCGGACGTTCAACGTGCTCACCAATCTCCAGAATTACGGTTCGAACGCCGTTGGTCCTCAAATCGGCAGCGTGCGCGCCGAACTCTACGGCCTGACGGGCCTCGCCGACGTCAGCTTCGTCGGAGCCAGCTCCACCGCCGACTTCAAGGAGCAACGAACGGTCCAGGGCGGTCATTATTTCACTCTGGACAGCGGAGCCACGTTCGGCGGCAGCGTCGCCTACGCCAAATCTCGCCCTGATCTTGGAGCGCTGGACTTGCGCTCCGATTCGTTGCTCGTCGCATTGGAGGGTTATGCGCCGTTCGTGCGTACGGTCGCGGCCCGCGGCACGTTCGGCGGCGGCCTCGAGATCGTCGAGCAAGAAAGCAAACTCTTCGGTGGTGAAACCGCCGTTCCGTTGACCCGCGACAAGCTGCGGGTCGCTTTCCTGAAACTTCAGTACAGCCGGCGCGGATTGCGGTTTGACGGGGCCGAAGCATGGTCGATCGACGGCACGCTTCAGTTGCGCAAGGGCCTCGACATACTGGACGCGACCGACCGCGGCGAAGCCGACGGACTCTTTGCGCCGAGCAGGCTCGAAGGGGATCCGACGGCATTCCTTATTCGCGCGGGGAGCTCCGCCAGAGTCCAGACAGGCCGCTTCGCGCTGCTTACCAGGGTCGAAGGCCAATATTCGGAGAAGCCGCTTCTGGCGTTCGAAGAATATTCGGTCGGCAACTACACGATCGGGCGCGGGTACGATCCTTCGGTGACTTCCGGGGACAGCGCGCTTGGCGCCCGCCTTCAGCCAAGCTTCTACGTTCCGACGGGTCGCGCCGTCATCGAGCCTTATGCGTTCGCGGACGCGGTACGCATCTGGAACGAGGACACGTTCGCGACGGAAGACGGTCGCACCTTGGTGTCGGCGGGACTGGGAGCGCGCCTCTATCTGGCGAACCGGTTCGTTCTTGACGCGGCCTGGGCACACCCGTTCGACAAGCCACTCGACCTTCCCGACGGCGACCGCGCCCCGGACCGCTTCCTTCTTTCGCTGACTGCCTCGTTCGGCCCGTCTGCCCGCTGACATCCGCAAGCAAAGGATCGTAGCCATGCTCGCCAAGAAACTCCGAATCTCGCTCGCTGCCAGCACCTGTTTGGCGTCTGCCTTGGCCGCCACGCCCGCGACGGCTCAGCTGGTGTCGCCCGGCGACCTGGTCACCGCGCAGGACAGCGCCGGCAATCCGGGGCAGATCACGATCGCCAACCCGGACGCGGCCACCGCCAATATCAGCGTGCTTTCGCCGGTCGTGATCTCGAACTGGGTAAGCTTCAACGTTCCAGCCGGGCTGACGCTGAACGTGACGAATGCGTCGGCGACCTCCCAGGCCTCGCTGCTTAGCCGCGTGATCGGTGGCGGCTATTCCGACATCGGCGGCACCATCAATGCGCTCGGCGTCAACCTGTGGCTGATCAACCAGAACGGAATCCTGTTCGGCAGCGACGCCGCCGTCAACGCGTCGAGCTTCTTCGCCTCCAGCCTCGGGCTCGCCGACCAGGATTTCTTCGATTATTACGAAGGGACGGGCGGCACCGGCTCGCAGACGGTCAATTTTTCGGGTTCGGGCACACCGGGCATCTCCGCATCGCCGGGCGCTTCGTTCGTCACCGACGGAAGCCTGATTTTCGTCGGCCCCAATCTCGACCTCGACGCCACCTTCGACGCGCAGACCGGCAGCGTCGCGTTCATCGCTGCTTCGGATGTCGCCGTCACGTTCGATGCCGGTAGCCCGGTCTCCTATGGCATTGCGGCAGGGACCACAGTTGCGCAGCAGCAAATTGGCGGATCGGTAAATGGCAAGCAGGCCGATTTCGTCTTCGTTAGCGATGCCGCCGTGGTCAACGCGCTGCTGCAGGTCGATGCAGACGTCACCACCACCGCCATTCCGACCCAACAGGGCGTATTCATCGACGCCCGAGGAGGTTCCGGCGCGAACCGGCCCGACGCCATCTTAAACGGCACGGTCACCTCCACCGGTCTCGTAACCGCGTCGGCCGCGGGCGATCTTACTTTCAACGGTTCGCTTGCAGGTTCGCAAGTGCTTCTGACCGCTATTCGCACCTTGAGCGCCCAAGGCATCACGGCGACCGCCGGTAACATCAATCTCCAGGCGTTCGGCGACGTTTCGTTGGGATCGGTGACTTCGATCGGCGGGATTGTCGACATCGACAGCTTCAACGGTGCCATCGGCGCCGGGGCGGTCTCGGCAACCGGCGGCGACGCGTCCCTGACCGCCCAAGGCGACGTCACCACAACCTCGCTAAACTCCAGCGCAGCGGTCGACGTGGACAGCACGGGCGGCGGGACACTGTCGCTTGGCGCGATCAACGCCGGAACGACCATCGCGCTCGACACCAGCGGCTCCATCTCCGCGGGTGCGACGACCGCGGGCGGCGCGTTGAGCGTGGGTGCCACGGCTGTTCCGACCAGCGCCAGCTTCTCGGGCGCGGTCACGGCGGACGACTTTTCCGCGCAAGTGCTGGGCGCGTTGTCGTTCGCGTCGGTCAACCAGATCCAGACCATCTCGGGAATCAGCGCCGGCGGACCCTTGTCGCTGACCAATGACGTGTCCGACCTGGTGATCGCCGGGCAGGTAAGCAGCGGCGGCAACGCCATCACCATCGACAATAGCGGCGACCTGACCATCGGCGCAGCCGGGACGCTGGCGGGGACCGCGGTCGCGCTGAGCGCCGGCGACCAGTTCGTCAACAATCGCGGCAGCGACGCTGTGCAAGCGTCGGACCATTGGGTTGTCTATTCCGCTGCTCCCGTCGGCAACACCTACGGCGGACTGGACAGCGGAAACACCGCGATCTGGAACGGTTCGCTCGCGACCGTCGCGCCGTCCAGCGTGTCGGGCGACCGCTATGTCTTCGCGTTCCAGCCGACTCTGACCGTCTCGTCGACGGACGCATCGAAGGTTTACGGCACCGACCTGACGGGTATGCTCGACGGTTACTACAGCGTCAGCGGTCTTCAGGCCGGCGTCACTGGCGCGTACCAGGCCGACACGCTCGCCTCGGTCCTCAGCGGTGCTGCGTCGATCAGCTCGACCGGCGCGGTCGCCAACGCCGATGTCGCCGGCGGCCCCTATGCGATGACCGTCAACCAGGGGACGCTGAGCGCCTCGAACGGCTATCAGCTCGCCCTCGACAGTGCCGGCAAGCTTACCGTGACGCCCAAGGCCATCAGCGGCTCGGTCACCGCCAAC
>DASTIF010000140.1:0-2154 GCA_035717805.1 Sphingomicrobium sp.
CTGACCGGCGTGGCGGCTGCGATCGCCCTGCTTTATTTCCTCAGCGGAATCCTGATCCCGCTGGTCATCGCCTTCGTGCTGGTCGTCCTGGTCGATGCGCTCGTTACCTTTTTCGCCGCGCGCTGGCCCGGCGCACCGCGCTGGGTGGTGTCGCTGCTGGCGGGGCTCGCGGTCATCGTCTGCGCCGCTGGCGGCATATTCGTGCTCGCGCAGGGCGCGGCGCAGATCGTCGAGCAGGGTCCGGCGCTGGTCGCGAGGCTCGACAGCGCGATCGAAACAATGGGCCGCTCTATGGGCCTCGACCAGCCGCTTCATCTCAGGGCCGTCGTCGGCCAGGTCAGCATCCCGCAACTCGCCGGCCATATCTTGTCGGGCGTTCAGGGGGTCGCCGGAGCGGTGCTTTTGATCGTCGTCTATTTCGGATTCATGGCCGCGGGCCGGCAGCGGATCGGAAAGAAGGTCGACGCTCTGACCGGAGAGAGCCGCCGGAGCAAGGCGGTGGAAGCGATCCTCGGACGGATTGCCGCCGACGTGCGCACCTATTTGTGGGTGCAGACCCTGACCGGCACCATGCTCGCGCTTGCGTCGGCGGCGGTGATGCTCGCGGTCGGGCTCGACAATGTCCTGTTCTGGACGGTGGTGCTGTTCCTCTTGTCCTTCATTCCGAACATCGGGGTCACGGTCGGCTCGATCGTGCCCAGCCTGTTCGCCCTTCTGCAATTCGATTCGCCCTGGCCCGGAGTAGCGATTTTCGGCGGGATCCAGCTGGTCGCGCTGGTCATCGGCAATTTCATCTATCCCAGGATGCAGGCGGACACGCAGAACATCGATCCCGTCGCGACGCTCCTCGCGCTTTCGTTCTGGACATTGATGTGGGGCCTCGCCGGCGCGTTCCTCGCGGTGCCGATGACCCTGATGCTGATGATGGCCTTCGCCCAGTTCGACGCCACGCGCTGGGTCGCCGTTCTCCTGTCGAACGACGGCCGTCCCGATTTCCGCAAGTCGCCCTGACGCCGCATCTCGCGCTCCCGCCAATCCCCTGCTAGCGCCCCGCGCGATGAGTGAAGTTGGCAGAATCCGGAATTTTTCCGTCATCGCGCATATCGATCACGGGAAGTCGACTCTCGCCGACCGGCTGATCCAGGCGACCGGTGGGCTGACCACGCGCGAGATGAGCGCGCAGGTGCTCGACACCATGGACATCGAGCGCGAGCGCGGGATCACCATCAAGGCGCAGACGGTCAGGCTCCATTGGAAGGGCCACGAGCTCAACCTGATGGACACCCCCGGCCACGTTGACTTCGCCTACGAGGTCAGCCGAAGTCTCGCCGCCTGCGAAGGCGCCCTCCTGGTCGTCGACGCCGCGCAAGGCGTCGAGGCGCAGACGCTGGCCAATGTGTACCAGTCGATAGAGCATGACCATGAAATCGTGCCGGTCATCAACAAGATCGACCTGCCCTCGGCGGATCCGGAGGGGGTTCGGCAGGAGATAGAGGAAATCATCGGCCTGGATGCCAGCGAGGCGGTGCTCGCGAGCGCCAAGACCGGGCTGGGGATCGAGGACGTGCTCGACGCCATCGTCGCCAGGATCCCACCCCCGAAAGGCGACGCGGCGGCTCCGCTCAAGGCGATGCTCGTCGACAGCTGGTACGATCCCTATCTCGGCGTGGTCATCCTCGTCCGCGTCATGGACGGGGTGCTGAAGAAGGGCCAGCAGATCAGGTTCATGGCGGCGGGAACGACCCACCTCGTCGACCGAGTCGGCTGCTTCACCCCAAAGCGCACCGACCTTCCCGAGCTGGCCGCGGGCGAAATCGGCTTCATCACCGCGCAGATCAAGGAAGTCGCCGAGACGCGCGTCGGCGACACCATCACCGACGCCAAACGGCCGGCCGCGGCGGCTCTCCCCGGCTTCAAGGACGTGCAGCCGGTCGTCTTCTGCGGCCTGTTCCCGACCGACGCCGCCGATTTCGAGAAGCTTCGCGATTCGCTCTACAAGCTGCGCCTCAACGACGCCTCGTTCAGCTTCGAGATGGAGACCAGCGCCGCCCTCGGCTTCGGCTTCCGCTGCGGCTTCCTCGGCCTCCTCCACCTCGAGATCATCCAGGAGCGGCTCACGAGGGAATATGACCTCGACCTCATCACCACCGCGCC
>DASTIF010000141.1:0-11856 GCA_035717805.1 Sphingomicrobium sp.
ATGCTGGAAGGGGCGATGGAGCCGAAGGCCATCGCCGCTCGGGCCGCGACTCTCGGTTTTCCGGCGATTGCCCTGACTGACCGCAACGGGCTCTACGCGGCCATGCCGTTCACCGATGCGTGCATCGCCAAGGGCGTGCAGCCGGTGATCGGAACCGCGCTTGCCGTCGCGCGGCCGCCGGAGCTTGGTGAGGGGATCGACTGGCTGGTCCTCCTGGCAAAGGACGAACAGGGCTATTCAAACCTTTGCAAGTTGGTCTCGGCGGCACATCTGGACCGACCCCTGAGCGAGGAGCCGCATGTCGCGTTCGCCATGCTCGATGGGCTCAGCGATGGCCTGATAGCGCTCACCGCCGGCTCGGAAGGGGCGCTCGCCCGCCTCGTCGCCGAGGGCCAGCAACGCAAGGCCGAGACCTGTCTCGACCGGTTGCAGGCGCTTTTCCGCGACCGCCTGTACGTGGAACTGGTCCGTCGCGGCGATCCGGTGGAAGAGGCAGCCGAAGAGAAGCTGATCGAGCTTGCCTATGCGCGCGATCTTCCGCTGGTTGCGACCAATCCGGCTTCCTACGTCGATCCCGCATTCCACGCCGCGCATGACGCAATGCTGTGCATCGCCGCCGGCGCCTATGTCGAAAGCGCCGACCGGGCGACTTCTTCCGCCGACGCCTGGTTGAAGGACGGCGCGGCGATGTCGGAATTGTTCGCCGATATTCCCGAAGCAATCGCGAACACGGCGATCGTCGCACAGCGTTGCGCGGTTGGCGCGCCGAAGCGCGAGCCGATCCTTCCGCGGCTAAGCGATCGGGAAGACGAGCAGCTTCGCAGGGATTCGAGAGCAGGCCTGGAAGAAAGGCTGAGCGACCGCAGCGAAGAGGATCGCAAGCGCTATTGCGAGCGTCTGGACTTCGAGCTCGACATCATCATCGGCATGGGTTTCGCCGGCTATTTTCTGATCGTCGCCGACTTCATCAAATGGGCCAAGGCGAACGACATCCCGGTAGGCCCGGGGCGCGGATCGGGCGCGGGATCGGTAGTCGCCTGGGCGCTCACCATCACCGATCTCGACCCGATCGCTCTCGACTTGCTGTTCGAGCGGTTCCTGAACCCGGAACGCGTGTCGATGCCCGACTTCGACATCGATTTCTGCGAAACCCACCGCGACAAGGTCATCGCCTATGTCCAGGGCAAATACGGCCGCGACAAGGTGGCCCAAATCATCACCTTCGGGCGCCTGAAGGCGCGCGCGGTGCTCAAGGACACCGGGCGGGTCCTGCAGATGAGCTATGGCCAGGTCGATCGGCTGGCAAAGCTGATCCCGAACCACCCGACCGACCCCTGGACGCTGGAACGGTCGCTGAATGGCGTTTCGGAGCTTGCCGCAGAGTATAAGGGCGACGCGGACGTCAAGCGCCTCTTCGACCTTGCGATGAAGCTGGAGGGGTTGCCGCGCCATTCATCGACGCATGCGGCGGGCGTCGTCATCGGCGACCGTCCGCTCGACGAGCTGGTACCGCTTTATCGCGACCCGCGCTCCGACATGCCGGTCACCCAGTTCGACATGAAATATGTCGAGGCGGCCGGACTGGTGAAGTTCGACTTCCTTGGCCTCAAGACGCTGTCGGTGTTGAAGGAAGGGCAGAGGCTTCTCTCGCAGCGCGGCGTGAGCGTCGACTTCACGTCGCTGCCGCTGGACGATCCAAAAATCTACGAGCTTCTCCAGCGTGGCGACACCGTTGGCGTGTTCCAGCTCGAATCCGAAGGTATGCGGCGGACGCTTTCGGCGGTTCGTCCGACGGCATTCGGCGATATCATCGCGCTGGTCGCGCTCTACCGGCCGGGCCCGATGGACAATATCGGAATGTTCGGCGACCGGAAGAACGGCCGCGTTCGAATCGAATATCCGCACCCGCTGCTCGAGGACATCCTCAAGGAAACCTACGGGATTTTCGTCTATCAGGAACAGGTGATGCAGGCGGCGCAGGTGCTCGCCGGCTATTCGCTCGGCGGCGCCGATCTTCTGCGGCGGGCGATGGGCAAGAAAATCCAGTCGGAGATGGACGCCCAGCGCGCGACCTTCGTCGAGGGCTGCGCGACCCACAACAACATCCCGCCGCAAAAAGCGAATGAGTTGTTCGACTTGATCGACAAGTTCGCGGGCTATGGCTTCAACAAGAGCCACGCGGCGGCCTATGCGCTCGTCGCCTACCAGACCGCCTGGCTCAAGGCGCACCACCGTCCCGAATTCTATGCCGCCTCGATGAGCTTCGACATGGCTCAGACAGACAAATTGGCCTTGTTCGTCGAGGATGTTCGCCGGGGCGGCGTCGACTGCCTGCCTCCGGACATCAACGAAAGCGACGCCCATTTCACCGTCGAGGAGGGCGCTGTTCGCTACGCGCTAGGAGCGCTCAAGGGCGTGGGCGAAAGGGCGATGGAAGCGGTCGTTCGCGAGCGCGAGGAGCGCGGGGCGTTCAAGTCGCTCGACGATTTCGCCGAGCGGATCGATCCCAGGCTGCTCAACCGGCGCCAGGTGGAGAGTCTTGCGGGCGGCGCCGCTTTCGACGTGCTCGAGCCGCGCCGTGCCGCTGTGTTCGCGGCCGCCGAAACCATTCTCGCCCATGCCTCGAGCGCGGCGGAGCAGCGGACCAGCGGCCAGCATGGCCTGTTCGGCTCAGGCGGGGCAGGGGTGCCGCCGATCCGCCTCCCGCAAGCCGAATGGACCCTTGCGCAGCGCATGGCGGCGGAGCGCGAATCCTTCGGCTTCTATTTCGCCGCTCACCCCGTCGACGCGCATCGCCATTTGCTGGCTGCCCAGAAGGTAAAGAGCTTCGCCGAGCTTGCCGAAATGCGGATTGCCGAGGGCGAACGCGCGTCCGCGACGATGGCCGCGCTTGCGGAGGGGGTTCGCTGGCGGGTTTCGGCCAAGGGCCGCCGCTATATGGTTGCGAGCCTGTCCGACAGCTCGGGTCAGTTCGAGGCGACCGTGTTCGACGAGGAGCCGTCCGCCGCGCTGGAAGCCGCTGCCAAGGCCGGCTCGTGCGGGCTCCTGACGGTCGAGCTCGATCGCCGCGCAAACGACGAGCAGCCGAGGGTCGCGATCAAGCGCTTCCAGCCGCTCGACGGCCTGGCGAAGCGCTCGCGGCTTCAGATGTTGGTCCGCCTGTCCGACGAGCGACTCGTTGCGGCAATCGCGGAAGAACTCGCTTCCCGACGCCAGGGCAACGGATCGGTCAGGCTGCTGCTTCCGCTGGTTGCGGGCGGTCAGGCTTCAGTGCTCGCCGGGCGCGATTTCACGCTCGATGCCGAGCTTGCCGCGCGGATCGAGCGGATCGCCGGCGAAGGAAATGTCGAGCTGTCCGTCCAGGAGCCGCCGAAGCTCGCCCTGGTCGGCTAAGCCATCCAGAAGCCGTCGCGGTTGACGAGGCTTGTGATCTTCGCGTTCTGCTCCTCGTCCATGGCTTGTTTGAATTTCGGGAAGACCTGCTCTTCCTCCATATGGGCGTGCTCGCGCACGAGGTCGCGGAATTCGCGGACTTTCTCGAGCCAGTTGGACGCATCCGGGCCAATCTCGTTGAGTTCGTAGATGAACGTCTTGACGTGGCCGTGCTCGATCTCGAGCTGGTCGGCGACGATCTCGTCATTGGCCTCGCGAAGCGCCGGATAGACGACCATCTCCTCTTCGTGCGCATGTTTGTCGAGCGCATGGGTCAGCTTCATCAAAAGCATCTTGCGCTTGAAGGTCTGGCTCTGGTCGGTGGCGAGCATGTTGTCGAAGATGGCAAGCGCTTCGTCATGCTCGGCCGCAAGGATCTCGTCCCAGTCGCCGATGGCAGCTTCCATGCCCTGCATCAGGAACTTGCGGCCGTAATTGGCGGCAAAACCGATCGCTACGCCGGCCAGCGCCGCACCGATGATCGGACCGCCGTTATCGCCCCAGGAAAAGGCGCTCCTGCTACCCTGGCTGCTACGGTTGCCGCTGCTGCTCCGGGTTCGTGATTTCGACTGCGTGCGGGTGGCCATATGCTCCTCCATTGTTTGAACGATTCAACGGAGCGGCAAGGGCAGGCGTTCCTCGTCCCGGCGCAAGCGGTCGCAAGCGCGAGGCGGATGGTCAGATGGCGTTGGCGGGCGCGGCCTGGTTGGCGGGCGGAGGCGGCACTTCGATCGTCGGAACGGGCTCGGCGACATTGTTGAGAACCGGCACGGCGTTCTGCTCTTCGGGCTCGACAAGATTGGCGCCGGCGTCCGGAACCTGCTCCTCCGCGGGTGGAGGCGGATTCAGCGTCTCATATTCCGCGCCCGGAAGCGGCCGCGATTTCTTGGTGACCTTCGGAGGCGTCTTGCTCGGTGCCGCCTTGATGTCCTTGTAGACGCACGAATCGAGGCCATCGCGGCCGACCACGCCGATCCGCGCGGCAATCGTGTTGCCATAGCGGCGGGTGAACCCCTTGGGCGCGACGGCGCCGCGCTTCTTCGGCAATGGCAGCACGGCAGCGATCCGCGCCGCCTCGGTCGCGCTCATGGCGCTCGAATCATGGCCGAAATAGCGCTGGGCGCCGGCGTTCACGCCATAGGTGCCGATGCCGGTCTCGGCGAGGTTGAGATAAAGCTCCATGATCCGCCGCTTCGGGTACATCTGCTCCATCAGGAATGTGAACCAGGCCTCGAGCCCTTTGCGGAAATAACCGCCGCCCTGCCACAGGAAGGCGTTCTTCGCCGTCTGCTGGCTGATCGTCGAGCCGCCGCGGATTCGGCCGCCCGACGCGTTCCTTTTCATCGCGTCTTCAATGGCTTCGAGATCGAATCCATCGTGCGAGCAGAACTTGCTGTCCTCTGCGGCGATCGCCGCGCGGACCATGTCCCGGTCAATCCGGCCAATGCTCATCCAATCGCGAGTCGCGCCGCGGCCGGCGAGGAGATCGCCGATCATGGTCGCTGTGATCGGCGGGTTGATGAAGCGATAGGCAAGTACCCAGAGCAAGGAAATCAGGACGAATCCGAGAACGATCCGGACTACCCAGTCGAGGATGCGAAGGATCGGACGGCCTTTTCGTCTTCGCCTGAATTGCGGGACTGCGGGTCTGGAGCGTTTCGCCATGGCCGATGCCTAGCGCCGTTCTTGCCGCAGTGCAGCAGCGCATTTACATGACTTCGAGAATGAGCTCGACGAACGACATCCGCCGCGGCTTCCTCGAATTTTTCGAGAAGAACGGTCATGCTCGGGTGCAATCGGCGCCGCTGGTGCCGCACAACGACCCGACATTGATGTTCGTCAACGCCGGCATGGTGCCGTTCAAGAACGTGTTCACCGGCCTCGAATCGCGGCCGTACAGCCAGGCGACCAGCTCGCAGAAATGCGTTCGCGCGGGCGGCAAGCATAATGACCTCGACAATGTCGGCTATACCGAGCGGCACCATACCTTCTTCGAAATGCTCGGGAATTTTTCATTCGGCGACTATTTCAAGGACCGCGCGATCGAGCTTGCCTGGAGCCTGGTCACCAAAGAGTGGGCGATCGACCCCGACCGGCTGACCGTCACCGTCTATCACACCGACGACGAAGCCTTCGGCCTGTGGAAGAAGATCGCCGGCCTGCCCGAGAGCCGGATCATCAAGATCGCGACCAAGGACAATTTCTGGGCGATGGGCGACGACGGTCCGTGCGGTCCCTGCTCCGAAATCTTCTACGATTATGGCGAGGACATTCCGGGCGGTCCGCCGGGCTCGCCCGACCAAGACGGCGAGCGCTTCACCGAGATCTGGAACCTTGTCTTCATGCAATATGAGCAGGCCGCGGGCGAAATCGTCTCCGAACTGCCGAGCAAGAGCATCGACACCGGCATGGGCCTCGAACGCATGGCGTCCGTGCTCCAGGGCAAGCGCTCCAACTACAACATCGACATCTTCCGGGCGCTCATCGAAGCCAGCGAGGAACTGACCCACACCAAAGCGGAAGGCGAGAACAAGGCGAGCCACAGGGTTATCGCCGATCACCTTCGCGCGAGCGGCTTCCTGGTCGCCGACGGAGTGCTGCCGGCAAACGAGGGCAGGGGCTATGTCCTCCGCCGGATCATGCGCCGCGCGATGCGCCACGCCCACCTGCTCGGCGCCAAGGAGCCGCTGATGTGGCGGCTCGTGCCGGCGCTGGTCGCGGAAATGGGCGCGGCCTACCCCGAGCTGGTCCGGGCCCAGCCGCTGATCGAGGCCACCCTTCAGCAGGAAGAGACGCGTTTTCGTCAGACGCTTGCGACGGGGTTGAGGCTCCTCGACGAAGCGACCGGCGAGATGGCGGAGGGAACCACACTGGCCGGTGAAACCGCCTTCAAGCTCTACGACACCTATGGCTTCCCCTACGATCTGACAGAGGATGCGCTGAGGGCGCGCGGCCTGAAGGTCGACCGGGGCGGATTCGATACGGCGATGGCGGCGCAAAGGGCGGCTGCCCGCGCCGCGTGGAAAGGCTCGGGAGAGAAGGCTTCCGACGAATTGTGGTTCGACCTCGCCGAGGAGTTCGGCTCGACCGAGTTCACTGGTCATTCGGGCGACGAGGGCGAGGGCATGGTCCTCGCTATTGTGAAGGACGGTCAGCGAGTCGAGACGGCCGAAGCCGGCGATACGGTCCAGGTCCTGCTCAACCAGACGCCCTTCTACGGCGAGAGCGGCGGCCAGATCGGCGACAGCGGAAGACTGACTACGCTCAAGGGTTTCGAAGGAGAGGTTGAGGACACGTCGAAGCCTCTCGGGAAGCTCCACGCGCTGGCGACGAAAATTATGAAGGGCGAGCTGACGGTCGGAGATACCGTCCAGCAAAAGGTCGACAGCGAACGCCGCGACCGAATTCGCGCCAACCACAGTGCGACGCACCTGTTGCATGCGGCGCTCCGCGAGCGTTTGGGCACGCATGTAAGCCAGAAGGGAAGCCTCGTCGCGCCGGACTATTTCCGGTTCGATTTTTCGCACCCCAAGGCAATGACCCGCGAGGAAATCGATGCTGTCGAAGCCGACGTGAACGCCCAGATTCGCGGCAACGAGCCGGTGACGACGCGGCTCATGACTCCCGACGAGGCGATTGCGGCGGGCGCTATGGCGCTGTTCGGGGAAAAATACGGCGACGAGGTGCGCGTGCTTTCGATGGGGCGCGCTCCGGATACCGATTATTCGGTGGAGCTATGTGGCGGCACCCATGTCCGCTCGCTCGGCGACATCCAGCTGCTCAAGATCATTAGCGAAAGCGCGGTTTCTTCCGGAGTCCGGCGGATCGAGGCGCTGACCGGCGAGGCGGCGCGGAAATGGCTGAACGAGCGCGAAGGCAAGCTGCGCGAGGCCGCCGCCACGCTGAAGATCGCGCCCGACGACGTGCCCGCTCGAATTTCCGCATTGGTCGAAGAGCGCAAGCGGCTCGAGCGGGAGCTTGCCGATGCCAGGAAGGCGCTGGCGATGGGCGGCGGCGCCAGATCGGAAGGGCCGGCGCCCGAGCAAGTCAACGGCCACGCCTTCCTCGGCCAGATCGTGGAAGGCTTCGACCCCAAGGGGTTGCGCGCCGCCGTTGACGACATGAAGAAACGTCTCGGCTCCGGGATCGGCGCGCTGGTCGCGGTCAATGACGGACGCGCAAGCGTCGCGATCGGAGTGACCGATGATCTCGCCGGTCAAGTGAACGCCGTCGAGCTGGTGAAGGCTGCCGTAGCGGCGCTTGGAGGCCAGGGCGGCGGCGGCCGTCCGGACATGGCCCAGGGCGGCGGGCCGGACGGATCGAAGGCGCAGGACGCGCTCGCCGCGGTCAAAAACGCGCTGGACAAGGTCGCGGCCTAGGTCGCGTCCCTCAGCCGTCTCCGCCCGAGCCGCGGCTCTTCCTCCATTTCCGCTTCCGCCTTGATCTTGGCGCGAAGCTGGTCGCGCTTTTCGTGGATCGAGGCGATCACGGGGCCCATTGCCACGCCGAGGTCGACCAGCGCCGCCTCTGACAGCTGAAGCGAGGCTTCGAGCGTTTCCGGCACCGCATCGGTCACGCCGGCCTTGTAGAGCCGTGCGGCATGGGTGGTGTCGCGGGCCCGGGCGACGATCGGCAGGTCCGGAAAAGCTTCCCTCAACCGCTTCGCCAGGCGCGCGACGAGCACCGGATTGTCCATCGTCAGAACGAAGGCGGACGGCTTGCCGCGCTGCAGACGCTGAATGATCTCGGGATGGGCAACGTCGCCGAACACCACGTCGTAGCCGCTTTCCCGCGACCGGTTAACCGAATCCACGTCGGAATCGATGGCGACATAGTCGCGTTCGTGGACATCGAGCATGTCCGCGACCATCCGGCCGACCCTTCCGAAGCCCAGGATCACGACTTCAGGCTTCTCGCGCTCCTCGATCGCTTCGGCGAGCCGGTCGGCGCCGCCGGTGTCGACCTGACGCCCGGCCAGCCGCCCCAGCTTCGCGAGGAACGGCGTGATGGTGAGCCCGATGGCGGTGACGATCTGCCAGAAGGCGGCGGTCTCGGGCTGGATGAGCTGCGCGGCGGCGGCCGTGCTCAGGACGATCAGCGTGGTTTCCGACGGCGAGGCCATCAGGATGCCCGTTTCCGCCGCCACCGCCGTCCGGGCCCCCTCCAGCCGCAGCAGCGCGGCTGTTACCAGCGCCTTCGCCGCGAGCACGCCGAGGACGGCCAAGAGGATTTCCTGCCAGCTGCCGAAGATCAGCCGAATATTGAGGCTCATTCCGACCGTGATCAGGAAAATCCCGAGTCCAAGCCCTCGGATCGGCGCCGTCACCACCTCGACCTCGCCGCGATACTCGGTCTCGGCGATGACTATCCCCGCGATCAGAGCGCCAAACACGGGCGAGAAGCCGACCGCGGAGGTGATCATGCTCGCGACGATTACCACCAGGAGGCAGGCGGAGAGGAACAGCTCCGGGCTCTTGGTCCGCGCCGCCTGGTCAAACAGGCGCGGAAGCAGAATTCGCCCGCCAATCAGCAGCGCCGCTGCCGCCAGGCCGCCGAGGAGCAAGGTCAGGACGAGCGATCCGGCCGAGCCCGACGCATAAGGCGCCATCGCTCCGAGCGCGAAAACGATCGGGACCAGCGCTACGTCTTCGAACAGAAGCATTCCCAGCGCCGAGCGGCCGACGGCACTATGCGTGCCGACGAGGGGGATCACCAAAGCCGTCGAGGACAAGGCTAGGGCGAGACCGAGGCCGATCGCGCCCGGCGCGCCCTGACCCATTAGAGCAAGCACGATGGCGATCACCGCGGCGCCCCCAAGCAATTCCGCCGCGCCGACTCCGAACACCAGCCGCCGCATGCTCCACAGCCGGCGGAACGAAAGCTCGAGCCCGATCGAGAAGAGCAGCAGGATTATTCCGAGCTCGGCGAAAGGAGCGATCGCCGCCGGATTGGTGATCGTCACATAGTTCAGCCACGGTATGTCGCGGGCGAGCGATCCGAGAGCCGACGGTCCGACCAGAGCGCCTACGAAAATGAACCCGATGACTGGGCTGATCCGGAGCCGAGCGAAGGCGGGGATAACAATCCCGGCCGCGCCAAGCATGACCAGCGCGTCGCTGAAGCCTGATGTCGAAAATCCGCCTTCCATGCGGCCGTTTAACCAGCCGCTGCCCGCCTTGTCACTTGGCCGCTACCGCGCTTAGTGACGTCATGGCGTCGGAACTCGACTTGGTGATCGCCGGCGGCGGGCCCGCGGGGATGATGACCGGCCTGCTGTTCGCCCGCGCCGGTTGCCGTGTGCAGGTGCTGGAAAAGCACGCCGACTTCTTCCGGGATTTTCGCGGCGACACGGTCCATCCCTCGACCATGGAAATCCTCGATCAGCTGGGGATGCTGGATCGTTTCCTGAAGCGCCCGCACAACAAGATGACAGGTGCCGAGCTCCGGATCGCGGGCCGCGAATGGACGATCGGGGATGTGTCGCATCTCGACACGCCGGCGCCCTTCATCGCGCTGATGCCGCAGTGGGATTTCCTGGATTTCCTTCGCGACGAGGCGGCGACGTTCCCGGAATTCTCCTTGCGCATGGAAACGCCGGTCGAAAGCTTTCTCGAAGGAAAGGGCAGGATCGAGGGCGTTCGACTGAAGGACGGAGGCGAGATCAGGGCGCGACTCACCATCGCGGCCGACGGACGATTGTCGATCGTTCGCAACATGCTTCCGGTCAAGAACCTCGGCGCGCCGATGGACGTCTTCTGGTTCAAGGTCGCTAAGGGGAACGCCGAAAAAGGCGGCCTTAGAGGAAATGTCGAGCGCGGGCGGCTGCTCGTTCTCATCGACCGCGGCGATTATTGGCAATGCGCCTTCGTCATCCCCAAGGGCGCGGCCGCGGCGTACAGAGAGCGCGGAATCGATTCGATCCGCGACGAGGTGGCGGCGGCGGCGCCCCCGGACCTCGACCTCGGCGAGCTCGACGAGATAACGGACCTCCACTTGCTCACCGTCGAGCTCGACCGGCTCACCTGCTGGCACAGACCGGGACTGCTCGCGATCGGCGATGCCGCCCACGCCATGTCCCCGATTGGCGGGATCGGCATCAACCTCGCCATCCAGGATGCGGTCGCCGCGGCAAATGCACTGACCGGCCCGCTTGCTCGCGGGGAAGATGTCGATCCGCTGCTCCACAAGGTGCAGGACCGGCGCATGTTTCCGACGCGGCTCATCCAGGCGGCTCAGAAATTCGCCCAGGACGCGATTATCGGGCGGCTTCTTCAGCCGGGCGATCCGATAACCAGGGCACCGCTCGCAATCCGCCTGCTTGACCGGCTCCCGATTCTTCGGCGAATTCCCGGACGCTTTATCGGCCTTGGCGTCAGGCGGGAGAAGGTTCGCTCGCCTTGTTCGCCATAGCCGATTCGAGATTGGCGACGATCGCTTCGAAAAACTGCTCGGTGGTCATCCACGGCTGCTCGGGGCCCACGAGGATGGCGAGATCCTTGGTCATCTGCCCGCCCTCGACAGTCTCGACGCAAACCCGCTCGAGAGTCTCGGCGAAGCGCACCACCTCGGGCGTGTCGTCGAACTTGCCGCGATATTTGAGCCCGCCGGTCCAGGCGAAGATCGATGCGATCGGGTTGGTCGAGGTGGCCTTGCCCTGCTCGTGCATGCGATAATGGCGGGTGACCGTGCCGTGCGCGGCCTCCGCTTCGACGGTTTTGCCGTCGGGGGTCGTCAAAACCGAGGTCATCAGCCCCAGTGAGCCGAAACCCTGCGCGACCTGGTCCGACTGGACGTCGCCGTCGTAATTCTTGCAAGCCCAGACGAACTTGCCGCTCCACTTGAGCGCGGATGCCACCATGTCGTCGATCAGGCGATGCTGATATTCGATGCCGGCAGCTTCGAATTTCGCCTTGTATTCCTTGTCGTAAATATCCTGGAAGATGTCCTTGAAACGGCCGTCATAGGCCTTGAGGATGGTGTTCTTCGTGGAGAGGTAGAGCGGCCAGCCGCGGTCGAGGCTGTAGTTGAAGCAGGCATGGGCGAAGTCGCGGATGCTCGCGTCGAGGTTGTACATGCCCATGGCGACGCCGGAGCTCGGGAAATCGAACACGTCGAAGTCGAGCTCTCGGCCGTCCTCGCCGACCCACTTCATCGTCAGCTTGCCGGGCCCGGGCACAAGGAAGTCGGTCGCCCGATACTGATCGCCAAAGGCGTGACGGCCGACGACGATCGGGTCGGTCCAGCCGGGAATCAGCCGCGGCACGTTCGAAATCACGATCGGCTCGCGGAAGATGCAGCCGCCGAGGATGTTGCGGATCGTCCCGTTCGGCGACCGGTACATCCGCTTTAGGCCGAACTCCTCGACCCTGGCCTCGTCGGGCGTGATCGTCGCGCACTTGACGCCCACCCCGTGCTGCTTGATCG
>DASTIF010000142.1:0-6734 GCA_035717805.1 Sphingomicrobium sp.
GAACGCGCCCCGAAGTTCACCAGGTTCACTCGTCGGCGCGCGCGAGCGCAAGGATCCCGGGCGAAACGCAGCAAACGCAGCAGCCCTACGCGTGCGCGTGCGGACACGCGCGCGACGAAACGCAGGGTCAAGTCTCAGGCTTAACTCGGAGGCGCACAACCGCATAGGGCCGAACATGGCACAGCAGCGCGGCTGTAGGACAGAGGGATGTTGGAGCGTTGGCAGTGATGGTCCGGAAGGAATCGAAAGCAAACGCCAGGACGATCGCTAATCCACATCGCGGATGAAGACGTCGACTAGCGAGTTGAACGCGTCCGGTCGCTCCAGATTGGTGAGGTGGCCGGCCGATGCGATTTCCTCGTACCGAGCGCCGTAAATCAGCCCGGCAAGCTCATGCGACAATTGCGGCGGGGTGGCCTTGTCGTCCGAACCGCACAGGACAAGGGTCGGCACCCGGATTTGGCTCGCCCGGTCGCGCTGGTCCGCAAGCCACACCGCCTCTGCGCCGGTGCGATAGGCAGCGGGATCGATCGCCGCCATCGTCTCGACGACTTCGATTCGGACCTCTGGATCGGCCGGCTGCGCGAGAAGGAAATCGACCCGCGCTTCGGCCATTGCGCGCAAATCGTTGCTCGCGGCGATCGAGCGCTCGAAGATGGCTTGACCGTCGGGATGCACGGCGAAGGTGTCGGCGAGGATCAGCGACCGGCACCGATCCGGCGCGGCCGAGTGGATTGCGATCGCGATCACGCCGCCGAGCGAGAGGCCGCAGATGTGGGCCTTTCCGATCCCGAGCGAGTCCATGCCGGCCAGGATCGCGGCGGCGTAGGCGTCGCGTGTCGTGCCTTCGCTCGCGGGCTCGCTGTCGCAATAACCGGGATAATCGAAGGCGACCGCCATGCGGCTTTGGCCGAAATGTTCGAGCTGGGGACGCCAGACGCTCTTGTCCGATCCGACGCCGTGCAGGAAGACGATCGGGACCCCGCCCTCGCCGGCAACGGAGGCACCCATTCGGCCGAGCTTTGTCTCGATTGCCTGCACCCTGAAATGGATGTCCGCCGAGCCGCCGCATTGCAAGCGCTTGAAGATGAATGGCGAGATTCATGACGGTTCAGCAACGGCTCATGGAAAACCGCGTAGAAAAGGCGTCAATCGACTCGCTTTTTCCGAGGTATGCCATGCGTAAAATTCTCTTCTCCCTTCTTCTGGCGACAACCGCCTTCAGCCCGGCTATGGCCCAGGATTCCGGCCGCCACGACCGCGACTCCAAAGAGGCCAAGCATCAGTCCGACAAATCGGATAACGGCCGCGACCGTTCCGACTCGCGCGACAGGCCGCGGGCCGAGCGCGTTCAGCGCGTCGAGCGCCAACGCGAGGCTCCGCAGAGGAATGTTACGGTTCATCAGCGGTCGACGGACAGCGCGCGCGTAAATCGTGCTCGTCCGCCGCGCGAGCAGCGCCGCGAGGTGAACCACGTTCGTCCGGCGCTTGAACAGCGCCACGGGGCAAATCATGATCGTGTCGAAGCTCGTCAGGATCGCCGCGAGCAGCTTCGCCAGGAACGCCAGCGCTCCGTCAATCGCTTCGTCGACCGAGCCGACCGGGCTCGCCGTCACGTGACTCCGCCGACCGGCGCGCGGCCGGACCGGCCGGCTCCGGCGCCGCAGACCGCGACCAGCCACTATCGAGCGCCGCGCTGGCATTCGACCTGGCGCCACGATCACCGCTACGACTGGCGCAGGTGGCGCGACCATAACCGGTCGATCTTCCACCTCGGATTCTATTTCGATCCGTTCGGCTGGAATTACCGCCGCTTCAATATCGGCTGGCGCCTGTGGCCGAGCTATTACAGCAGCAATTACTGGCTCAACGACCCGTCGATGTACCGGCTCCCCTACGCGCCGTGGCCATACAAGTGGGTCCGCTATTATGACGACGCGTTGCTCGTCGACACGATGAGCGGCCAGGTCGTCGACGTCATCTACGAGTTCTTCTGGTAGCCTCCCCAAGAGCCGACCAGGCAAGGGCGTCGCGGCCAACCGCGGCGCCCTTTTTTTTAGGAGGCGAGCGCATGAAGGGCTTCTGTGAGTTCGGCCCCCACCGCCATGTAGCTTGGATGAGGAATTCCGACGACCAGCGTTTTCAGTTTCGAATCTGGCAGGGGAAAGTCGGCATCGAATACCCAGCCGCCTCGTCTGCCGTTATCGCCCAGGCGCCGATAATCCGGTTTTCCGGCGACATTCCACAATAGACCGAATGCGCTGCTTCCGAAACCGTAGCCTAGCGTAATAATGACTTTTGGGCGCACGATACCGAGGAAGTGCTGGTGCACCGGCCAGCAAACTCGCCACCATTCTTCCATTGAATGGCCCGTTTGTTTTGCCAAAGTCGCCTTGCTTGTGGAGCGTGCGAATATCGCGTTAGCCGAGAAGATGTCGCGGAGATCGAGACTGAGCGCGTTTGCGAGTTTGGCGACGTTGCGCTGATGCTTGACCAAATATTCGGGCTTCACGAGACCGGAGCTAATGTGCTCGCATGCACCCTCAGGACCGTTACAGCGCGGCTGCCAGCATTCGTTGAGATAGCAGCTGAATTGCCGCCGCTCATCCACCGAGTCGATGATTGAGCGCTCGTAACCCTCGGCTTTTGGATCCCCACCGGGATTGAGACCCATGATGTAGGCGAGACCCGGTCGCAGCGCATCCGTACCGGACAGCATGACTCCTCCGGAATTGCGGTACATCTTTGGACCGAGTTCGCGTTTGATAACTCGTTTGACGTCTTCCGAGCTCAAGCACGTCGAGGGCGACATCTCATATCTTTTTAGCAGGAGAACCAAGGAAGGAGTGCAACTCAAGAATTGCGCGCGCCACGCGGGCGGTGTCCCAGCCCGCTCCGCCGATTCTCGGAACGTCGCGCTGATCTAACCTTGCAATTTCCAACGTCGCATATGGCTCATCTTCGTCCTCCCGAGAAAATCCTAACGGCTCAGCAATTTTGAACAGTTTCTCAACTTCGCGCTTTGGCAGCTCCGTGGCATCGAGGATGACTTCGACACCTGGCGCAATTTCGTCATCGTCCGGATAATCAATTGAGATCATGTATGAGATCGATCGAGGTGCGTTCAAGGTAAACATAAGCCCCTCGCCCACTCCGTCCGGCTCATCAGCGCTAAACTCTTTGCATATCTCAGGCGACTGAAGAGCTATGTCCCTAAGTAGCGAACTCCTGAAACTCCCGATAATCGATCGAGTTTGAGCGACGCCACCGTCGCTATCGCTGATCAGAAATCGATCGATTACGTCCAGATCAATATCAAACGTGCTGTCGAGTCCCGTAAGCGCGAGTTCCGCACGAAAAGCAGCCACTACGCTACTCAAATCGAACTCGATATCTTGAACAACTTTGGACCTTAAAAACGAACTTACAGCAAACATGGTGTCGTTCGAACTGAAAAGTGACATCCTATAGATGCTCGCGCGCAAGCATCTTATTTCAATCTCATCGAGTTCCCAATCTGCCAAGTGCTCGACCGCAAGGGTCAAAAATTCGTCATAGCTATTAAACTTCTTCCGAAAAACTTCGACATTCCTCTCCTTCAGTTCTTCTCCTCTCGACTGTGAGGTCAGCAGCATGGCAGTGACGACCGCCGCCAAAATAGTCCCGATCAGCGCCGCTATGATTTCTTGGAAATAGCCGTCGCTGCCTGTCGCCTTGAACAGAATGTCGAACGTGATGAAGCTGAGAAGGAAGATGCCGGCAATAACCAGAAGTTGGTCAAATATTCCTACCTTCAACCGCAACGGCTTCATCGCCTATTCCTTCAAATCTTCTCCGATCAGCTTACGACTATTCTCGATCCCGTAAAGCGCGATGACGGGGCATTTTTCGGGGGCGGAGGGCGACCCGACTCATCGCCATGTCACCGCCCGCAGGCGCCCGGTTCGGCCGGTCGGCACCGGCGCCGCAGATCGGGCTCCGCTGTCGCGCCCAACCGCGGCGCGCTTTCTGCGTTCGTCGGCCGGGCCCGTTCGTTCTCTGCCTCTTCAGCGGGACAGGCGGACGAACGGCGCGAACTTGAGTTCGCGTTTCACGAAGGCCGATTCATAGCGGCGGACAGTCGAGTCGGCCGCGAACAGCCGCTCGGCGAGATCGACGAAGCTGCCCATCGTCGGACAATCGACGAGCACCACGAGATCGTAGTTGCCGCTGATCTCATAGGCTAGCTGGACTTCGTCGCACTGCCCCAGCCTGTTCAGCAGCGCCTGCTTTCCCGAGTGATCCGCATGTTCGTTGAGCTGCACGAAAACGAGCGCGCGCAGGCGCTCGGCGGTCAGCCGCGGCGAGAGCAGCGCGATGGTGCGTTCAATCCACCCCTCGCCTCGAAGATGGCGCAAGCGGCGGGCGATCGCGGACGGAGACAAGGGCACGGCTTTGGCGAGCTGATCCGCGGTGCGGCTGTCGTCGCGTTGGACCTGGTCGAGCAGCGCGCGGTCGAATTCGTCGAGCATGGCGGCGATTGTGCCAGATTTTGGCGCTGGCCGCATGAAGATTGCGCGCAACCGGAAGCCCGGTTGCAGTATAATCGTTCACGAGGTTTCAGATGACCATTAACATACGCAAACTGCTGGCTTTGGCGGCCCTTTGCTGGGTTGTTCCCTTGTCCGCCAAACAACCCGCCGCATTCGCCAGCCGATCAGGGACGTCCACCTCTGGCAATTGCCCTTCCGCTCAGGCCATGCACGACGCCCAGTCGCATGCAACGGCGACGAGTCAGAAGCGAAATCGGGTCATCACCGCACAGATTGGCCGAGCGACCTTCGGCGCGCGCGGCCAGTCGGCCGGATTGCTGCCCTGATCAAGCCGTGAGCGCTTCGGCGATCAGGCGGCGGCTGTTGTCGATTCCGTAGAGGGCGATGAAACTGCCCATTCGCGGGCCCTGCGACGAGCCTAGGAGGGTTTCGTAAAGCGCCTGGAACCAGGCGCGGAGATTTTCCTTGCCGTAATGGGTCTTGCCGACCTCGAACACGAGGTGCTGGATCGCTTCCGCGTCGGCGTCTTCCGGCAAATTTACCAATCCTGAATCGAGATCGTGCAGCGCATCGGCTTCTAGCGCGGTTGGAGCGCGACGATTCAGGTTCGGTTCGACGAAATCCGCCGCATAATTGACCGCAAGCCCGATCAGCCGGTCGAGCTCGGGATCACTTTCGGGCGAGGTCCCCGGCGCATAACGCTGCACGAACTTCCAGGCCGTGTCCTTCTTGCCGCAGCCGGGCAGGCTGACCAGGTTCAAGAGCAGACCATAAGTGAGCGGAAGCGTCTGCTCCGGGACCTTGCCGGCATGGATGTGGTGGACCGGGTTGCCGAGCTTCTGCTCGACCGGTTGCGCCGGGTAGCGTTCGCGAAACTGCCAATAGTCATCGACCGCGCGCGGGATGACCCCGATGTGCAGGCTCTTCGCCTTCCTCGGCTCGCGGTAGATGTAGAAGGCCAGGCTTTCCTCGCTCCCGTAGCGAAGCCATTCCTCGAGGCTCAGGCCATTGCCCTTGGACTTGGAGATTTTCTCGCCCTTTTCGTCGAGGAACATCTCGTAATTAAAGCCCTCGGGCGGGCGGCCGCCGAGGATTCGAGCGATCTTGCTCGACTGCACGGCGCTGTCGATCAAATCCTTGCCCGCCATCTCGTAGTCGACGCCCAGAGCAACCCAGCGCGCCGCCCAGTCGACCTTCCACTGGAGCTTGGCCATGCCGCCGAGGGCCGACTGCTCGATCCGCCGGCCTTCATCCTCGAACGCGATGATCCCGGCCTCGGCGTCGACGACCTCGACCGGCACTTGCAGCACGATCCCGCTGGCCGGCGAAATCGGGAGCACCGGCGAATAGGTCTTGCGCCGCTCTTCGCGCAGGGTCGGGAGCATCACGCCCATGACTCCGTCCCAGTTGCGCAGGACCTGGCGGATGACCTCGTCGAAGCGGCCGGACGCGTAGCATTCGGTCGCCGAGAAGAAGTCGTAGTCGAAGCCGAAGCGGTCGAGGAATCCGCGAAGCATCGCATTGTTGTGCGCGGCGAAGCTGTCGTGGCTCCCGAACGGGTCGGGAATTCTGGTCAGCGGCTTGCCGAGGTGGGCGTGGAGAAGCTCGGCGTTGGGAAGGTTATCGGGCACCTTGCGAAGCCCGTCCATGTCGTCGCTGAACGCAATCAGCCGCGTCGGCTGGTCGGACAATTCCTCGAACGCGCGGCGGACGAAGGTGGTTCGAAGCACTTCGTTGAACGTGCCGATGTGCGGAAGGCCGGACGGCCCGTAGCCGGTTTCGAAGATGACCGGACCGCCGCCGGGCTTGCCGTCGGGGTAGCGCTTGAGCAGCTTGCGCGCTTCCTCATAGGGCCAGGCCTTGGACTGCATCGCGGCGGAGCGGATGATTTCGCGGTCCAAATCCGTTGCTCTTCTGTTCTCGTGTCGCCAAGGTCGGGAGATGGCCGCTCCTTTGCCTCTTCCAGCGCTTCACGCAACCCACGCCGGAATCTGGATTGCCGATGCGTCGGGCGCTGTCCGCGAGGCGACCCGGGGAGAAGCCATCGCACGGGCGGCCGAAACTCCGCACATCATCCTCAACGCGCCTTTGGTCGGGCAGCGGCTCGGCTATGCCGAATTGTCGGGCCTCGACCTGCTCGAGCTGTTCGCTTTCATTCACCCGGCGCGGTTCGCGGTTCCGACTCCGGCGGGGTTGAGCAGG
>DASTIF010000143.1:0-23686 GCA_035717805.1 Sphingomicrobium sp.
AAGCGCCGGCGAGGATGTGGATTCGCGGCTCAACCTTCCGGACACGACTGAACAGCCGCAACCGAAGACGATTCCGCCGGGTGAGACGAAGGAGCCGGTCGCGCCCGAACCGCCCGCGCCCAAGCCAGAACCGTCGGGAGCTCCGGGAAGCGTGATCCAGCTCGGCGCCTACAAGAACACCGCCCAGGCCGAGCGCGCCTGGACCGTGCTCAGCGGCCGTTTCGGTCTTTTGTCCGGCCTGACCAAGATGGTCGTTCCTTATTCCTCGGGGTCGAGCAGCGGCTATCGCCTGCGCGCCGCGGCGTCATCGCCGGACGCGGCCCGCGAGGCGTGTCAGGCAATAAAGGCGGGCGGCGAGAGCTGCTTCGTCGCGCATTAGCCCGCCAATGCAGGCGGCGATCTACGGCCTTTCCGGCGCGGTCCTCACCGACGACGAACGCGATTTCTTCATCGATTGCGATCCCGCCGGCTACATCTTGTTCAAGCGCAATTGCATCGACCAGGCCCAGCTTCAGGCCCTGACCGATTCGCTCCGCAACCTGTCGCCGAGGCCGGACTTGCCGATCCTGATCGACCAGGAAGGCGGCAGGGTGGCGCGCATGAAGCCGCCGGAATGGCCGGAATTCCCCTGCGGCTGGGCGTTCGCCGAGCTTTACGACCGGGCGCCGTCCTCGGCGATCGAGGCGGCGCGGGCGAACGCGAAGGCGCTGGCGCTGATGCTCCGGTCGGCGGGCATCAACGTCGATTGCCTGCCGTTGCTCGACGTCCGGCAGACGGGCGCGGACGAGATCATCGGCGACCGGGCGCTTGGATCGGAGCCGATGCAGGTGTCGGCACTGGGCCGCGCCACGCTCGACGGCCTTCGATCGGGCGGGGTCGTGGGGGTTATCAAGCACATCCCGGGACACGGCCGCGCACTGTGCGACAGCCACAAGGAACTGCCCGTGGTGGAGGCGAGCGCGGACGAGCTGGCGAGCGACCTCGAACCGTTCGAGCGGCTGAACTGGGCGCCGATGGGGATGATGGCGCACGTGGTCTACACCGCCTGGGACAGCGAGCGGCCCGCGAGCCAGTCGGCGAAGGTCATAGGCGAAATCGTCCGCGGCCGGATCGGGTTCGACGGTTTCCTGATGAGCGACGACATCGGCATGGAGGCGCTGAAAGGGGACTATGGCGAACGCGCGGCGGGGGTCGTTCAGGCGGGATGCGACGCTGCGCTCCACTGTTCGGGGAAGATGGACGAGATGGTATTGGTGGCGAAGGTTGTCCCGGCGATGACGCAGGAGAGCGAAGCTCGGCTCGAGCGGGCGATGGCGACCGTGAGTGGCGAGGACGACAGCGATCCATTCGACGTCCTGATCGCCAAGCGCGATCAGCTTCTCGCGCTGGCGTAATCGTCGTCGTTGCGAGCGTAGCGAAGCAATCCAGAAAGTTGTGGATTGCTTCGTCGCTGGCGTTCCTCGCAATGACGTGTGTTCTTTCAATGCCCGCCAATTCGGCTAGCTTTGCAGTGTGGGTGTGGTGACTTTCGATTCCGCCGCGCGCGACGGCGACGAGCTCAACCTCAGCCTCGACGGCTGGGAGGGGCCGCTCGACCTGCTTTTGAGCCTGGCGCGATCGCAAAAGGTCGATCTCGCGCAAATCTCCATCCTCGACCTGGTCGAGCAATATCTCGTTTTCCTCAACGAGGCTCGGGCGCTCAAGCTCGAGATCGCGGCCGACTATCTCGTGATGGCGGCCTGGCTCGCCTATCTCAAATCGTGCCTCCTTCTGCCCAAGGATCCGGAGGCCGACCCCAGCCCCGAGGAAGTCGCGCTTCGGCTGCAGATGCGCCTTCAGCGGCTCGACGCGATGCGCGAGGCGGGGGCGAGGCTTCTCGGTCGCGACAGGGTGGGGCGCGATGTGTTCGTTCGCGGTTCGCCCGAAGGGCTTCGGCTGGTTCGCAAGTCTGCATGGCGGGCGAGCGCGTTCGACCTGTTCGCCGCCTATGGCGCGGTCAAGGCGCGCGACGCCCCGGCGATGCACGTCGTCCATGCGCGCTCGGTGATGACCCTCGACGAAGCGATCGAGCGGGTGAGCCGTATGATCGGAACGGCGATCGACTGGACCGATATCCAGGCATTCCTTCCGCGGACCGACGATCCGCAATTGCGAAAGTCGGCGCTCGCTTCGAGCTTTCTTGCAGCGCTGGAGCTGGCGCGGCGCGGAAAGCTGGACCTCGATCAGTCCGAAGCCTTCGCTCCGCTTCGGCTCAGGGCGGCCTGATGGACGAGTTTCTTCGCTCGGTTGAAGCGACTGTGTTCGCTTCCGCGGAGCCGCTGACCGTCGCCGAGGTTGCGGCGCACGTCGGCGAGGGCGATGTCGAGGCGGCGCTTTCCGAACTTGCGGAGCGCTATCAGGGCCACGGGATCGAGCTGGTCGAGCGTGGCGCGCGCTGGCATTTCCAGACCGCGCCCGACCTTGCGCATTTGCTTCGCCGAACCCGCGAGGAACCGCGGCGGCTGTCGCGGGCCGCGACCGAAACACTGGCCATCATCGCTTATCATGAGCCTGTCAGCCGGGCGGAAATCGAGGCGATTCGCGGCGTTCAGATATCGAAGGGCACGCTCGACGTGCTGATGGAAGCGGGCTGGGTCCGCACCGCGGGGCGGCGCGATAGCCCGGGGCGGCCGCTGCTTTATGCGACCACAGCCGATTTCCTCACCCACTTCGGCCTCGAATCGCGCAAGGACCTGCCCGGGATCGACGATCTCAAGGCGGCCGGGCTTCTCGACCCGCTCGACGAGAGCATCTTCCAGCTGCAGCTGGAGGACGAGGCCGACGAGCAACTGGAAAGCGAGGGCGAGGAAGACTAAGGGGGTGCCAACCATCGCTTCGGAGTGCGCACATGGGCTCGTTCAGCCTGATCCACTGGCTAATCCTCGGTCTCTTCATTCTCCTGCTTTTCGGCGGCAATCGCTTCTCGGCGATGATGAAGGACGTCGCCAAGGGGATGAAGAGCTTCAAGGAAGGCCTCTCCGACGATGACGAGAAAAACGTCGAGCGGCGCCAGGACCCGCGCCAGCTTCCGCCGCAGAGCCGCGCTCCCGAGCAGCCCATCGAAGTGACGCCCGAGCAGCGTCCGAGCGAAACTCCGCCGAGCGACGATAGCCCACGCGGCTGACCGGGAGAGCCGATGTTCGGCGTCGATTCCACCGAGCTCATAATCGTCGCGGTCGCGGCGCTCATCTTCATCGGCCCCAAGGACCTGCCCGCTGCACTGCGCATGCTCGGCCGCTGGGTCGGCAAGGTTCGCGGAATGGCGCGTCATTTCCACAGCGGGATCGAAGCGATGATCCGCGAAGCCGAGCTCGAGGAAATGGAACGCAAGTGGCGCGAGGAGAACGAGCGGATCATGCGGGAGCATCCGGCTGTCGGCGCCGAACCGCCTGAGCCGGGCGAAATTCCGCCGGCGCCCCGCCCCCCCGACGCTCGCGAGCTGCCGTGAAGGACATCGACGAAACCAAGGCGCCGCTGCTCGAGCATCTGATCGAGCTGAGGCGGCGCCTGCTGTGGTCGCTGGCGGTGCTGGTCGTGCTGTTTTCCGCCTGCCTCTATTTCGCCAAGCCGATCTTCGCCTTCCTGGTCCAGCCGCTGCTCGCCGCCGGGCAGGGCAAGCTCATCTACACCGATATTTTCGAAGCCTTCTTCGTCGAGGTGAAGGTGGCGCTGTTCGCGGCTCTGATGCTCGGCTTTCCCTTTTTCGCAATCCAGATCTGGGAGTTCGTCGCTCCGGGCCTCTACGCCAAGGAAAAGAAGGCGCTTCTGCCGTTCCTGATGCTGACCCCAGTTTTTTTTATCGGCGGCGCGGCCTTCGCTTATTTCATCGCGATGCCCTGGGCGCTTCATTTCCTGTTGAGCTTCCAGGGGACTATCGGCGGAGTCGAGCGCGAGGCGCTGCCCGGGATCGGCAATTATCTGAGCTTCTGCACCCGTTTCCTGTTCGGCTTCGGGGTCGCGTTCCTGCTTCCGATCCTATTGATGATCCTGGAGCGTGCCGGAATCATCACGCTCGCTCAGCTGACGAAATCGCGCCGTTACGCACTGGTCGCCGCGGTTGCCATTGCCGCGGTCCTCACCCCGCCCGACGCGGTTTCGCAAATGATTCTCGCGACCCCCCTCTATGCGCTTTACGAATTCGCGATCATCGCGATCCGAATCACCCACTGGCGCGCGAACCGGCGGCTCGCCGCTTCTCCGGATTCAGAGGCTGGACAAAGTGCGGGCCCGGAAGCGCCACCGGGGGGGGGGAGGGTTGGCGGTTCCGGGCCCATTTGAACGGATAGCGAGAGCGGGGGGGCAAAAGGTCACTATCCACTCCGCATAACGCCGCTTCTTTCGGCGTGGTTCCGGCGGTCCGGAATTTTTTTTGACCAGTGCCGAAACGATCTGTTCAGGCGGGCGGAAACACCGGAAGATCGACGCTGTAACGGCCGAGCTTTCGCTCCAGGGTCGAGCGAAGCTGCTTTGCAAGGCCGGTGATAATGCGTTCGAATTGCACCTTTTCCGGCTCTTTTTCCGAATCGGGGTTGAGAACCGGGCTGGTCAGCGTGAGACGGCCGGTGAGATCGCTCGTCCGGCGGACCGCGATCTCCACCGTTTCGTCGGGCCGGTTGAGCATCGCGAATTCGACGACCTCCGTAATCAGGAAGGCCACTGAAACGGCGACGTCCTGGGTCGTGTTCAGGGCTTCGACCTCCAGTTCGATGATCAGGGCTCGCGCCGAATCGGGCGCGCCCGCGCGAAGCTCGGCGGCAAGCTCGGAAAGCAGTGGCCGAAGCGCGATTCCCCGGTTCTCCTCCATCTCCGCATAATGGTTGCGGTGAACGATCGACAAAGCGCCGACTCGCCGGCCGATCGCTCCATATGCCGCGCGCGCGGCCGGCGTGTCGGCTGTCCGCCCATGGATGTTGAGAAGCGAGGCGATCACCTGGAGATTGTTCTTCACCCGGTGGTGAACCTCGCGCACCAGCCGGCGCTGCCCGTCGAGCGCGGCGGTCATGTCACGCTCGGATTCCTCGACTCGCGACACGGCGCGCCCGAAGGCGTCGCGAAGATCCTGGATCTCGGTCGCGGGCCCAAGTCTCCTGGGAAGCTCCAGGGAAGCGTCCCCTGGCTCATAACTGGCAACCGCGCGCTGCAGGCGGCGGAGCGGCTGGATCAGCACCCTGGTCACCATGAACCAGGTCATCAGCGCGGCGATGAACCACATCACGACCGGAAGCATGATGACCAGCCGGTCGACCGTGGTGACCGCCGGAACCCGGCCCTCGACGTCGATCGCGAGCCGACCGTTGCCGATCATCCAGCGCGAGGTCGACGCACGTTGGCCGGACGCGATCATGGGGTTCGACGCCATGATGTCGATTTCGTGGCTTCCGTCCTTGATCGCGATTCCATCGATCTGGGTGGATTCGCCAAGCGCCGCGGCGCGAATTTGCTGGGTCGAAATGGCGGTCGTCGCCATGCCGCGGATGACTCCGACGCGGATGACAAGCGAGTCCTCGTCCGGAGCGACCCGAAGCTGGATGTCGCCGGGCGCGATCAGCGGAAGCGATCCGACGTCGCCGATATCGCCGACGCTGCACAGTTCCAGCCCCGCATCCGACTCAAGCCGGAAAGCCTGTTGCACCCCCGGCGCGATGCCGAGCGAGCGTTGGACCCGCAGACAGGGATCGGTGTTGTCCAGCCGGCCGTTGGCGGCGATCCTGAGCGCAAGCACGTCCCGGGCGATCAGGCTTTCTATTGCTCGCGCCGCGACCCGGGCCCGGTCCTGCGACTGAAGGCGCAGAGCCGCATTGGCATCCCTGATTCCCGAATAAGCGACCCAGCCGAGGCCGAAGCCGATCGGTAGAAGTGCTGCGGTGAGGATCAGAAGCAGCTTCGCGGGCGTCGACAGTCTGGCGAAACGTTCGGCGGCGCTAGCCATTGCTCAAGCCCGATCCGGCGCCGGCACTTCAGCTGAGCTTGCCGAGGAGGTCCAGAAAATCGTCGGGAACGTGCTCCCGCAGGGTTTCGTCATAGACCGATCGAAGCGCGCGGCCGATGTCGCTCCCGCGCTGCGTGCGCTTGGCTTTTGACGCTTTGGGCGCCCGTTTCCTGCTTTTTCCATCGGCGCTGCTCGACTCGCGCGCTTTACTGTCACTCAATCTGTCATTCCCCTTGCGCGGGTACGTGCGCCCCCGGTTGGCAGTCTGGAGCGTTGCAACGCATCGGAAGCATCATGTGGTCGAATCGCGCCGAAGTCCGCCCTAACTTTGGCGCTCGCATACCGTCAACGGCCAGATATGCTCCCCGCCACACGGGCGGAAACCAAATGGCCGGTGCTTTGTTCCAGCCACAGTCCATTCTCTGCGGGGGAACTGCACCGGAGCCACAACCGGTCCTTCCAGGGTTGCAACGAACTCGGCGCCTCCCCAAAAGGCGGAACGCCGCTGAATTAGGAGAGTCTCAGCTTATGTCCCTTGGACAGGAACTCGCGCCCCATCTGCCATTCCTGCGCCGTTACGCGCGCGCCTTGACCGGCAGCCAGACGCACGGCGACGCCTTCGTACGAGCGACTCTCGAAGCCATCGTCGCAAAGCCCGACGAATTCCCGCGCGACGTCGACCCGCGCCTCGGCCTGTACAAGACCTTCCATGCCATCTGGTCGACCGCCAATGTGGAGGAAGGCGAGGAGCCGGGCGACAATATGTCCGGAGCCGAAGGGATCGCCCACGCCCGGCTTTCGAAGATCACGCCTCTATCGCGCCAGGCCTTGCTTCTGACCTCGCTCGAGGGCTTTTCGAGCGAAGACGCCGGCTATCTGATCGGTGCGAGCCCGGCGGACGTGGATTCGCTCGTCGCCGAGGCTTTGAGCGAGATCGAGCGCCAGACTCTGACCGACGTCCTGATCATCGAGGACGAGCCGATCATCGCGATGGATATCGAGACCATCGTCCGGGATCTCGGCCACAACGTCACCGGCGTCGCTGTAACCCGGGACGAGGCCGTCGCCATGGCGCGCCAAAGCCCGCCCGGCCTGGTGCTCGCCGACATTCAACTCGCCGACGATTCGAGCGGTATCGACGCCGTGCGCGATATTCTCGCCGAATTCTCGGTACCGGTGATCTTCATCACCGCTTTCCCCGAGCGGCTTCTGACGGGGACCCGGCCGGAGCCGACGTTCCTCATCACCAAGCCGTTCCAGCGTTCGACGGTGAAGGCCGCGATCGCCCAGGCGCTGTTCTTCGACGCCGCGACGGTACCCGCCTGACAAACGACCGGCTCGCAAGCAAACCTGCTCATCGTTGCGCGGCGGGAACATGGTTCCCGAAGCGGCGTTGGCTTGGGACAAGTCCGTTACGATCGGAAAAAGATGAGGAACGACCCCACGGAACATGTGACGACCACCGAAGCGCGCGGCGGAGCGACTCCGCACGTCACCCGATACGTGCTCGGAGTCGGGCTTGCGCTCGTGATCGTGATCTTCACCGTCATCGTGCTCGTCGGCCGATGACGGTGCGGTGGGCTCGCTCCGGGGTCGTCATGATAATTTCAGGTTCATCCTCGGTTGTCCAAGGCGACGTGCGTACAAACATTGTGGGGGATGATGGCTAAGGAAACCGACGACGATTCCGCTTCCGCGGCGCCTGTCGAGCCGACCCCGCTTTCGGACCCGGATTTCAAGGAGCAGCTGGCCGCGGTGATCCCGCACCTGCGCGCCTTCGGCCGCTCGCTTTCGGGAAGCCGCGACCTTGCCGACGATCTCGTCCAGGAAACGCTTCTGAAGGCGTGGGCCGCTCGAAAGCGCTTCCAGGCGGGCACCAACATGCGGGCCTGGACCTTCATCATCCTTCGCAACCTGTTCCTCAGCCAGATGCGGCGAGCGCGCTTCAAGGGCGAATGGGACGAGCTGACCGCATCGAAGATCCTCGCCGCTCCCGCCAGCCAGGACCGGCATGTGGAGCTAGCGGACATGCAACGCGCGCTGATGCATTTGCCGCAACCCCAGCGCGAGGCGCTGATTCTCGTGGGCGCGGGTGGCTTCGCTTATGAGGAGGCGGCCGAAATCTGCGGCTGCGCCGTCGGCACCATCAAGAGCCGGGTGGCTCGCGGGCGCGTTGCTCTGGAAGGGCTCTTGTCCAGCGGCAAGCTGCCGTCGAGGCGCCAGCACAAGACCGACCCGAACAAGTCGGCGCTTCAGACGATCATGGGCGAGGTCGACGAGCTCAGCCGGGAGGGTTGAGCTGCACCCCCCTGAGCGGGAATGACTCCCAAGCGGTTAATTCAGCTTCCGCAAGAGCTCCGCGAAATCGCGGTCGCTGGGCTCCTCGGCGGCAGCCTGGAAGGCGCGGCGGAGGGCCGCCATGACGCCCGCGTGTTCCGGGGGCATGTCGATCCTGATCTGCCTGCGATCCATCTCTATCGTCGCGTTACCCATTGACTTCGTATGTGCCTTCATTCGGGCCTGAGAACGTCCGAGGCAGGGGGGAAGTTTCCTTGTCCCTGCGTTTCGGGCAAGGCCCGGCATGTGAACGCCACAGTCTCGGATGAAGCGCGAAGCGACGCGATCGCGAGGGCGGAAGGCCATTCGCAATTCCTGCGCGACGCGATTCAGGCGCGCCGCGACATTGTCGATCTGTTTCAAGGGGAAGGGCCCGAGGTTGCGGCGGCGGCCGCGGTTCGAGCCGGCGCGGAAACGGCGGGAGCCGAGCTCAGGCGCCGACGGCAGGGCCTGGCTCTGGCGACCGCGCTCGGCGACCTCTCCGGAGAACTCGATCTCGAGGGCGTAACCGCGCTCCTCTCCGATTTCGCCGATCGGGCGATTGCGCGCGCGATCGAAGTGGCGTTCGAGGAGATGCTTCCGGGAGAGACCGTGCGGGGCTTTGCCGTCATCGCGCTCGGCAAGCTTGGAAGCCGCGAGCTGAACTTCTCGTCCGATGTCGACCTGCTGCTTCTTTTCGACCCGGCGACACTGCCGCGAAAGGAGCGGCGGGAGCCGGGCGATCTGGCGGTCCGCCTGGGACGAAGGCTCGTCGAGCTTCTCCAGAAGCGGACCGAGGACGGCTATGTCGCGCGCGTCGACTTGCGGCTTCGGCCCTCGCCCGAAGTCACTCCGATCGTGCTCCCGGTCAACGCCGCGATTTCCTATTACGAGACCTCGGCCGCCGGTTGGGAACGGGCGGCCTTCATCCGCGGCCGTTGCTGCGCGGGGGACCGGGCGCTCGGCCAATCGTTTCTCGACACGATCGAGCCCTTCGTCTGGCGGCGAGCGCTCGATTTCGGCGCGATCGAGGAGGTGCGCTCGATCGGCCAGCGGATCCGCGATCATTATTCGGACCGGCAGATGTTCGGCCCCGGCTATGACCTGAAGCGCGGCCGGGGGGGAATCCGCGAGGTGGAGTTCTTCGTTCACGCCCGCCAGCTGGTTCATGGAGGCCGCGATCCGCAGCTCCGCGCCGGCGCCACACTCGACGCCATCGCGGCACTGACGAGCGCGGGGCAACTCGAAGCCGATCTCGCGAGGGATTTGGCGGAAGCCTATCGGCGGCTGCGCACCGTCGAGCATCGGGTGCAGATGGTCGAGGACAAGCAAACGCATTTGCTTCCGGCGAGCGAAGCGGCCCTGACCAATGTCGCCCAGCTTCACGGCTTTGCCGACGGGCGGGAGCTGCTCGACTGGCTTCGGCCTTGTGTCGAGCGCGTCGGCACCGCCTTCGACGAGCTTGCGGAAGGCAATGAGGAACGCCTCCCCGCGAGCCCGGAGGCTCTTCGAATCCAGATCGACGCCCTCGGCTTTCCCGACCCGGATTCAGCGGTCCGGCGAATAAGCGAATGGCGATCCGGGCGGCCGCGGTCGCTTCGTTCGCCGGCGGCAACCCGGGCGTTCGAAGGGATGCTTCCGGCTCTTCTCCAGGCGATCGCCAGGAGCGCCGACCCGATGCGCGCGCTCAACCGGCTGAGCGATGTCGTCGAGCGGGTGCCGAGCGGCGTCAATCTCTACCGGCTGCTCGAGGCGCGGCCGGCGCTGGCTACATTGATGGCGCGAATCCTGGCGCACGCCCCGGCTCTTTCGGATCAGCTTGCCCGGCGGCCCGAGCTTCTCGACACGTTGCTCGATTCTTCCTGCTTCGACGCGCCGCCGTCGGCCGAAGACTTCGCCAAAGTCCTGCACAAGGCGATGAAGGGCGAGCCCTACGACCTCGCGCTCGATCGTGCCCGCAGGGTGATCAACGAGCGGCGCTTTGCGCTCGGCGTGCAGCTCATCGACCTTCGCGAACCCCCGCTTGTCGTCGGCGAGGGCTATGCCCGCGTGGCCGAAGGCGCGCTGGTCGCTCTTGCCCAGGCGGCCATTCGGGAATTCGAGACGGCGCACGGGCGCTTCAAGGGCGCCGAGCTTCTGATCCTCGGGCTTGGGCGGCTGGGCGGCGAGGTTCTGACCAATGCCTCCGACCTCGACATCATTTATCTCTTCACAAAGCCACGGTCCGAAGCGTCGGACGGGCGAAAGCCGCTCGGGCCGGCCGATTATTTCAACCGGCTCGCCAATCGGGTCAGCGCCGCGCTCAGCGTTCCCACTCCCGCCGGGCCGCTTTACGATGTGGACACGCGCCTCCGGCCGCAGGGTTCGAAGGGCATGCTCGCAGTGCCGCTCGACGCCTTCGCCGATTACCAGCGCAAGGAGGCCTGGACCTGGGAGCATATGGCGCTGCTTCGCTGCCGGCCGGTGTTCGGGTCGCGCGAGGCCCGCGGCGAGGCAGCGGCCTTGATCGCCGACATCCTCATGCAGCCGCATGACCCGGCCAAGATCGTCGCCGACGCGGTGAAGATGCGCGAGGAGATTGCGCGCCACAAGCCGCCGTCGGGACCACTCGACGTCAAGCTCGGAGAGGGCGGGCTCGTCGATCTCGAATTTGCGGCCCACGTGCTTCAACTGACGCGCAAAATCGGGCTCGACCCGAGGCTCGAAACGGCGGTCGGGACGCTCTCGGCCGAAGGTTTGATAGATGAAAGAATTGTAGCTTCACAAAAGTTGTTGACGGAAATGTTGATCACCATTCGCCTCGTCGCGCCCGAAACGACGACGCCGAGCGAGGAAAGCTGCGAGCTGATGGCGCGCGCATGCGGAGCGGAAAGCTGGAGCGAGCTTCTTGAACGCCACGACGAGGCGCGCCACAGCGTTTCCCGACTTTGGAATCGCGTGAAGGGAGAAGCGAGGACATGATTAGCGAAGGCGACCGCGCTCCGGATATGGATGTGGCGGCCAGCGACGGAACGACCGTCAACCTGGCGCGGCCGGGCAAGCCGCTCGTGCTCTATTTCTATCCCAAGGACGATACGTCCGGCTGCACCCGCGAAGCGCAGGATTTCACCGCCCTTGCCGCCGACTTCGAGCGCGCCGGAGCGCGGGTAGTCGGCGTGTCACGCGACCCGATGAAAAAGCACGAGAAGTTCATCGGCAAGTACGAGCTTCAAGTGCCGCTCGCCTCCGACGAGGACGGGCGCATCAGCGACGCGTTCGGGACCTGGGTCGAAAAGTCGATGTACGGCCGCAGATATATGGGCATGGAGCGCGCGACCTTCCTGATCGGCCCCGACGGCGTTGTTCGAAAAGCGTGGCGCAAGGTGAAGGTGCCGGGCCACGCCGAAGAGGTGCTGAAAGCGGTCCGGGAGCTTGCCGCGGCCGTTTGAAAGCGCGGCTGCGCCGTGATAGCGCCGCGCCAGGCAAAGGAGCATCAGCGTTGGCCGAGTTCACGCTTCCGCGAAACAGCAAGATTACCAGGGGCCACAGCTGGAAGGCCGAGCCCGGCGAGCGGTCGAAGACGTTCAAAATCTATCGCTACGACCCGGACAACGAGGCCAACCCGCGCTGGGACCATTATACGATCGATCTCGCCAAGTGCGGGCCGATGGTTCTCGACGCGCTGATCAAGATCAAGAACGAGATCGACCCGACCCTGACCTTCCGCCGCTCGTGCCGCGAAGGCATTTGCGGGTCCTGCGCGATGAATATGGACGGGCGCAACGGGCTGGCCTGCACTACGCCGATCGCCGAGCTCAAGGGTGAAATACAGATCACGCCGCTGCCGCATCTGGAGGTGGTCAAGGACCTGGTTCCCGACCTCAACCATATGTACGCCCAATATGCGTCGATCCAGCCGTGGCTGAAAACGGTGACTCCTGCGCCGTCGGGCAAGGAACGGCTGCAATCGCCCGAAGACCGCGCCAAGCTCGACGGCCTCTACGAGTGCATCCTGTGCTTCTGCTGCACGACAAGCTGCCCGAGTTACTGGTGGAACGCCGACAAGTTCCTGGGCCCGGCGGTGCTGTTGCAGGCTTACCGGTTCATCGTCGACAGCCGAGACGAGGCGACCGGCGAGCGGCTCAACGAGCTGGAAGACCCGTTCCGTCTCTACCGCTGTCACACGATCATGAACTGCGCGAACGTCTGTCCCAAGGGCCTGTCGCCCGCCAAGGCGATCGCCGAGGAAAAGAAGCTGATCGCCGAAAGGGCCGCGTGATTTTCCTCCCCACGATTTCGTGGGGAGGGGGACCATATGAAATATGGTGGAGGGGTGACTGGCTAGCGAAGATATACCCCTCCACCGCCTCCGGCGGTCCCCCTCCCCGGCAAATGCCGGAGAGGAAATTGCGGACCTCCCAACAGGTGCCAGGGAAGATCCCGACCATCCCGGCTGGTTCAGCTGGGGCGATTTTCCGCGCGGCTCTTTCGCCGCCGCGACTGGGCGCTTGCTGTTCAGGCCGGATGGACCGGGGCGAAGCATCTGTCGCATGTTCCCCACCGAAGCGCATCGGAACATGGGCGGCTCGCTCCACGGCGGCGCGGTGATGAGCTTCATCGATATGGCGCTGTTCGCCGGTGGGCGCTGCGCGGGCATGGCGCAGGGACATTATGTGACGCTCGACATGACCACGCACTTCGTTGCTCGCGGGAAGCCTGGAGCGCCGCTCGACGCGCACGTCGAGCTCGTCCGGGAAACCCGCGGCCATGTCTTCCTGCAAGGGGTCGTCACCCAGGACGGCGAGCCCTGCTACAGCTTCACCGGCACGCTCAAGCGCATCCGGGACCGAAGCCCCGGCGGATGAGCGGGCCGGTCTCGCGGGCTTATGCCGAGCTGCTCCGCGCCAATGAATTGAAGCCCGATCCGGCGCAGCAGCGCGCGGTGGCGGCGCTCGACCGGCTGGCGCAGCCGATCGGCGGCAGTCGGGAGATTTTCGCTTTGTTCGGCAGCCGTAGGGCGGGTCCCGATGGTGTCTATCTGTGGGGCGGGGTAGGGCGCGGCAAATCGATGCTGATGGACCTCGCCTTCGATTCCATCGCGGTCGAGCGCAAGCGGAGGGTCCATTTCCACGCTTTCATGCTCGAGACCCACCGGAGGCTGAAGGCGGCGCGCGAGGACGAGGACGGCGACCCGATCGAGGATGTCGCCGAGGCAATCGCCGGAGAGGCGCGGCTCCTCGCCTTCGATGAAATGCAGGTCACCAACCCGGCCGACGCGATGATCCTGTCGCGCCAGTTCGAAAAGCTGCTCGAGCGCGGGGTGCGCGTCATCGCCACCTCCAACCGGCCGCCGCGCGATCTCTACAAGGACGGGCTCAACCGCGACCTGTTCCTGCCCTTCATCGCCACGATCGAGGCCCGTTTCGAGGTCATCGAGGTCGACGGGCCGACCGATTACAGGCTGGACCGGCTGGAGGGCGTCGAGGTCTGGCACGTGCCGAACGGCCCCGAAGCGACCGCCGCACTCAGCAAAGCGTTCTTCCAGTTGACCGATTATCCCGTCGAGGACCGCGCCAAGGTGCCGAGCGAAGGGCTCGAGGTCGGCGGCGGGCGGACGTTGCACGTCCCCAAGGCCCTCAAGGGAGTCGCGGTCTTCTCGTTCAAGCGGCTGTGCGGGCAGCCGCGCGGCGCGGCCGACTATCTGGCGATCGCCCAGCGCTTCCACACCGTCATCGTCGTCGGAATTCCGGTAATGGGCCCGGAGATGCGGAACGAGGCGGCGCGCTTCGTCACCCTGATCGACGCGCTTTACGAGCATCGCGTCAAGCTACTCGCCTCGGCCGATGCGGAGCCCGCCGGAATTTATCCATCGGGCGACGGAAGCTTCGAATTCCAGCGGACGGTAAGCCGGCTCGAGGAAATGCGAAGCGCCGAATATCTCGCCGAGGGGCACGGGCTTCGTCGATAGGAGGGCCGCGACATGGCGCGCCTACCGGAGCCCCGGGCTAGACGATCCGCCCTATTCCGGGATCGGCTCGACATAACTGCCGGCGACGACGTGGGTGATCGCGCGGTAACGAACCGGAATGACGCTTCGGACGAGGTCCGCATCGGCTTGCGTGCGAACCCCGATCCGTATTTCCGGCGGGTAGGGCGAGACCGTGATCAGGCCTTGCACACGCGTCGCCGCAACCGCCGCGAAAACCTCCTTGCGCGCGCGCTCGAACTCCAGCTGCGACATGGGCGACAGGTCGAAGGCGAGGTACGGACGCAACTCGCTTGCCGCGGCCTCGACCACCTGTGGCCGCACGCGATCGTCGGTGAACGCCAGCACAAGCCTGTAGCAAGGATAATGTTCAAACCGCGCGCCGGCGAAGGTCGAGTCGTTGCGAAGGCGGGCTATAAGCTGCTCGGCCGCGCTTTGGAGCCGAGCGATCGCATCCCCGTCCCTTACCTGGCGGCAGGGCCCGACCGCGCGAGGTGCGCGCGCAGCAGAAGTCGATGGAGTTGGGAGGCTCGGCTCGGCAACGGGCGTTGGAGCGCTCGCGACGCCCTGCTGCACTTGCGGTGCGCAGCCGCCAGCCAACAAGGCCATCGTCGCAACTAATGCCACAGCTGCATTCATTGTTGGACAAACGAAAAGGGCCGGAGGATCGCCCCCCCCGGCCCTTCTTTTTCGACTGAGTGTCAGGCGGACCTTAAAAGTCCATTCCGCCCATTCCGCCCATTCCGCCGGCGCCCATCGGCATCGCCGGCTTGTCTTCCGGAACTTCGCTGACCGCCGCTTCGGTGGTGATCAGCAAGCCGGCGACGCTGGCCGCGTCCTGCAGAGCGGTGCGAACGACCTTGGTCGGGTCGATCACGCCGGCGTTAGCGAGGTTCTCGTAGGTCTCGGTCTGGGCATTGAAGCCCATCGACGGATCGTCACCCTCGAGCAATTTGCCCGAAATCACAGCGCCGTCGTGGCCGGCGTTCTGCGCGATCTGGCGCAGCGGGGCGTAAAGCGCCTTGCGGACGATATCGATGCCGCGCGTCTGATCGTCGTTGCCGCCCTTGAGCCCGTCGAGCGCCTTGGTGGCGTAGAGCAAGGCGGTACCGCCGCCGGGGACGATTCCCTCCTCGACCGCGGCCCGGGTTGCATGGAGCGCGTCGTCGACCCGGTCCTTGCGCTCCTTGACCTCGATCTCGGATGCGCCGCCGACCTTGATCACCGCCACTCCGCCGGCGAGCTTTGCCAGCCGCTCCTGCAGCTTCTCGCGGTCGTAGTCGGAGGTGGTGTTCTCGATCTGCTGGCGGATCGCCTCGGTACGCGCCTTGATCGCCTCGTGCGTGCCGGCGCCGTCGACGAGGGTCGTATTGTCCTTGTCGATGGTGACTCGCTTGGCGGTGCCGAGCATGCCGGTGGTGACGTTCTCGAGCTTGATTCCGAGATCCTCGCTGATCATCTCGCCGCCGGTGAGGATGGCGATGTCCTCGAGCATCGCCTTGCGGCGATCGCCGAAGCCCGGTGCCTTGACCGCCGCGACCTTGAGTCCGCCGCGAAGCTTGTTGACCACGAGCGTGGCGAGGGCCTCGCCTTCGATGTCTTCGGCGATAATGAGAAGCGGACGGCCGGACTGGACGACGGCTTCCAGGATCGGGAGCATCGCCTGGAGGTTAGACAGCTTCTTCTCGTGGATCAGGATGTAGGGGTCGGTAAGCTCGACCTGCATCTTCTCCGGATTGGTGATGAAGTAGGGCGACAGATAACCGCGGTCGAATTGCATGCCTTCGACCACGTCGAGCTCGAACTCGAGGCCCTTGGCCTCCTCGACGGTGATCACGCCTTCCTTGCCGACCTTCTCCATCGCCTCGGCGATCTTCTCGCCGACGATGGTGTCGCCATTGGCGGCAATGCTTCCCACCTGGCTGATCTCGTTGGAGCCGGACACGTCCTTCGAACGGCTCTTCAGGTCGTCGACGACCTTGCTGACGGCGATGTCGATGCCGCGCTTGAGGTCCATCGGGTTCATTCCGGCCGCGACCGACTTCATGCCCTCGCGGACGATCGCCTGGGCGAGGACCGTCGCGGTGGTGGTCCCGTCACCGGCGACGTCATTGGTCTTGCTCGCGACCTCGCGGACCATCTGCGCGCCCATGTTCTCGAACTTGTCCTTGAGCTCGATTTCCTTGGCGACGGTGACGCCGTCCTTGGTGATGCGGGGAGCGCCGAAGCTCTTGTCGAGGACGACGTTGCGGCCCTTGGGGCCCAGCGTCACCTTGACCGCATCGGCGAGGATATCGACTCCGCGAAGAATGCGCTCGCGCGCATCGCGGCTGAATTTCACGTCCTTGGCTGCCATGTCTAGCAATCCCTTCATTCGTTCCCCGGCGAAGGCCGGGGTCCAGATTTAAGTTGTTTGACTGTGCCCCGGCCTTCGCCGGGGTTGGTCATCATTGGCCTCAGCCAACGATGCCCAGGATGTCGCTTTCCTTCATGATGATGAGGTCTTCACCGTCGATCTTCACCTCGGTGCCCGACCATTTGCCGAACAGGATCTTGTCGCCGGCCTTGACGTCCAGCGGGGTCACCTTGCCGTCCTCGGCCTTGGCGCCGGTGCCGGCGGCGACGACTTCGCCTTCCTGCGGCTTTTCCTTGGCCGTGTCGGGAATGATGATCCCGCCGGCAGTCTTTTCATCGGCCTCGACCCGGCGGACGAGGACTCGGTCATGAAGCGGCCTGAAGCCCATGTGATGGTCCCTCTTCAAAAAGGTTGGTCCTGTTGTTGTCTGGCACTCTCAAGCAACGAGTGCCAGCGATGCGCGCGATATGGTTGCGGCGTTGCGCGGCGTCAACATCGCCTGCGAAGCCTTTTTGCGGTTGAGCCGTTGGCGGGGGACAGGCAAAGGTCATTCGCCGTTCTGTCGCGCGTCGGCAGCCACGGCTTCATGGATCCGGAGAACATGTTGCGTTTCAACAAGCTTTTCGTCGCGGCCGTCGCCGCTGCCGCGCTCGCGGCACTGAGCGCCTGCTCAATCGTCACCGAACGGCCGCAGGTGCGCCAGCCGTTCGGCTGGGGCTATACGCTTCGCGCCCAGCAGCAGCTGATGACGAAGTTCGACAGAAGCGCGTTCAAGGCCGGCGATTATGTCTGGACCAGGAAGAAGCTGGGCAAGGGCGCGACCGAGGTGGTGATCAGCCTGTCGCGGCAGATAGCCTATGTCTATCACGCCGGCGATCTGGTCGGCGCGTCCTCGATCTCGACCGGAATGGCCGGACATGAGACGCCGGTCGGCCGCTTCCCGATCATGCAGAAGGACCGCGACCACAAGTCGAACCGCTATAGCAACGCGCCCATGCCGTACATGCAACGGCTTACCGAATGGGGGATCGCACTGCATGGCGGCGATCTGCCGGGTTACGCGGCGAGCCACGGCTGCATCCGGCTTCCCATGGCCTTCGCCAAGAAGCTCTATGCGCTGACCGACCTCGACGACATGGTCTATATCGAGGAATAGGGCACGAGGCCGAGGCGCCGGCGCATCGCCCACCGCCCGGCCATCAGCGCCGCGACGCAGGCAAGTCCGCTGGCGAGGCCGATCCAGATGCCGACGCCGCGCCAGTCCTGGGCGAAGGCCAGCCACGAGCCGATCCCGAGCCCCACGCCCCAATAGCCGACGAGCGCGAAAATCAGCGGCCAGCGCGTGTCGTGAAGGCCGCGAAGCATGCCGGCCGCGATCACCTGGGCGCCGTCCACGAGCTGGAAGGCCGCGGCGACCCGAAGGAAGGCGACTGCAAGGCCGATGACGACGGCGTTCGCCGGTATGTCTTCAAGGAACAAGGTCACCAGCTGGCGCGGGAAAATCCACATCATCAAGGCCATCGTGGCCATGAACCCGACTCCGAGCAGCCAGGCGGTCCAGCCGGCGCGCGCGATTCCGTCCGGGTCGCGCCGGCCCAGCGCGAGGCCGACCCGAACGGTCACCGCCTGGCTGAGCCCCAGCGGCACCATGAAAGTGAGCGCGGCGAGCTGCAGCGCCACCGCATGGGCGGCGACCGCGGGCGCGCCGATCCAGCCCATGAAAAAGGCCGCCAGAGCGAACACGCCCATCTCGAGGGAGAGCATGATACCGATCGGCCAGCCCAGGCGCGCCATCGTCAAGGTCCGCTCGCCGTCGAAGCGCCACCAGCGGCCGAACAGATGGAAGCGCCGGAATTGCCGGTCGCGAGCGATCAGTGTGCCGAGAGCGAGGCACAGCAGCGACCAGGTAATCGTGCTCCCGATGCCGCCGCCGATCAGTCCGAGCGCCGGAAGCCCGAAATGGCCGAACATCAGGGCCCAGCTGAGCAAGGCGTTGATTCCGATCCCCGCCAGGCTCAGCCAAAGGACAACCCGCGGCCGCTCGAGCGCGGCGACGAAATTGCGCAGGAGCTGGAACAGCAGCCAGGGGACGGTGCACCACATATAGGCGCGAAGGAAGGTCTGGCCGATTGCGGCGAGCTCCGCCGACTGGCCCAGCGCGCGCATCACCGGACCGACGTTCCACAATAAAAGCAGATAGGGTGGCAGCGTGAAGATCAGCAGCCACAGGCCCGCGCGAAAGGTCCGCCGAACATCGCGAACGGCGTTGAACCGCTTGCCGAGCGCCGTCGCCATCATCGGCGAGGCGGCGGTCAGCAGCCCCAGAAGCAGCACATTGATGGTGAAGGTGAGATTGATCGCCAGCGTCGCTGCCGCGAGCTGAGTCGCGCCCAGGCGGCCCATCAGAAGCACGTCGGTCGCGTTGATGATCTGCTGGGTGAGGTTGGCCAGGATCAGCGGCCAGGCGAGCGCCAGTGTCGAGCCAAGCTCGATCCGCCAGGGACTTCGTTCGGTTGTCGGTTGCAAGGCCGCGTCCATCGAAGCGTCATTGCGGGCGACAGAGCGGCCGCGCAATCCGCTAACGATATGGCCGGTTTCCCTTGCACGCTCGCAAAAGCGGCGAGTCTGGGCTACTCGCCGGGCGCAATATTCGAGGAACAGCAATGAAATTCGTTCGCGCAATCTGGAAACTGCTGGTCGGGATCAAGGACGCGCTCGTCCTCCTTGCGATGCTGTTGTTCTTCGGGCTGCTCTATGCGGGGCTGTCGGCCAAGCCGACGCCGGTGAGCGCGGGAGTGCTTGCGCTGGAGCTTGACGGCGCGGTCGTGGAGCAGCCGAGCAAGCCCGGATTCACCGACATTGCGGGCGGCAGCCGGACCCCGAGCGAATATCGGCTTCGCGACCTTGTCGCCGCGCTCGATGCGGCGCGGACCGACGACCGGGTCAAGGCGGTGGCGCTCGATCTCGAACGCTTCGGCGGCGGCGGGCAGACCGCCCTGACCGATCTAGCCGACGCGATCCGGCGGGTGCGCGATTCCGGAAAGCCGGTGATCGCTTATGCCGCCGCTTATAGCGACGATTCCTACCTGCTCGCGTCGGCGGCGTCCGAAGTGTGGCTCGACCCGCTTGGCGCAGTGGCGGTTGCAGGTCCGGGTGGGCCGAACCTCTACTTCAAGGGGCTTCTCGACAAGCTGGGTGTAACGGCGAACGTCTATCGGGTCGGCACCTACAAGGCGGCGGTCGAGCCGTTCACTCGGAGCGAGATGTCGCCCGAGGCGAAGGAAAATGCACAGGCGCTCGGGTCCGCGCTTCTCGAAAGCTGGCGCGAGGCGGTGGTGAAGAACCGACCCAAGGCCAGGATCGACCCCTATATGCGCGATCCCGTCGCGGCCCTCGCGGCCTCGGGCGGCGATCTGAGCAAGGCGGCGACCAATTTCGGGCTGGTCGACCGGATCGGCTCGCGCGAGGCCTATGAGGACCGGCTGGCCGAGCTCGGCGGCGAGGATTCGACCGCTCCTGGCGGTTACGACCGGATCAAGCTCCCGGCCTATGTCAACGACACGGTCGCCGACAACAGCGCCGGAACGATCGGCGTCGTCACCGTGGCCGGAATGATCGTCGACGGCGAGGCTCCGGCCGGGACCGCCGGCGGCGACAGCATCGCCAATATCATCGACAAGGCGGTGGGAAGCGGCAATTTGAAGGCGCTGGTGGTGCGCGTCGACAGCCCCGGCGGGTCGGTCCTCGCGTCCGAGCGAATCCGCCAGTCGATCCTCAACGCCAAGCGGCAGAAAATGCCGGTCGTGGTGTCGATGGGAAGCGTCGCGGCATCGGGCGGCTACTGGGTCTCGACCCCGGCCGATTTCATCTACGCGGAGCCCTCGACCATCACCGGCTCGATCGGCGTGTTCGGAATCCTCCCGAGCTTCGAGGGGACCTTGCAAAAGCTCGGGATCGGAGCCGACGGGATCAAGACGACTCCGCTTTCGGGAGAGCCCGACCTGTTCAACGGGCCGTCGCCGGAGGCCGATACGCTGCTCCAGGCGGGCGTGGATTCGATCTACCGCCGATTCCTCGGGATCGTCGCCGAGTCGCGCCACAAGACCCCGGCCGAGATCGATCGCATCGCTCAGGGCCGCGTCTGGGACGGCGGAACGGCCCGCCAACTGGGGCTGGTGGACGGCTTCGGCGGACTTGCCGAAGCGGTCGAGAAAGCGGGCGCCCTGGCCAAGATCAGCGACCCGCTCGACCAGGTCGATTATCTGGAGCGGCCGACCACCTTCGAGGAGCAGCTGCTCGAACTGCTGGCGAGGGACAGCTCCAGGCAGGAGAGCGCGGAAGATGCGTTCGCGGCGCTTGCACCCGATACGCGGCTGGTCAGCGCGCTGACCGAGCTTCGCGAGGTTCTTGCGGGCCCGCGGATCCAGGTGCGCTGCCTGCAATGCCCGGCGGTCGCGCCCAAGTCCGTCGACCAGAGCGACCTCGGTTTCTTCGCGGCGCTTCGGGAGCTCTTCGCGAGCTAGACGTCAGATGTGGATCGGCTTGCCGGTCACCGCCATCGCCGCTTCCTTGAGCGCTTCGCTATGCGTCGGATGGGCGTGGCAGGTGTAGGCGATGTCCTCCGACGTCGCTCCGAACTCCATCGCAAGCGCGGCTTCGGCGATCATCGTCCCGGCGACCGAGGCGATGATCCACACCCCAAGCACTCGGTCGGTTTTGGCGTCCGCGATGACTTTCACGAAGCCGTCGGGTTCGCGGTTGGTCTTGGCCCGGCTGTTGGCCATCATCGGGAACTTGCCGACCTTTATCTCGCCGTCCTTCTTCGCCTCTTCCTCGGTGAGGCCGACTCCGGCGATCTCGGGGAAAGTATAGACCACGCTCGGGATCACCGCGTGGTTCACGATTCCGGTCTGGCCGGCGATAGTCTCGGCGACCGCGATCCCTTCGTCCTCGGCCTTGTGCGCGAGCATCGGGCCCGGAATGACGTCGCCGATCGCCCAGACCCCGTCGACGCTCGTCTTGAAGTCGTGATCGGTTTCGATCTGGCCGCGCTTGTTGAGGTCGAGCCCGATCTTGTCCAGGCCGAGGCCGTCGGTGTTGGGGTGGCGGCCGATCGAAACGAGGACGCAATCGGCTTCGATCGTCTGCGCCTCGCCTCCCTTGGCGGGCTCGACGGTGAGGGTCACGGTGTCGCCCTCGACCTCCGCTTTGGTCACCTTGGTGCCGGTGCGGATGTCGAAGCCCTGTTTCTTGAACAGCTTGTGCGCTTCCTTGCGGACCTCGTCGTCCATTCCGGGCAGGATTTCGTCGAGGAACTCGACGACGATCACCTCAGCTCCGAGGCGCCGCCAGACCGAGCCGAGCTCGAGGCCGATGACTCCGCCGCCGATGACGACCATCGTCCTGGGAACGGCCGGAAGCGCCAGCGCGCCGGTCGAATCGACGATCTTGCCCTTGGCGTTGTCGACTTCCACGCCCGCCAGCGGAGTCACCGAAGAGCCGGTCGCGATGACGATGTTCCTGGCGGTGACGCTCTTGCCGCCCACCTTGACCTTGTGCGCGTCCTCGAAGCTCGCTCGCCCCTTCAGCCACTCGACCTTGTTCTTCTTGAACAGGAATTCGATTCCGCCGGTCAACTCCTTGACGGCTTTCGACTTCTCGCCTTGCATGGTGGCAACGTCGATTTCCACGCCGCTCGCCTTCACGCCCCACTTGGCGAGCGTCCCGTGGGCCGCTTCCTCGAACAGCTCGGACGCGTGGAGCAGCGCCTTGGACGGGATGCAGCCGACGTTGAGGCAGGTGCCGCCGAGCGTCTCGCGGCTCTCCGCGCAAGCGGTCTTGAGCCCCAGCTGCGCGGCGCGGATCGCGGCCACATAGCCGCCGGGGCCGGCGCCGATCACCAGGACGTCGAAATCGTAGTTTTCAGCCATTCACACCTCGTTCCCCGGCGAAGGCCGGGGTCCAGTCCGAAAAAAAACGGCGCCAAGCGCCGCCTGGGCCCCGGCCTTCGCCGGGGAACAGTCGATTAGAGATCAATCAAAAGCCGTGTCGGGTCCTCGATCGCTTCCTTGACCCGCACGAGGAAGGTCACCGCCTCGCGGCCATCGACCAGCCGGTGGTCGTAGCTGAGCGCGAGATACATCATCGGCCGGATCACGACCTCGCCGTCGACCGCGACCGGCCGCTCCTCGATCCGGTGCATTCCGAGCACGCCCGACTGCGGCGGGTTGAGGATCGGGGTCGACAGGAGCGAGCCGAACACGCCGCCGTTGGAGATGGTGAAGGTGCCGCCCTGCATCTCGTCGATGGTCAGCGTGCCTTCCTTTGCCTTGCGGCCATATTCGGCGATCGTCTTCTCGATCTCCGCGAAGCTCATCGCCTGCGCGTTGCGGATCACCGGGACGACGAGTCCCTTGGGGGCGGAAACCGCGATCGAGACGTCGAGATAATCGCGATAGACGATCTCGTCGCCCTCGATGCTGGCGTTGACCGACGGCACGTCGCGGGTCGCGAGAGCCACGGCTTTGACGAAGAAGCTCATGAAGCCGAGCCGGATCCCGTGCTTCTTCTCGAACAATTCCTTGTAGCGGCTCCGAGCCTCCATCACCGCCGACATGTCGACGTCGTTGAACGTCGTGAGCATCGCCGCCGTGTTCTGCGCTTCCTTCAGCCGCTTCGCGACCGTCTGGCGGAGCCGCGACATCTTGACGCGCTCTTCCTTGCGTTCCCCTGCGTCCACCGGCGCAGGGCGGGGTCCGGGAGGCGGAGCCTTCTCTTCCGGAGCAGGAGCCTTCGCCTCCGGCGCCTGGGGCCCCGCCTTCGCGGGAGCAGCAGGTGCGGCTTTCTGCGCTTCCGCCGCCGCCAGAACGTCGTCCTTGGTCAGCCGCCCGTCCTTGCCGGTGCCCTTGATCTTCGTGGGATCGACATGATGCTCGAGCACCGCGCGGCGCACCGCGGGCGACATGGTGGTGACGTGATCGGTGTCGCCGCCTTCTTCATCGCCACCTTCGTCCGGCTCCGGCTCGGGCGCATGCTCGTCGCCGCGAAGTGCGGGGTTCTCGCCGGCTCCGGCGGGGTTGGT
>DASTIF010000144.1:0-3551 GCA_035717805.1 Sphingomicrobium sp.
GCGGCTGGAGCGGGAGATCGACGCGATGAATGCCGATCTCGATGCGCTGCAAAGCTTCATCCTGCCCGGCGGATCGATCGGCGTCGCGGCGCTCCATCTCGCTCGAACCGTGGTTCGCCGCGCCGAGCGGTCCACGGTCGCCTTGTCGGAAGCGGAACAGGTCAACCCGAACGCGCTCGCCTATCTCAATCGGCTTTCGGATCATCTTTTCGTCGCCGCGCGGCATGTCGCCGCGAAGGCAGATGGGGACATATTGTGGCAACCCGGCGCAACCCGCTGACCGGGGCTGGCTCCGCGCTCGCAGAGCGCTTCACGGCCACGCGTGGCGTGACGGCCAATCTCGCCGCCCCGCTGTCCGACGCGGACGCAACCGTTCAGCCATTCACCGAGGCCTCGCCGGCCAAATGGCATCTCGCGCATACGACCTGGTTTTTCGAGACCTTCGTCCTGCGCGACCATGTCCGCGGCTATCGCATCTTCGACGAGCGCTTCGCCTATCTGTTCAACAGCTATTACGAGGGCGAAGGACCGCGCCACCCGAAGCCCAGGCGCGGGATGTTGAGCAGACCCTCGCTCGACGAAATCCGCGACTATCGCGCCCATGTCGACGACGCTCTCCTGCGCGCGCTCCCGTCGCTCGGTCCGGCGATCCTCGAGGTGGTCGAGCTCGGAATCAATCACGAGCAGCAGCATCAGGAACTTTTGCTGACGGACATGCTCGCCACCTTCGCCGAAAATCCGCTCGAGCCGGCTTACTCGAAAGTTCGTCATCGCGAGGAGCGTAGCGACGCGGCAACCCAGTCTCGATTGCTTCGCTTTGCTCGCGATGACCGATGGCTCGAAGGCCGGACAGGAATCGTCGAAATCGGCGCGCCGGCCGGCGGGTTCGCCTTCGATTGCGAGCGGCCGCGCCACCGGGTCCTTCTTCACCCGCACGACATCGCGACGACCCCCGTGACCAACGCCCATTGGGACGAATTCATCGCGGACCGGGGCTATCGGACCGCCGCGCTGTGGCTTTCCGAAGGCTGGGACTGGCTACGCCGGGAGCGCATCGAGCGCCCGCTCTACTGGCGCGAAGAGGGCACGCATTTCACGCTCGCCGGGCTGGTCGAGCGCAATCCCGCGGCACCTGTCGCCCACGTCAGCTATTTCGAGGCGGATGCCTTCGCTCGCTGGGCCGGCGCCCGCTTGCCGCGCGAGGAGGAATGGGAAACCGCGGCGCTATCCGACGATCCGACGTCGGGCCAGCAGCTCGATACGGCGGCCGCCGTCGTTCCCGCCCCCAAGTCCGGCTTTTTCGGAAGCGTGTGGGAATGGACCCAGAGCGCCTTTGCATCCTACTCGGGCTTCCGGCCCGCCGGCGGCACAGTCGGCGAATACAACGGGAAGTTCATGTCGGGACAATATGTGCTTCGCGGCGCGAGCTGCGCGACCGTCCGCGGGCATAGCCGGCCAAGCTATCGCAACTTCTTCGCGCCGACCGCGCGCTGGCAGTTTTCAGGGCTGAGGCTTGCCCGCGACAGCTGATCCGCAATTTCGCGAAGACGTTCTGGCGGGGCTTTCGGCGCCGATCCCGGCGATCCCGGCGCGCTGGCTTTACGACCATCGCGGCTCCGAGCTGTTCGACGCCATCACCAGGCTTCCGGGCTATTACCCGACCCCGACCGAGACCGCGCTGCTGGAGCGGATCATGCCCGAACTGGCGAGCGCAATTCCCGAAGGAATGGCCGTCGTCGAGTTCGGCGCCGGCTCCGCGACGAAAACCCCGCTCCTGCTCGAGGCCATCGAGCCGGCCGCCTATGTGCCGGTCGATATTTCCGCCGATTATCTCGACCTGAGCGTCGCGGAGCTTCGACGGCGATTCCCCAAGCTTGCAATTCATACCGTGGCGGCGGACTTCGCGCGACCCTTCGACTTGCCAACCGACGTGGAAAAGCTGCCGAAGCTCGGCTTCTTCCCGGGCTCGACCATCGGCAATTTCGTGCCGCGAAGCGCGACCGACCTTCTTCGGCATTTCCGCGAGCTTCTAGGAACCGGATCGCTGCTCCTGATCGGCATGGACCGGGTAAAACCGATCGACCGGCTGGTGGCGGCCTATGACGATCCGGAAGGCGTAACCGCCAGTTTCAATCTCAACCTGCTCGAGCGGATCAATCGCGAGCTCGAGGGCACTATCCCGCTCGACGCGTTCCGCCACGAAGCGCGGTGGAACGACATATTGTCGCGCATCGAGATGCATCTGGTCGCGATGCGCGACGTCGCCTTCGCTGTCGACGGCCAGCCCTTCTCATTTCGCGAGGGCGAATCGATCCACACCGAGAACAGCCACAAATACGGCCGCCGGGGGGCCCGGCTGCTGTTGCTTGCCGGCGGCTGGACCCCGATCCGCGAATGGACCGATGCGGCGGGGGATTTCTCTATCGTCTTGGCCGAAGCCCAGCCCAACCGCTTCGCTCCGTGATTGCTCCACGCGAACGTCGCGGCTAAGTCCCGCCGATGCTGATCGCCCTGTTCGAAATCGCCGACTTCCTGCTCAACGTCCTGGTCTGGATCATCATCATCCAGGTGATCCTGAGCTGGCTGTTCGCATTCAACGTACTTAACACCGGCTCGGCGGGGCTTCGAACCTTCGTCAATGCGCTCGACCGCTTGACGGCGCCGCTGTACCGGCCGATTCGGGCGCTGCTGCCCGATTTCGGCGGAATCGATTTCTCGCCGCTGGTTCTGATCCTTTTGATCAAGATCGCGCAGATGCTTCTGCACGGTGCCGAGCGCAGCCTTTATTATTCGACGATATGACCGCGACGCTGATTGACGGACGCGCGGCCGCTGCGGCGGTGCGCGGGCGGGTCGCCGAGGTCGCGGCCGATTTCCGAAGCCGCGCCGGCCGGGCGCCTGGCCTCGCGGTCGTGCTCGTCGGCGAGCACCCGCCGAGCGCGGCCTATGTCCGCTCCAAGATCAAGGCGACCCTCGAAGCCGGACTGGAAAGCTTCGAGCACCGAATGCCCGCGGATGTCGCCGAAGCCGGCCTCGTCGCCCTCATCGACCAGCTCAACGCGGATGAGACTGTCGATGGGATCCTCGTCCAGTTGCCGCTTCCCAAACATGTCGACGAGCAGGCCGTGCTGACCCGCGTCGATCCGTCCAAGGACGTCGACGGTTTCCACCCGGTCAATGTCGGGCGGCTGTCGATCGGCCTCGACACTTTGGTGCCGTGCACGCCGCTCGGCTGCCTGATCCTGCTTCAGAACGAGCTCGGCAATCTCGATGGTCTCGGTGCGGTCGTCGTCGGCCGGTCCAACATCGTCGGCAAGCCGATGGCGCAGCTGCTCCTCAAGGCCAATTGCACGGTGACGGTCGCCCATTCGCGGACGCGCGATCTTCCAGATGTAGTCCGGCGCGCGGACATCGTCGTCGCGGCCGTCGGCCGGCCCGAGCTCGTCCGCGGCGATTGGCTGAAGCCTGGAGCGACGGTCATCGACGTCGGCCAGGAACGGGTCGAGCAACCCGACGGCACCCGCAAGCTGCTCGGCGACGTCGCGTTCGAC
>DASTIF010000145.1:0-8031 GCA_035717805.1 Sphingomicrobium sp.
TTGCTGCCCTCGACGCCGGCGGCGCGCATGCGAGCGGAAGGCTTCGGTCCGACCCGGGCGGATTCTCCGGCCGACTGACGCTCGCCAACGGCTCGCTCGGCGGAACGCTCGATTTCTCCCCGGCCTCGGGCGCCCAGCGCATCGAAGCTCATCTGACCGCCAGCAATGCGAGCTTTCCCGACGCTTTCTCAGTCCGCACGGGCCGCGTCGACGCGACCGTCGTCCTCGCGGACGAGCGGACCACCATCGACGGAGTGATCGACGCACGGGGCGTCGAAGCGAGCGGGATCAGCCTCGCGAGGCTTACCGCCAACGCGAAGCTGGTGAACGGCAGCGGACAGGTCCGCGCTGCCTTCGCCGGGCGGCGCGGCGCCGCTTTCGCTTTTTCTACGCTGGCTGACGTTTCGCCAGACAGGATCAGCCTCACGGGCAGCGGTCGAATCGAGCGGCAGCCGCTGGTGCTCAAACAGGCGGCGGTCCTGACCCGCTCGGGCGACGGATGGGCGCTCGCCCCCACCAACCTGACCTTCAACGGCGGCTCGGCGACCGTGTCCGGCCGCAGCGGATCGAGCCCCGAGGTCCATGCCCAGCTTGCCCGGATGCCGCTCGAGGTTCTCGACCTCTTCTGGCCGAATCTCAACCTGTCGGGATCGGCGTCAGGCCGTCTCGACTACGCCTGGAAATCGGACCGGAGCGGCCGCCTCGACCTGAAGGTACGCGGAATGAGCCGCGCCGGACTGGTGCTCGCGTCCAAGCCGATCGACGTCGGCATCGCCGCCGTGGTCAACGGCCGGCAGGCGGCGCTCCGGGCGGTCGCGGCGAGCGACGGGACCGTCGTGGGACGGGCGCAGGCGCGGTTCGCGCCACTCGGCAACGGGCCGCTCGTTGCCGAGCTGATGAATGCACCGCTGTTCGCGCAGCTGCGCTACAACGGGCCGGCGGATACCTTGTGGCGGCTGACAGGGAGCGAGATCATCGACATGTCGGGCCCGCTGGCGGTCGGCGCCGATATCGGCGGGCGGCTCGCCGACCCGCAGATTCGCGGGTCGCTGAAGACCGACAAGGCACGGCTCGAAAGCGCCGTCACCGGCATGGTCATCGATCAGCTCACGGCCGAGGCGCGCTTTTCGGGTCCGCAGCTGATCTTCAGCCGGATTTCCGGGCGGACATCCGGCGAAGGGACGATTTCCGGCAGCGGCTCGGTGACCTTTTCGGGCGGAAAGACGCTGCTCAACCTGGCGCTCGACTCCGACCATGCGCTGCTCCTCAATCGCGACGACGTCGCGGCTCGAGTAACGGGGCCGCTGCGGATCAAGTCCGACGCGAACGGCGGGGTCATCTCGGGCGACCTCCACCTCAACAAGGGATTGTTCCAGCTCGGGCGGGCGAGCGCCGCATCGGCGGTCCCTCAGCTCGACGTGCACGAAAGCGGTCTCCAGCCCGAAGACGTGATCGAGCCCGAGGCGCTCCATCCGTGGAAGCTCGACCTGAAGCTCAGCGGCAGCAACCTCCAGGTTACCGGCCTCGGGATCAACAGCCGCTGGACCACCAACCTCGAGATCGGCGGTCTTGCCGATTCGCCGCGGTTCACCGGCCGCGCCGATCTCATCCAGGGAGATTACGACTTCGCCGGGCGCAATTTCCGGATCGATCACGGAGTCATCCGCTTCCAGGGCGAGAGCCCGCCCAATCCGCTGCTCGACATCCACGCCGAGGCCCAGGTCCAGGGACTCGACGCGAGCGTGATCGTGCGCGGCACGGGCCTCAAGCCGGAAATCAGTTTCGCCAGCTCACCCCCGTTGCCGCAGGACGAATTGCTGTCGCGGATCCTGTTCGGGACCTCGATCACCAACCTGTCCGCACCCGAAGCGCTCCAACTCGCCTCCGCGGTGGCTGCCCTGAACAGCGGTACCGGAAGCCTCGACCCGATCAACGCGCTTCGCCGGGCGGTCGGGCTGGACCGGCTTCGGATCCTCCCCGCGGACATCGCCACCGGCCAGAAGACCGCTCTTGCGGCGGGCAAATACATCGGGCGAAAGCTCTACGTCGAAGTAATCACCGACGGGCACGAATATTCCGCGACCAGAGTCGAATATCAGATCACGCGCTGGCTCTCGCTCCTGTCCACCATCTCGACGGTCGGCCGGGCAAGCGCGAATGTGCGGGTGAGTAAGGATTATTAGCCGGGCCGTCATGCCGGGCTTGACCCGGCAACCGCCTTCTTTTCTACCCAAACTCCAGGCAGGCCCCGGCTCAAGGCCGGGGTGACGGGGGAAGGGCCGGCACCGAATGAAAAACTGGAACGTCCGCAAGATCATCGTCCCGCGCGAGGAGATGCGGGCCGAGCACCGGCTCAACCCGACCTTGTCCTGGCCGCATCTGATCGCGCTCGGCGTCGGCGCGATCGTCGGCACCGGCATCCTCACATTGACCGGTGTCGGCGCCGCCAAGGCCGGCCCTGCGGTGATCCTCAGCTTCGCGATCGCCGGCGTGATCTGCGCCTTTGCCGCCCTCGCTTATGCCGAGATGGCGACCATGTACCCCGCCGCCGGCTCCGCCTACACCTATAGCTACGTCGTCTATGGCGAACTCATCGCCTGGGTCGTCGGCTGGTCCCTGATCCTCGAATACAGCCTGGTGGTCAGCGCGGTCGCGGTCGGCTGGTCGGGCTATGCGACCGGATTTCTCGCCAGCATTGGCGCCGGCCTTCCGCCCGCGATCATCCAGGGGCCGGAGTTGGGCGGGTTCGTCAACCTGCCGGCAATCGTCATCATCGCCGCGGTTGCCGGAATGTTGATCTACGGGACCCGGGAAAGCGCGAACGTCAACGCCATCCTCGTGGTGGTGAAGCTCGCCGCGCTGGCGCTCTTCATCATCGTCGCTCTGCCCTATTTCAACATCGGCAATTTCGAGCCGTTCATGCCCTACGGCTTCCCGCGGAGCGGGCCATCGGGATCCGAGGTCGGCGTGATGGCGGCGGCCGCGATCATCTTCTTCGCTTTCTATGGCTTCGATGCGATCGCGACGGCGGCGGAGGAAACCAAGAACCCCGACCGCGATCTTGGAATCGGCATCGTCGGATCGATGATTCTGTGCGTGCTCATCTACATGGCGGTCGCGGCGGTCGCGATCGGCGCTCTCTCCTATTTGCGTTTCGCCAACAGCCCGGAGCCGCTGGCATTGATCCTTCGCGAGATCGGCCAGCCGTGGGCGGCGCGGGTGCTCGGAATCGGAGCGGTGGTCGCTCTGCCGACCGTCATCCTCGCTTTTTTCTACGGGCAGAGCCGAATCTTCTTCACCATGGCCCGCGACGGGCTTTTGCCGACTGGCCTTGCGCGCGTGTCGAGCCGTGGGACACCGGTCAGGATCACGATCTTCACCGCGATTATCGTCGCCGTGATCGCGGGCCTGTTTCCGCTGGAAGATATCGCGGCGCTCGCCAACGCGGGCACGCTGACCGCCTTCATCGCGGTCTCCGCCTGCATGCTCGCGATGCGCAAGCGGGAGCCGAATGCGCCGCGCAAGTTCACGACTCCGGCGCCCTGGCTGGTCGGGATCGTAGCGATCCTCGGCTGCGCCTATCTGTTCTGGAGCCTGCCGATCAAGACTCGCGAATATTTCCTCATCTGGAACGCGGTCGGGCTGGTCGTTTACTGGCTCTACGGTTCGCCCCGGGCCGAGCGTGCGAGAGCCGAAGCGGGTGCCTGACGGCAGCCGCCACGGCGCGGCCCGGCGGCTAAAGAATATCGTCGGCGGCTCGGCCGGCAATCTGGTCGAATGGTTCGACTGGTACGTCTACGCCGCCTTCGCCATCTATTTCGCCAGGAGCTTCTTTCCGTCGGGCGACCAGACCGTCGAGCTGATGCAGGCGGCGGCCGTGTTCGCGATCGGCTTCGTGATGCGGCCGATCGGGGCCTGGGCGATGGGAATCTATGCCGACCACCAGGGGCGCAAGGCCGGGCTGACCTTGTCGGTCACGTTGATGTGCGCCGGCTCGTTTCTGATCGCGGTCGCTCCGACGCACGCGCAGGCCGGACTGCTTTCGCCGGCGATCCTCCTCGTTGCCCGAATGATCCAGGGCATCAGTCTCGGCGGCGAATATGGGTCGAGCGCGACCTATTTGAGCGAGATGGCCGGGCGCGAGCGGCGCGGGTTCTGGTCGAGCTTTCAATATGTGACGATCATCGGCGGCCAGCTTACCGCGCTCGCGCTGCTCGTCATTCTCCAGGCCGCGCTCACCGAAGCGCAGCTCGACGCCTGGGGCTGGCGGCTGGCGTTCGCCGCCGGCGGGTTGCTCGCGGTCGTCGCCTTCATAATCCGCCGGCGCCTCGACGAGACCTTGAGCTACGAAAATGTCGCGGCGAAGGTCGACCGCCCGAGGTCGACGACGCGCAGCCTTTTCCGGGAGCATCCGCGCGAAGCGTTGCTCGTGATGGCGCTGACCGCGGGCGGAACCGCCAGTTTCTACGCCTATACGATCTACCTGCAGAAATTCCTTGTGAACACCAGCGGCTTCGACCGCCAGGTCGCGTCGCAAATCATGACCGCGGCGCTCGCGGTGATGATGTTCATTCAGCCGCTAGCGGGCGCGATTTCCGACCGAATCGGCCGAAAGCCGATGATGATCTTCTTCGGCGTGACCGCGACCATATTCACCTATCCGTTGTTCACGACGCTCGAAACGGTCCGGAGCGGCTACCTCGCCTTTGGCCTGGTGATGGCCAGCCTGGTGATGGTCACCGGTTACACGTCGATCAACGCGGTCGTGAAGTCGGAGCTGTTCCCCGCGCACATCCGGGCGCTCGGCGTCGCGCTGCCCTATGCCCTCGCCAACACGATCTTCGGCGGCACAGCCCAATATGTCGCCTTGTGGCTCAAGAGCGTCGGCCACGAGCGTTGGTTCTATCTCTATATTTCCGCGCTCGCCGCCTGCTCGCTCCTCGCCTACGTCTCGATGCGAGAAACCAGGACGGCCAGCCTCATCCTCGAGGATTAGCTCGAATAATACATGTCGAACTCGACCGGGCTCGGCGTGGTCTCCCATCGCATCACCTCTTCCCATTTGAGCTCGGCATAAGCGTCGATCTGGTCGTCACTGAACACGTCGCCCCGGGTAAGGAAGGCGCGATCGTTGTTGAGCGCGATCAGCGCTTCGCGGAGGCTTCCGCACACCGTGGGAACGTCGACCAGCTCCTGTGGCGGCAGGTCGTAGAGGTTCTTGTCCATCGGGTCGCCGGGGTGGATGCGGTTCTGAATGCCGTCGAGCCCGGCCATCATCAGCGCCGAATAAGCGAGATAGGGGTTGGCCAGCGCGTCGGGGAATCGGAATTCGACGCGCTTTGCTTTCTCGCCCGCGCCATAAGGGATTCGGCAGGAGGCGGAGCGGTTGCGGCTGGAATAAGCGAGCAGCACCGGGGCTTCGAAGCCCGGGACGAGCCGTTTGTAGCTGTTGGTCGTCGGGTTGGTGAAGGCGTTGAGGGCCCGCGCGTGCTTGATGACGCCCCCGATGAAATAGAGCGCCGTCTCGCTCAGCCCCGCATAGCCGTTGCCCGCGAAGAGCGGCTTGTTGCCCTTCCAGATCGACATGTGAGTGTGCATGCCGCTGCCATTATCCTTGGCGATCGGCTTGGGCATGAAGGTCGCGGTCTTGCCATAGGCATGGGCGACCATGTGCACGACATATTTGTACACCTGCATGCGGTCCGCGGTCTCGACCAGGCTTCCGTAGGTCAGGCCAAGCTCGTGCTGCGACGGCGCGACCTCGTGATGGTGCTTGTCCATCGGCAAGCCCATCTCCAGCATCGTCGCGACCATCTCGCCGCGAATGTCCATGGCGCTGTCGACCGGGGCGACGGGGAAGTAGCCGCCCTTCGCGCGGGGGCGGTGGCCGAGGTTGCCGCCGTCATATTCGCGGCTGCTGTTGCTCGGAAGTTCGATGTCGTCGAGCCGGAAGCAGCTCGCGGAATAGCCATCCTCGAAGCGCACGTCGTCGAACATGAAGAATTCGGCTTCCGGTCCGACGAACACCGAATCGCCGATGCCGGTCTGCTTGAGATAGGCTTCGGCGCGGGTGGCGGTGGAGCGCGGGTCGCGGCCGTAAAGCTCCCCCGTCGAGGGCTCGACGATGTTGCACACCAGGATCATCATCGGAGTCGCGCTGAACGGATCGACGTAGGCGGCGCCCAGGTCCGGCTTGAGGATCATGTCGGATTCGTTGATCGCCTTCCATCCGGCGATCGAGCTTCCGTCGAACATGAAGCCGTCGGTAAGCTGGTCCTCGTCGACCGCGCCGGAGGCCATGGTCAAATGCTGCCACTTGCCCTTGGGATCGGTGAACCGGAGGTCGACCCAGTCGATCTCTTCGTCCTTGATCCTCGAAATCAGCTTCGCCGCGTCGTTCGCCATCTGGGCGCTCCCTGGTGTCTCGTTGCCGTGGCCCCGGGCTGCAATTGTCAGACGCAGCGCGACTGGTCAGCCGCACCGGTGAGTCTTGCGAATCCGAAGCTTGGGAAGGCCTTGTCGGGCGGCTTGCCCGCCGAATCCAGACGCCGGTTAACTTTTCACGGAGGCAGGCGATGCGCCGTGCCGCGGAACCGAATAAGCGGCTGGGCGCTATTGTTGTTTCGAATCCCGAACGACCAAGGGGAGAGAGTGATGAAACTAGTTTCGATGCTTGCAATTTCCGCCGGCCTAGCCGCGCTCGCGGCGTGCAATAGCAGCCCACAGGAGCAGCGCGCCGACAATATCGAGGCGAATGCCGAGAACCAGTCGGACATGATCGTGGAGAATGCCGAGAACCAGGGCGACGCGATGATGAACAGCGCCGAGAATCAGGCCGAGGACGTCCAGGCCGCCGGCGAGAACAGCGCCGATGCGGTCCGCAATTCGGCCGACGCCGACGGCAACAGCGCTTACTGACTTCACGCAGGAGCACGCGTGGACGAAGGGCGCCTGCGTTCAGCGGGCGCCCTTTTCGTATTCGTGGACGGGACAGCCGTCAGTAGGCGCGCCTTTGCGCGGCGACGAGCATCCGCAGCAGCATCGCCACCGGCCGCGGTACGCCGACCTTGCCTTCGAGCCACAGGCTGACCGCCGAGCGCGATACGCCGATTGCATTGGCGAGATCGGACTGCGTTCGATAGCCGAGCGAGCGCATCGCCGACTTGAGCTCGTCGGGCGACATCGAGGCGAGCCTGGGATCGTTCATCCCGCGGCTCAGATCGCGTCCGCGCCGCGGTCGCCGGTCCTGATCCGGACCGCCTCGTCGATCGGCTGGACGAATATCTTGCCATCGCCGATCCGCCCGGTCCTCGCCGCCTGGGTGATGGCCTCGATGACATTTTCGACCAGGATGTCCTCGACGACCACCTCGATCTTCACCTTGGGCAGGAAGTCGATGACATATTCGGCGCCGCGATAAAGCTCGGTGTGACCCTTCTGCCGCCCAAAGCCCTTGACCTCGGTGACGGTGATTCCCGAAACGCCGACCTCGTGAAGCGCATCCTTCACGTCGTCGAGCTTGAACGGCTTGATAACGGCCTCGATCTTCTTCACTCGAAAACCTCGTCGCTGCGATCCCGGCTAATGCCCAATCGCCGCCGCATTTGAAAGGCAGAGCGCGCGCTCAATGGACAAAGCCATCATATTGTCGGCGGGGCAGGGCTCGCGCCTCGGCCATCTGACCGACGACCGACCCAAATGCCTGATCGATTTCGGCGGGCGCAGCCTTCTCGATCGCCAGCTCGACACGCTCGCGGCCAATGACGTCGCCGAGGCGATCGTCGTCACCGGGTTTCGCGACGAACTGGTCGAGGAAGCGATCGCGAAGCGCGGCGGCGCGCCGACGGTCCAGACAATCTACAATCCTTTCTACAAGGTCGCGGACAATCTCGGCTCGCTGTTCATGGCGCGCGAGCATCTGGCCGGCAATTGCCTGGTGTGGAACGGCGACACCTTGGTGTCGGATGCACTGATGGGCCAGGTCGTCGGCAACGACCGGCAGGGCATTTGCGTCACCGTCGACCGCAAGCC
>DASTIF010000146.1:0-4919 GCA_035717805.1 Sphingomicrobium sp.
AGATGATCTCGCCGGTCTTGGAGTCGGCGACGTCGTACATCGGCTTCTGCCCGCGCCACGCTTCGGCGAGATACGGAATCTGCCAGCCGTTCTTGCCGCGCTCATAGACGACGGTGTTGTAGAAGGTGTTGAGGATTTCCTCGCTCGTCAGCCCCAGCGCGTGGAGCAGCGCGGTCACCGGAAGCTTGCGCTTGCGGTCGATCCGGACGTTGACGATGTCCTTGGCGTCGAACTCGAAATCGAGCCAGCTTCCGCGGTACGGGATCACCCGCGCGGCGAACAGGTACTTGCCGCTGGAGTGGGTCTTGCCGCGGTCATGGTCGAACAGCACGCCCGGCGAGCGGTGCATCTGGCTGACGATGACTCGCTCTGTGCCGTTGATGATGAAGGTGCCGTTCTGGGTCATGAGCGGCATGTCGCCCATGTAAACGTCCTGCTCCTTGATATCGATGACGGAGCGGGCCTCGGTGTCGGGGTCGATCTCGAACGTGGTCAGGCGAAGCGTGACTCGCATCGGAGCGGCATAGGTGAGGCCGCGCTGGCGGCACTCGTCGGTGTCGAACTTCGGGTCCTCGAGGACGTAGTGATCGAAATCGAGGTGGGCGGTGCCCGCGAAATCCTCGATCGGGAAGACCGAGCGGAGGGTCTTCTCAAGCCCCGAGACGTAGCCGATTGCCGGATCGGAGCGGAGGAACTGCTCGTAGCTCTCGCGCTGGACCTCGATGAGGTTCGGCATCTCCGAGATTTCGTGAATGTTGCCGAAGATCTTGCGGATACGCCGCGCGGAAGCTGTTCGGCCGGAATTGAGGGCCGGAACGTCGATCGCCTGTGTCGCCATTATATTCCCTGCGCTTTGCGGCACCGCGCGGGCGGTGCTCGCGTTTACCGGCTCGCGCCGGTGTTGGTTTCGGAGCGCTGGTCCCGCTTTCCCTCTCCAATGCGTTGAGCCCGTGCGCCGGTTCGGGCCCTGTCCCGGAGAGGACGGGAAAAGCTCCGGGCGCACGGCATGGTGCGGCCAGAGCCGATATGTTTGGATGATGCCGATATAGTGAATTCCTACGGCGTCGCAAGAGGGTGACCCCTGGAATTCCGCAATCTAGATTACGAAGCCGAGCGGAGAGACGGCGATGACCGAATTGAAGGACTGGCGCGGGTTGATTCTCGACCGCGTTCGAAAGCTGATCGGCGAGGCCGATCCCGATGCCGTCGAGGAGCGCAAGTGGCGCAAGCCGTCCAATCCCGCGGGCGTCCCGGCCTGGTCCGACAACGGGATCATCTGCACCGGCGAAAGCTACAAGGACAAGGTCAAGCTCACCTTCGCACACGGTGCAGCGCTCGACGACCCCGCCGGCCTGTTCAATGCCAGCCTCGAGGGCAACACCCGCCGCGCCATCGATATCCGCGCCGGCGAGACAATCGACGCCGAAGCGTTTAAGTCGCTCGTCCGAAATGCGGTCGCCTTGAACAAATCCGCCGCGCGATGACTGTTTGAATCAATCGAAGCTGGCGACGAATTCCCGCGCCCTCGAGTCGGCCTCCGCGACGATCGGCATAACGGCCTCGATCTGGCGCTCGAGCTGCCGCCACTTGTCGGGGTTTGGGCGCGACACCGTGTAGGCGGACAGCGGCAGGTCGGTTCCTAGCTGCCGGTCCCAGCCCAGATCGAGCGAATGCGCAAGCGCCTCCATCCGGGCGTTGGGGTCTGCCACGAAATCGGCGTGCCGGATGACCCGAACCCGTTCCTTCGGGAGTGCCGCAAGATCGTCGAGCATGATGGTCGTAGTGATCGCCCACTGGTGCGCGACGATCACGGGCAGTGGCTGGCCATTGAGACGCTTCCAGCCGGGAACCAGCAGAAGCGACCAGGGATAGCCGCTCCAGCCGGGCAGCAGCCTATACGTTCGAAACCTGCCGGAGACCCACGCCTCCATCATGCTTGCAAGCGTCCGGCGGACGTCGCGATACAGATAGACGAACGTCGAGTTCGGCCAGGCGGCATCGAAGAAGGGAATCCGGAGTGCGTTCTTCGGAGTCTTTTCGAGAATGCGAACCGCGCCTTCCGCCGGCTTGCCGTCGCGGTCCCTTAGCCGTGGGTAGAAACGATGGCGCAGCGCTTCGACAACGTCGGGACGCGCATCTTCCGCCGTCAGGCGGTTGGAGTGCCAGTCGCGATCCATCGGCCGAAGCCCACGGATGGTCTCGATCGCCCCATGGCTCTCGGTACCAATGCTGTAGAGATTGGGCGCCTGCTGAAAAGTTTCGAAGAGCAACGTCGAGCCCGATCGCGGCGAGCTGACGATCAGGACCGGGCGGTCGAGCCTCTTGTCGTCGCTGGGCTTGTATGGGGACCCGGCATCGCCGCTCATGAAGCCAGGCGCTGGCGCGGGTTCGCCACCGACGCCATCGCGGGGCCACGGGCGAACTGCTGCGAAACCGCTGGCCCGAAGACCAAAGCATTCAAGACGTCGCGCACCAACAATGTGTTGCGCATCTTGAGTTCCTCGCCCGCGGTCGTCGCGATGTCGGCGTGGCATTGGGCCAGAAGCTCGCGGTACGCTGGTACGCCCGCCGCCGTATCGGTGAATTCCGCCCAAACTGCTGCCCAGGAGTCTGCGAAACGGTCGAGTCGATCGCGGACCGCGGGGAGTCGCGGATGATCCAGGGCATTGTCGAGAATGAACTCGACGTGGCAACGGACCTCCCATGGGGACATCACCATCGGCACGTTGACCTGTTCGAATCGGAGATCGGAGCGGTGCGCGGGGTCGGGCGCGACGTATTTCGTCTCGGACGCGCGGCTGAGAGCGGCGTCGACCAGCCCGCGCAGCGTGTCGGTCATGATCGTATCGAGCACGAGGTGCACGCGGCGCTCGGTCCAGCCGTTTTCGACCCGATGCCAGCGGAAGCTGTCGAACAGCCAGCACTCGCCCGGTGCCATGTGGATCGTCTCGTCGCCGCAGGTGAACAGCACCTTGGGGTCGGTGATCACCGGGATGTGAATTCGGATATGTGTCCGCCAGTGATAATGTGAATCGATATGCACCGGCACTTCTGCTCCCGGGCCGAGGCCCATCAGGCGGCTCCGGCTCCAGACGCCGTCGATCTCGTCCATGATCTGCCGGATGTAGGGGCAGCGATCTAGGTTTTCCGTCGGCCGCATCGGCCCCGCGAACCGGTCGCTGGGCTCGCCGCCGACCGTAACCAGGCGCACCGCCTCATTGCCCTTGAAGCCGGTCGGATGGGGGACCCATGCCGACTCCGGGAGGGCTCGGACCTCGCGATCCAGCGCTTGCGCATCGAAGCGGATCGGAAGCTTCAGGAATGGCTGCTCGAATTGCATGGCTGGCATTCTAATGCACCGCCGCAGCAATCGAAAGGGCGCGCGATCGCCTGGCCGAAAGTGCGGCGGCCTCGCGGGAGTGACGGCGGGAGATTGAATCGGCTGCGTGGCGGAGTAGATATGTGGCTCGACAAACGGGGAGGGTATGATGGCAACCCTTGCTCATCGGCCGGTTGCACCCGGCGCCGGGGACGAGCGATTCTTCCTTCGTGGGGCGATCGTCATCGCGGCGACGATCGTCTCCGCCTTTGCTTTCCAATATCTGATGGGCCGCTCGACGTTCGCCTCCCCGGTCCGCGTTCACATCCATGCCTTCTTCTACATGGGCTGGGTCGTGATTTACCTGCTGCAGAACATCTTCGCCGCGACCGGGCGGATCGGCCTTCACCGGCGGCTCGGCTGGATCGCGGCGGGGTGGATCGTTCCGATGGTGGCCATGGGCTGCATCGTCACCGCCGCGATGGTTCGGCACGGCACCGTTCCGTTCTTCTTTCGGCCGCTGCACTTCCTGATTTTCGACCCGCTGACGGTGCTGACGTTCGCGGGGCTTACGATTGCGGCCGTCATGCTCCGCCGGCGCACCCAATGGCACAGGCGGCTCCACTTCTGCGCGATGTCGATGCTGCTCGCGCCGGCGTTCGGAAGGCTGCTCCCACTGCCGCTGCTTCAGCCTTGGGCGTGGGAAGCGAGCTTCGCTGCAACCTTGCTCTTTCCTGCGGCAGGAATGTGGGCGGACGTTCGCCGCAGCGGCCGGATCCATCCCGCCTGGCACTGGGGGATTGCGACCATGATCGTCTCGTTCGTCGCGATCGAAGCGATCACCTACAGCCCAATAGGAACCGCCATCTACAACGGCGTCACCGCCGGTTCGCCCGGCGCCTCGGTCGCACCGCTGGAGTTCCCCCCGCCTCCGGCTGGGCCGCTGATGACCGGACGCTCGTAACGAAAAAGGGCGGCCCCGGAGAGCCGCCCTTTCCGTTCGGGAACGCGTCAAGGCGCCCGCGAATTCGTGACGCTTACTTCAGCTCGACGGTTCCGCCGGCGTCCTCGATCTGCTTCTTGAGCTTCTCGGCCTCGTCCTTGTTGACGCCTTCCTTCACGGCCTTGGGAGCGCCTTCGACCAGCGCCTTCGCCTCGCCGAGGCCAAGACCGGTGATCGCGCGGACCTCCTTGATCACGTTGATCTTCTTGCCGCCGTCGCCGGTGAGGATGACGTCGAACTCGGTCTTCTCTTCGGCGGCCGGAGCGGCGGCGCCAGCGGCGGCCGGAGCGGCGGCAACAGCCGCGGCAGCGGAAACGCCCCATTTCTCTTCGAGCGCCTTGGCGAGATCAGCGGCCTCGAGGACGGTCAGTTCGGAAAGCTGGTCGACCAGCTTGGTGATGTCAGCCATTTGTTACTCCTGTGCGGGGCAGCGCCCCATTATCGTGCGTTGATGTGAAACGAAAAATCAGGCGGCTTCCTTGGCCCCATAGGCCGCGAAGACCCGCGCCAGCTGCGCGCCCGGCTCGTTGACGGTGCGAGCGATCTTGCTCGCAGGCGCCTGGACGAGCCCGACGATCTTCGCCCGAAGCTCGTCGA
>DASTIF010000147.1:0-2192 GCA_035717805.1 Sphingomicrobium sp.
GCGGCGGCGCAGGAGCCGGCGAAGTTCACCTCGGCGCCCGTGCCCGCGATCCAGAAAGTGCTCGACAAGGCCGGGTGGAGCGTCGGCGACGTCGATTTGTGGGAAGTCAACGAGGCGTTCGCCTGCGTCGCGATGATCGCCATGCGCGACATCGGCATCAGCCATGACAAGATCAACGTCAACGGCGGCGCGACCGCGCTCGGCCACCCGATTGGCGCCAGCGGCGCGCGCATCACGACGACCCTGATCGCGGCGCTGCAGGACCGCGGCTTGAAACGCGGCGTCGCGAGCTTGTGCATCGGCGGCGGCGAAGCCACCGCGATCGCAGTGGAGCTGGTCTAGCCAATCCTTGACGCGCGGCCTTCTTGTAGCTACATAAATTCGTGGCGATTACGTTCGATCCGGCGAAGCGGGATCACACGCTCGCGGAGCGCGGCCTCGATTTTGCGGATGCGGAACAAGTGTTCGACGGCCCGCTGGTCGAGAATCCCGACGAGCGCTTCGACTATGGTGAGCAGCGGCTCATGACCGTTGGATACTTGGACGAACGAATGGTCGTGATGGTGTGGACTCCGCGCGGTAATGACCGCCACATCATCTCGATGCGAAAGGCGAATGACCGTGAGCAAGAAAAATACCGAGAGCAATTGGGTGGATCCGGACGACGCTCCTGAGCTCGACGATGAGTGGTTCGAGCGGGCGGAGCTTCGGATCGGCGACAAGGTAATCCGACGCGGGCGTCCGCCGGGCTCGTCGAAGGACCTGGTGTCGCTCCGACTCGACAAGGACGTGATCGATCATTTCCGCGCCACCGGAGCCGGCTGGCAGACGCGGATGAACGAGGCGCTGCGGAAGGCAGCCGGGCTGTAATCGCCGGAGGGCTCTAGCTACTTCTTCCCGGCATAGGCCTGGCACTCCAGCTCGATCAGCGCGCCGAGGGCGAGGCCGCTGGCGCCGAACGCGCTTCGGGCGGGGCGTTTCCCTTCGGGGAAATAGGTCACATAGACTTTGTTCATCGCCGGCCAGTCCTTCATGTCGGCGAGCATCGCGGTGCAGTGGAACACGTCGCCGTAGCCGAGGCCGGCGCGTTTCAGGATCGCGCCGATATTGTCGAGCGCGAGCTTGGTCTGCGCCTCGATGCCCGGAGGAAGCTTGCCGTCGGCGCCGATGCCGAGCTGGCCCGAGAGATGGAGCACGTCGCCGACGCGGACGGCGTCGGAAAAAGGCAGCGGCTGGCCACCCAGTGCGGGCTTGCCGAAATGCTCGACGGCGGGGCGGGTCTGGGCGGCGGCTGGGCTGGTCATGGCGATGACTCCGGTTGCGACTGCAATTGCGAGTTTCATGTGTTCCCCCTCTTGTTCCCCGGCGAAGGCCGGGGTCTAGTCGCTGCCAAGCAGCGCCCTCGGCGCTCCTGGGCCCCGGCCTTCGCCGGGGAACGGCTCAGTCGACGACCTCGCTCGGGCTGACGCCCCACAGGTCGCTCGTCCGGATATAGCCGTCGCGCTTGCCGAACTCGATCCGGCACCAGCCGTCGCCCTTGCACTTGTCGATGCGCCCGACCGCGCCCTGCTCGGCGAGATAGCGGACGCGTGCGCCGTCCGCGGGATCGACCCGCACGGGCCGCGGCTCGCCCGGCTTCACCACCGCCGTCCGCCGGTCGCTGAGCAAAGTCACCAGCATCCAGCCCCTGGCGCCATCGGGGTCCTGGATCAGCCGCCAATGCTCGTAGCGCTTGACCACGCGCACCGGCAGGTCGCGGCGCTGGTAGAGCCAGATGCCGGGATACGTCTTCCCCGGGCCGGCGCGGGTCATCGCCTTGCCGCTGGCGATTGACGCCCAATAAGGCGGCTGCTTGTCCTGCGCGGCGGCGGGAGCGCTCACCAACAGCATCGTCATTCCCGCGAAAGCGCGGAACGCAAGTGACCGAGGGTCAATCCCGCTTTTCTTGAACCACGAAGGAAGCGGGAGCCCCGCCTTCGCGGGGCTGACAGTCGGATCAAACACTAGGCCCCCGTCAGGATCCGATCGACCAGCTGCTTCACCGTCGGCACGAACCCGTTCGAATAGAAGGGATCGGTCTTGAAGCGGAATGCGGAATGGCCGGCGAACATCAAGTTCTGCTCGACGGGGCCGCCGTGCGCGATGTCCTGGAGCGTCTTCTGGATGCAGAAGCTGCGTGGGTCGGCGAGCCG
>DASTIF010000148.1:0-19327 GCA_035717805.1 Sphingomicrobium sp.
GCGCCCATGATCCGCGACATCAGCATTTCGCGGGCGAAACCGGCGATCCGGCTGACCATCGTCAGCCCGCCGATTGTCCCGGTGGCCTTGATCAGGTTCACGGCCCCGCGCCCGCTGCTTTGCCTTGGGGTCAGGCTTCGCCGGGCTTGTCGCCGCCGGCTTCGGGCGTCTCGGCGCCGTCAGTTCCACCCTGCACCTGCGCCTGGGCCTGCGCCATGTAGGCGCCGGCGAAGTCGACCGGCTCGAGAAGAAGCGGCGGGAAGCCCATGTTCTGAATGGATTCGCAGACGATCTGGCGGGCGAACGGGAACAGCATCCGCGGTGCTTCGACGAGCAGGAACGGCCCCATCGCCTCTTCGGGGAAATTGCGCACTCCGAACAGCCCGGCGTAGGTCAGGTCCACGAGGAAATGGACTCCATTCTTCGATTGCGCGCGGACCTCGACCTTCAGGACGACCTCGTTGACGTCCTCGGACACCTGCTCGACGTTGAGGTTGAAGTTGACGTCGAGCGCGGGCTGGTCCTCGAACTGGAAGACTTGCGGAGCGCTCGGGCTCTCGACCGACAGATCCTTGATATATTGCGCCAGGGTCGCGGCCTGCGGCCCCTCGCCGCCATTGCCGTCCGAGCCGTTTCCGGGGCGGGTGGAATCGTCGTCAGCCATCTTACAATCTCGCTTCAAGCCGGGTGGATTGGACCCGGAACACAGCCGGGCGCGTTTCGGGTTGGCGACTAGCAGTCGGTCAAATGGCGTGCAATGGCGGCGGGCGGCCCAAACCAGCCTTTGAATATGGTCGGGCCCCGCATTATGTTGGTTTGGAAATGTCGGATCTGGATCGCAACACTTGACTGTCATCATCATTCTCGCGCTCGTGGCGCTGTTCATCGGCCTGAGGCTTTACAGCGTGCTCGGTGAGCGCACCGGCCACGAACAGCAGCCGATCCTCAAGCCGGCGGACCCCGAGGCCCGGATCCAGCCGCGTCCCGCGCCCGTTGCGCCCGCGGCGCAGACGCCCGCGGACGACAGCAGCCTCGCTTATCTGCCGACCGCGGGCCCTGGCGTTCGCGCGCTGCTTGCCGCCGACCCGTCGTTCGACGTCGCCCGCTTCCTCGAGGGCGCGCAGGGCGCGTACCGGATGATCCTGGAGGCGTTCTGGAGCGGCGACATGGACTCGGTCCGCTCCCACTCCGACGACAATGTCTTCAAGGCGTTCGAATCATCGGTGAAGCAGCGCAACAAGGAAGGCCTGGTTCTCGACAACCGGCTCGTGAACATCGAGCAGGCGCTGATCTCCGGCGCGACGATCGAAAATACGGTCGCCTTCGTCACCGTTCGTTTCGAGGCTGATATCGCCGCCGTCACCCGCGACAAGGACGGCGAAGTGGTCGCAGGCTCCATGAGCGATGCGGTCCAGACTCGCGATCTTTGGACATTCCGCCGTGACATCGCCTCGAGCGATCCCAACTGGCTCCTGGTCGAAACCGACGAGGAAGAGTGAGCGGCCTGCTGCGGGCAGTCTCGCTCGCGTCCCTGCTGTTTCTATCGGCCTGCGTCAGCCGGCCGGTTGCGCCTCCGCAGCCCCAGCAACCTCCGGTCCAGCCCGTTCGCCCGACGCCCCAGCCGCCCAAGCCTCCGCCCCCGGCTAATGCCGTCCAGGCCGGCGTGCGCCTTGTCCCGCCGATGGCGCTCGAGGAGCGGTTCGCGGCAAAAGCGCTCGATGCCTTCAAGGTCAGCTGTCCTTCGGTCACCCGGCGAAACGACAAGTCGGGGCTGGCCAATCCCGCCGATTGGGCGGGGGTGTGCTCGGCGGCCAAATCGGTCCCGCCGGGTGGCGCTGCTTCCTTCTTCTACAATGCCTTCGACTGGGTGCGCGTGGGCGACGGAAAGGCCTTCGCGACCGGCTATTTCGAGCCGGAAATCGCCGCTTCGCCGGTCCGGGCGCCGGGTTACACGGTGCCGATCTACGCGGTCCCGTCCGATCTCACCCGCTGCTATGGAGCGGAGGGCAAGGGACGCGGCCGGGTGGATCACCAGGGCCAGTGCGTCCTCTATTATTCGCGCGCCGAGATCGAGGACGGAGCGCTTGCGAACAGGGGACTCGAGATCGCCTGGGCGGCCGATCCGATCGAGCTGTTCTTCCTCCATATCCAGGGCTCGGGCAGGCTTCGTTTTCCGGACGGGACGATCGAGCGGATCGGCTATGCCGACCAGAACGGTCGCGATTATGTCGCCATCGGCCGGCTTCTTCGAGAGCGCGGCGTGCTCCCGCCCGGAGGCGCGTCGATGCAGTCGATCGTCGCCTGGATGCGCGCCAATCCCGACCAGGCGCGCGCCCTGATGCGCGAAAATCTGTCCTACATTTTCTTCAAGGAATTGAAGGGCCCCGGGCCACTCGGAGCGATGGGTCTTCCCGTCACTCCGCGAGCGAGCGTCGCCGCCGATCCGAACTTCATTCCGCTCGGCGCACCCGTGCTGCTGATGCTGGACCGCCCCGAAGCCTGGGGCATGTGGGTGGCGCAGGACACGGGCGGTGCGATCAAGGGCGCAAACCGGGTCGACACCTTCTGGGGCGCCGGCGAGGAGGCGCGGCATATCGCGGGCGGAATGTCCGCCTCGGGCCAGGCGCTGATCCTGTTGCCCAAGGGCTCGGCCGCCCGTGCGCTCGCTCGGCCTTGATGAGCAAAAGCTCTGGGCACTTGTAGCCTCGACCATCCGGCCGCTTTCCCGCGAACCTCTCCCCACTCCGGATTCACAGCCAAAAGCTACGCGGCGAAGCGGTTCGGTGCCCCGCGAACACCCGCCGCGCTCACCGGCGCCTTCGATCAAGCCGATCGCGGACAGGACGCTGGATTCCGGCTGGGACCGCCGACTGGGCTCCGGTGATGTCCGGCCCGACCGGACGATCGACCTTCACGGGCTCGGCCTCGACAGCGCCTGGTCGGCGATCGACCGCGGGCTCGAACAGGCAATCGCAAGCGGCGACAGGGTCGTCCTGCTGATAACCGGCCACGCGCGATCGGGCGATCCGCCGGTCGAACGGGGCAAAATCCGCGCCGTCGTTCACGACTGGCTGGCGGCCTCCAGGCACTCGTCCGGCATTGCCGCGGTCCGGGGCGCGCACCGGCGCCACGGCGGAGGCGGAAGCCTCTATATTATTTTGCGGCGAAACCGCCGCAAATCCACCGTTTCTTAACCCTGTCCGCTTACTCCGCCGTCTTCAAGGCGGATCGGCCGCCGACGGGGCGCAAACCACCCATGCACGCAGGCACTGCGCAGAAGGTAAGCAACGCCATCCTGTCCGGCGCGGCTGGTCTGGCCTCGTTCATCTTTTCGCTGTGCGCGTTTCTCTACATTACCGAGCTTAACGAGAAGATCGTCGCCGCTCTGGTTGCCGGCACATTCTGCTTGCTTATCAGCTACATAGCTTCGGAACGGCCGAACAGTCAGGGTGCTCGCGCGCTCTCCGCGCTCGGGCAGCGCCTGCTCGCGGTCGAGGACGGGGACCTGGTTTCGCCGGCGCCGCCGATCGTCCATGAGACCATGCCCAAGCTGGCCGCGGCGGTCGACACGCTGTTCGCCGAAGTCCGCGCATCGATCGAAAATGCCCAGGCGCTCGGCATGTACGATCCGGTGACGTCGCTTCCCAACCGGCTTCATTTCCGATCCGAGGCGGACAAGCTTCTGGGTCAGGTTTCCGACGGCGCACAGTCGGCGATGCTGTTCGTCGACCTGGACCGCTTCAAGAACGTCAACGACAGCCTCGGCCACGCCCGCGGCGACCAGCTTTTGATCATGGTCGCCAACCGGCTTCGCGTCGTCGTTACCGCCGAGCTCAGCGAAAGCGCCTCCCGCCGTCCGCTGCTCGCTCGCCTTGCAGGCGACGAGTTCACGATTTTCTTCCCGCAGATCGAATCTTACGAGGCGGTCGAGCGGGTTGCCCGCCGGGTCGCGCTCGCGGTGTCGGAGCCGTTCGAAATCTACGGCCACAGCGTCGATATCGGCGCTTCCATCGGTGTCGCCGTCAGCCCCGACCACGGCACCAGCATCGAAGCGCTGATGCGGGCCGCCGACATTGCGATGTACCAGGCCAAGTCGCGCGGCGGCGGCCAGCACTGCATGTTCAACGACGAGCTCGCCGCCGAACATAGCGAGCGTGTGCAGACAGAGCGCTCACTGACGGAAGCCGTTCAGCGAAGCGAGTTCCAGCTCGCTCTCCAGCCCCAGCTGAGCCTCGTTACCGGCGAGGTGGTCGGCGCCGAAGCGCTGCTTCGCTGGAACCATCCGAGCGAGGGACTTCGGATGCCGGGAACCTTCATTCCGGTTGCCGAGCGGACCGGCCTCGTCGCCGAAATCGGCGAGTGGGTCATCGGCGAGGTGGCGCTGATGGTCGGCGGCTGGATCCAGGACGGGTTCGAGCAGCGCGTTTCCTTCAACGTCAGCCCGCGCCAGCTCGACCGCGCGGATTTTTTCGTCCGTTTGCGCCAGGCTTTCGCCGAGCACGACGTGCCGCTGTCGATGATCGAACTCGAGTTCACCGAGAGCGCCGCGATGGAGGCGAGCGAAACCGTCCTCGCTGAAATCGGTGCGCTCCGCGATGAAGGGGCGCGGATCGCAATCGACGATTTCGGTACCGGTTATTCGAATCTTGCCCGTCTTCGCGCGATGCCGCTCGACCGGGTCAAGCTCGATCCGTCGCTGATCGCCGACATCGACAAGTCCGAAAAGGCACGGGTGATCGTCCAGGCCGTCGTCCAGCTGATCAAGGGCGTCGGCTGCGAGATCGTCGCCGAAGCGGTGGAGACCAGCGCCCAGGCCGACATCCTCCGGGCAATGGGCTGCGATACGGTCCAGGGCTTCGTTTTCGGACAGCCGATGTTCGAAGAGGAATATCGCGCCTGGGTGAGCCACGCCGGCGGCGCAGCCGACGTGTCGGTCGCCTAGCCGACGACGGTCCGGACGATTCGCTCGTAAATTCGGGTGAGCGCTTCAATGTCGGCGACCGCGGCATTTTCGCCGATCTTGTGCATTGTCGCGTTGGGAAGGCCGAAATCGACGACCGGGCAAAGCTGGATCAGGAACCGGCCGTCGGATGTTCCGCCGCTTGTCGATAGCTCCGTCTCGATCCCCGTCTCCTCCCGGATCGCATCGACGACCAGGTCGTAAAGCGGGCCGGGCGGGGTCAGGAAAGCTTCGCCGGAAATGCGCGCGCGAACCGTCGAGCCCGGCGCTTCCCGCGCGGCGATATCCTCGACCATCGCCACTAGGTCGGCGCCCTTGTGGAGATTGTTGAACCGGATGTTGAGCTGCGCGGTCGCGCTCCCGGGGATGACGTTGCTCGCGTGGGTCGGCGTGTCGACTCCGGTGAATTCCAGGTTCGAGGGCGGGAAGACCTCGGTCCCGTCGTCGAGGTGCAGCGAATCCAGCGCCGTGATGACCCGCGCCAGCGGCGGCACCGGGTTGGTGGCGCGGTGCGGGTAGGCGACATGGCCCTGAACGCCCGGAACATCGATCCACATGTTGACCGAGCCGCGCCGCCCGATCTTCACCGTGTCGCCGAGGCGGTCGACCGATGTCGGCTCGCCGATCAGGATCATGTCCGGGCGAATTTGCCGCTCGTTCAGCCAGTCGATGATCCGCGGCGTTCCGTAGGTCGCATAGCCTTCCTCGTCGCCGGTGATGAGGAACGACAAGGTGCCGCGCGTTTGGCCGATCCGGGCGACCGCGGCGACGAAGGCGGCGATCGCGCTCTTCATGTCGCTGGCGCCGCGGCCGGTGAGTACTCCATCCTCGATCCGCGCCTCGAAAGGATCGCAATCCCACCCCTCGCCCGGAGGGACGACGTCGAGATGGCCCGCGAACCCGAAATGCGGCGATCCCGAGCCGCGCACCGCAACCATATTCTCGGTCGGCCCGTCGGGCGGCTCCCCGAGCGTGAAGCGGTGGACGGTAAAGCCGAGCGGCTCGAGCGCGGCTTCGAGCACGTCGAAAACCGCTCCGCTCGCGGGCGTGACGCTTGGGCACTTGATCAGCGCCTGTGCTAGCGCGATTGGATCGACCGACATTCAAAGCCGACTAGCAAAGGACCGCGGCATGCCCAAGGTGGACCTTGATTCGATCGAGCGGACCAACCGCACCGGCTATCCGCCGCCCTTCGACAAGGAGGTTGCCGGCCGCTTGTATCGCCGTCTCGCGCCCGCGACCGGCCTGACCGACTTCGGCGCGAGCCACGTCACGCTGAAGCCCGGTGCCTGGTCGAGCCAGCGCCATTGGCACAATGGCGAGGACGAGTTCCTGGTCATGCTCTCGGGCGAGGCGGTGCTGGTCGAGGACGATGGCCGGACTCTGCTTCGAGCAGGCGACTGCGCCGTCTGGCCGAAAGGAAGCACCAATGGCCATCACTTGCGCAACGAAAGCGGTTCCGACTGCACCTTCATCGTGGTCGGCGGCGGCGAGTGCACCGGCGGCGGCTATTCCGACATCGACATGATGTTCACGCCCGACAGCCGCTACGTCCACAAGGACGGGACGCCTTATTAGGCGGGCTCGTTCTCATACTGGTCGATGACCCACGGCTCGTCCTGCGCCTTGTCGATCCAGTCGCTGACGTGCGGATGGGACAGCACCGCCTTCATGTACAAAGCTGCAAAGGGCGGCACCGGAACTCCGTAGGTGATGAAGCGCGTGACGACGGGCGCATACATGATGTCGGCGGCGCACCATTCGCCGAACAGGAAATTGCCGGTTCCGCCGAAGCGCGCCCGCGCCTGGGCCCACAGCTGGAGGATCCGGTCGATCTCGCCGCGGACCGCCTCGGAAAGCTCGATCGGCGGATATGTGCGCCTAACGTTCATCGGCAGGTCCCGGCGCAAATTGGTGAAGCTCGAGTGCATTTCGGCGGCCATCGACCGCGCCATTCCGCGCGCCGTCTCGTCCGCCGGCCAGAATCTGTCGCGCCCGGCTCGATCGGCGAGAAATTCGACGATCGCCAGGCTGTCCCAGACGACGCATTCGCCGTCCCAAAGGATCGGCACCTTGCCCATCGACGGCGCGAATTCGTCGCCGTCGCGGCGGCGCTCCCATTCGTCGTCGAACATCGGGACGACCAGCTCGTCGAACTCCTCGCCCGACTGCCGGCAGGCCAGCCAGCCCCGCATCGACCAGCTCGAATAGGCACGGTTGCCGATAATCAGCTTGAGCAAAATCAGCTCCTAAATCGTCGCGGCTTCGAGGATCGCGGTTCTCAACTCGGCGATCCCGCTACCGGTTTCGCTCGACGTGGTGAAGATGGCCGGATGCGCGGCGGGGTGTTTGGCGGCCTCGCTCGCGATGTCTTCGTACAGCGCGCCGAGGGCGGACGGCTTGACCTTGTCGCCTTTGGTAAGGACGAGATGATAATTCACCGCCGCGTCGTCGAGCATCCGCATGACCTCGCGGTCGACCTCTTTGAGCCCGCGGCGCGAATCGATCAGAACCAGCGTCCGCTTGAGCACGGCCCGGCCGCGCAGATAGTCGTTCACCAGGTGCCTCCATCGCTTCACGAGGTCCTTTGGCGCGTCGGCGAAGCCGTAGCCGGGCATGTCCACCAGCCGCAGGAGCAGCGGTTCGCCTACGTCGAAGAAGTTCAGCTCCTGGGTCCGACCGGGCGTGTTGGAAGTCCGCGCGAGCGCCTTGCGATTGGTCAATGCGTTCAGAAGCGAGCTCTTCCCGACGTTCGACCGGCCGGCGAAAGCGATTTCCGGCGCGTCCGGATCGGGCAGGAATTTCAGCTCCGGCGCCGATTTCAGGAACTCGATCGGCCCTGAAAAGAGCTTGCGGGCCCGTTCCGCCAGATCCTCGTCCGGTTCCACCTCAGGTCTGGACCGGGTGCGTGTCGCTGAGGTGCAATCCGAAGCGCCGGTACAGCCACCATTGCTGAGCGATGGTGAGGATGTTCGACGTGACCCAGTACAGCACCAGGCCGGCCGCGAACGGTGCCAGGATGAACATCATCACCCAGGGCATGATCGCGAAAATCTGTTGCTGGGTCGGGTCCATCTGCTGCGGGTTGAGCTTGAACTGAAGCCACATGGTGACCCCGAGCAGGATCGGAAGCACGCCGAGCGCGAGGAAGCCGGGCGGCGTGAAGTCCAGCAGCCCGAACAGATTGACCGGAGTCAGCGGGTCGGGCGCCGACAGGTCCTGAATCCACAAGGCGAACGGCTGGTGGCGCATTTCCACCGACACCATCAGCACCTTGTAGAGCGCGTAGAAGACCGGGATCTGCAGAAGGATCGGAAGGCAGCCGGCCGCCGGATTGATCTTCTCCTCCTGGTAGAGCTTGAGCATCTCCTGCTGCTGCCTCTGCTTGTCGTTCTTGAAACGCTCCTGCAGGGCTTTGAGCTTGGGCTGGACCTTGCGCATCGCGGCGAACGACTTGAATTGCTTCTGGGCGATCGGGAACATGATCGCCCGCACGATCACCGTCAGCCCGATGATCGCGACCCCGAAATTGCCGGTCGCGTGGAACAGCCAGTTCAGAAGGTCGAAGATCGGCCGCATGAACCACTCGAACCAGCCCCAGTCGATCGACTTGGACAGCTTGGCGATTCCCGCCTCTTCGTAGCGGTCGAGGAGGGCCTTTTCCTTGGCTCCGGCGAACAGCTGGATTTGGGTGTGCGCGACCGCGCCGGGCGGGACCACGTGAGGGCTCAGCGCGTAATCGGCCTGGTAGCCTCCGCTCGGCGTTCCGGTGAAGCTCGCCGCCATTTGCGGGCTCCCGACGGGAGCGAGCGCGGTCAGCCAATATTTGTCAGTGAAGCCGAGCCAGCCGCCGTCGCTCGTGAATCGTTTCACCTGGCCGCCCGCCAGATCGTCCCAGTCGATGTCGTAATTGGCGGCGCCGTCGAGATAGCCGATCGGTCCGACATGGACTGTCCAGCTCGACGCGTCGTGCGACTTGTCCGCCCTGCTGACCAGCCCGTAGGGCCGCACCGCGACCGGTCCGCCGCCGGCGTTCGCGACCTCCTGCCGGACGGTGAACAGATAATCCTTGTCGACACTGACGGTCAGCCGGAAGGTCTGGCCGCTTCCATTGTCCCAGCTGAGCGTGACCGGCTTGCCCGGCTCCAGCACGGGCGCGCTCGGCGTCCAGCGCGTGTCGTGCCCGGGAACCCGAACGTTCTGGCCGGTCCAGCCGAAGGTCGCGAAATAGGCTTCGGGCGCCCCCGCCGGCGACAGAAGCCGGACGGGCGGCGAGTCCTTGGCGATGGACTGGCGTTCGTCGAGCAGCACGAGATCGTCGAACCGCGCCCCGACGAGGTTGATCGAGCCCTTGAGGCTCGGCGTTGTGATCTGCACGCGCGGCGTTTCGGCAAGCACGACGGTCCTCGCCCGCACCTTCGCCGGCGTTTGCGGGGCGGGGCTGGCCTGCGGCTGCGGCTGCGGCGCGGGTTTGACCTTGCCGTCCTCGACCTTCTGCGTCTGCGGAGCCGCCGTCGGCAAGAAGCGGTCCGACAGCACGCTCCAGCCGAGCAAGACGAGCGCGCTCAGCACTACCGCGAGGATCATGTTCTTATTGTCGTTCACGTCAGGCTTGATCCTCGAAAAGCATCAGGGGACCGGGTCGTGGCCCTGGCCGCCCCACGGGTGGCACCGGGACAGACGCTTGATTGCAAGCCAGCCCCCGCGAAGCGCGCCATAGCGCGACAATGCGGTGATCGCATAGGCCGAGCAGCTCGGCGTGTAGCGGCAGCTTGGCGGAAGCACCCGCGACGGACCGAGCTGCCATCCCCGGCAGACCCAGATCAGCAGGCGCGCCATCATCGCGCGGTTCGCTCGAGCGCACGCGTCAAATCCTGGCGAAGAAGGGCAAAGTCGCGCTCGATCCCGCTCTTTCGGCCGATCATCACATGGTCCGCCCCCGGATGGCCGTGCCCGGGGATCACCTCGCGGACTAGGGCGCGGAACCGGCGTTTCATGCGATTGCGGGTGACCGCGTTTCCGACCTTGGAGCTGACGGTGAAGCCGACGCGCATCGATAAATCGCCGTCGTTCCGGTCGCGGACGAGGAGGACGAATCCGGAAGTCGCGGCGCGCCGTCCGGCGTTCGCGGCGAGGAAGTCCGAGCGTTTGCGTAGCGTGATTAAGCGCTGAGCTTCTTGCGGCCCCGCGCGCGGCGTGCGTTCAGCACCTTGCGTCCGCCGACCGTCGCCATGCGGGACCGGAACCCGTGCCGCCGCGCGCGGACCAGATTGCTCGGTTGAAAGGTGCGCTTCATCGCTCATGCCTCAAAATTCAAAAGAAAAAGGGCCGCCTTCCGGGGCAGCCGCGGTCGTGCGCGCCGATAGGGGAGAGGGCGGTGCAAGTCAATCGCCCCGCTGCCCTTCCGACCCGATTTCCCGCTGGCGCTGCGCCTTGCGCATCGCCTCGCGGCGGCGGGCGCTCGGCCGTCGGAGCGCCCAGTCCGTCCATCGCCCGGCCTTGGGCTGCCAGCGCTTGAAGCGGACGTAGCGCCGTCGCGCCCACATGCTCGTCTTCAGCACCATGGCGAGGCCGATTCCGGCGACAATAATCCCGCCCGGGCCGGGAAGAGCGCCAACGATGGGCGAAACGATCAGCAGGATTACGCCGATGAAGAAGATCGCCCATTCGACGACCGGATGATCGATGAAACGCCGCCATTGCCGCCGGGTAATCATTTCGCCGCATTTGGGCTGGAGACAGCCCGCCCGCAAGAGTGCTTGCGCGCATGCCTTGCAGCGGGCTAGCTCTGTACTGCCGAGCTAGGGGGAAGTTTGCGTGTTCGCGTAGCGTCGAATCGTCGGGGGCGGGCGTAATGGCCGCCACCGTCGCCACTGTCGCCTATCTGGGGCTCGAAGCCCGCTCCGTCGAGGTCCAGGTCCAGCTTTCGTCTGGCCTGCCCGCATTCGTGATTGTCGGACTCCCCGACAAGGCCGTTGCCGAAAGCAGGGAGCGTGTGCGGGCCGCGCTTGCCGCGATCGGGCTCGCGCTGCCTCCCAAGCGCATCACCGTCAATCTGTCGCCGGCCGACCTGCCCAAGGAAGGCTCGCATTACGACCTTCCGATCGCCTTGTGCCTGCTGGCCGCGATCGGAGCGACCGACGCGGAAGCGCTTTCGCATTATGTCGCGGTCGGCGAACTGTGCCTCGACGGTCGAATCACGGCGTCTCCCGGCGTGCTTCTGGCGGCGCTCCATGCCTCCGGCGAGGACAAGGGGCTGATTTGCCCGGCGAGCCAGGGAAGCGAAGCGAGCTGGGCTGGCGAGCTGGAAGTCATCGCGGCCCCCGACCTCCTCGCATTGCTCGCCCATCTCAAGGGGACGACCCTGCTCGCCGCTCCGGCGGTCGCCGAGGCAGAGCCGGCCAATCGCGGCCCCGACCTCGCCCAGGTGAAGGGCCAGGAAGTCGCCAAGCGGGCGTTGGAGATCGCGGCCGCCGGCGGTCACAACCTGCTGATGAGCGGTCCTCCAGGGGCCGGAAAGTCGCTGCTCGCCGCCTGCCTTCCGGGCATTCTCCCCCCGCTCGAGCCGTCGGAAGCGCTGGAAGTGTCGATGGTCGCCTCCGTCGCCGGCGAGCTGAATGACGGCAAGATCCGGCGCCGCCGTCCGTTCCGCGCACCGCATCACAGCGCTTCCATGCCCGCGCTCGTCGGAGGCGGCCTGCGTGTCCGTCCCGGCGAGATCAGTCTCGCGCATCTCGGCGTGCTGTTCCTCGACGAGTTGCCGGAGTTTCAGCGGCAGGTGCTCGATTCGCTTCGCCAGCCGCTCGAAACTGGAAACGTCAGCGTCGCTCGCGCGAACACCCACGTGACGTTTCCGGCGCGGGTGCAACTGGTGGCGGCGATGAACCCGTGCCGATGCGGCCATTTGAGCGATCCGGCCATGGCGTGCAGCCGGGCTCCCCGCTGCGCCGCCGATTACCAGGCGCGGGTGTCCGGGCCGTTGCTCGATCGAATCGACCTTCACGTCGACGTGCAGGGCGTTTCGGCGGCCGACCTGACCTTGCCGCCGCCGGCGGAAGGAAGCGGCCAGGTGGCCGAACGGGTCGCGAGGGCGCGCTCGGTCCAATCGAAGCGCTACAACGGCAATGGAGTCCGCACCAACGCCGAAGCGGACGGGGAAATTTTGGACAAGGTCGCGACTCCCGACGAGCCGGGCCGGAAGCTCCTCGCCGACGCCGCGGCGGCGATGCGCCTCTCCGCACGCGGGTTCCATCGGGTATTACGAGTCGCCCGAACGATCGCCGACCTCGCGGGCGCGGAGCAGGTCGGCCGAATCCATGTCGCCGAAGCGCTGAGCTACCGACATCAGGCGCCGAGGAACTAAATGTCACTAGAGCGGAAAAGACGACAGAATTGTCGCTTTTCTCTTGCACAAACCCGACAAATATGTCTATAAATGAAAACGACTGAATTCAGGCGATACCTGCGTTCGCAGGGTTGCACGTTCGAAGAGGGCAGGCGCCATACGATCGTGCGACGTGGAAGCAAATTCGCGACTTTGCCGCGTCACGCGACGAAGGAACTGGGCAGCGGGCTCGTGAACGCGATCAAGAAGCAACTGGGCATGAAGTAGGAACGACATGAACTATCCCGTCAATCTTACCAGCGATGACAACGGCACCATTTTGGTAAGATTTCCTGACATCCCTGAAGCGATCACCTTCGGAATCGACCGGACCGAGGCTTTGGAGAACGCGGGCGATGCGCTCGTAATCGCGATCGGCGAGTACATTCAGGGCCGGCGCGATGTTCCGCAACCGTCGGCCGCCAATCACCGTCCGACAGTCTCGCTCAATCTGCTCGGAGAGCTGAAACTCGCGATATACCGGGCCATGCGCGCGCGTAAGTGGCGCAAGGCCGACCTGGCCCGCGCGCTCCAAGTCAATCCGCGCATCGTCGATCGCCTGCTCGATCTCCGCCACGCGTCGACCGTCCCCCAGCTCGAGGCGGCGCTCGAGGCGTGCGGACGCCGTGCTGAAATCGAAACGCGCGCGCTCGAGACGGCGTGACTTCGAGCGCCAGTGGTGCCCCTGGTCCGACTCGAACGGACACTCCGGTGAAGGAACTCGATTTTGAGTCGAGCGCGTCTACCATTCCGCCACAGGGGCCCCGCGGCTGCCCCTAGCTAGGGGGCGGGTGACATCTTCGCAATCCGCTTCCCGCCGCGAAAAGGCGCGGATATGGTCGCTCCATGGACGCCCGCACCCGCAAGCGCGAAATGACCGAGACCGTCAGCGACGCTCACGCGCTCGCGGAAGCGTTTACCGCCAAGCGCGACCGGCTGCTCGCCGCGATGACCCTCATTTGCGGGATCGGGCTGATCGTCGCCCTGCCATTCGCGCTTCGCTTCGGGGCGGAGTTCTTCCTGCCGGTCACGGCTGCGCTGGTCGTCGCGGTCGCGCTCGTTCCGATGCTCGAATGGTTCGAGCGTCACGGCGTGCCGTCGCGGCTTGCGGCGGCCCTGTGCGTGATCGTGTTCCTGACTCTGACCATCTTCGCGATCGGCTCGATCGTCCTTCCGGCGATCGACTGGGTGGCGCTGATTCCCGAGCGGATCGGCAAGGTGAAGGCGGCGCTCGACCCGTTGCTGGACCTCTACAAATCGTTCGACCGGTTCGTGGAGCGGATTCTCTCGCAGATCGCGGTCGCCCCGGACCGGAGCCGGATGGTCACTCTCGAAACTCCGAATTCGCTGTCGGGGCTGCTCGCTTCCTCGGCCCCCCACGCGCTCATTCAGCTGTTCTTCGCGCTTCTCGTGATCTTCTTTTTCCTCTCCGGCTGGACGACCATGCGCAAACGCACCATCGTCAGCCGCGGGAGCTTCGAGGGGGCTTTGACGACCGCCCGGGTGATCCAGCAGGTCGTCGATTCGACCTCCACCTACATCGCGACGATCACGGTCATAAACGTTGCCCTGGGCGCTCTGACAGCACTCGTCCTGTGGCAGCTCGGGATGACCTCGCCCGTCATGTGGGGCGGTATCGTGGCTGTCCTGAACTACATTCCCTATCTCGGGCCGATCGCGTCGGCCGGGCTGCTGTTCATCGGCGGGCTCATCGTGTTTCCGGATGTCTGGGCCGCGACTTTGCCGCCGATGGTGTTCATCGGCCTTCATCTGGTCGAAGCGAACCTGATCACCCCGATGATCGTCGGCGAGCGGCTTCGGATCAACCCGCTGGCGATCCTCATTTCGTTGAGCTTCTGGTCCTGGGTTTGGGGAACGACGGGCGCGCTTCTGGCGGTCCCGCTGTTGATCATCATCAAGCAGGTTTTCTCCGCCGCAGGCACGCCCGACATCGCCGGATTCCTCTTCGAGCACGGCACTTTGACCCATGTTGGCGACGAGGAAGAAGACGAGGAGGAACCCGTTGTTGACAGCCCAAAGGGCGTCACCTAGGTCGCGCGCCTCACCAAATACGCGGGTGTAGCTCAGTTGGTTAGAGCGCCGGCCTGTCACGCCGGAGGTCGCGGGTTCAAGTCCCGTCACTCGCGCCATTCCCGATATCCTGAATGCTTCACCGATGCCTTGCCATTCGGTAGGTTTGGCCGGCGATGAGCGGCGATGAACCCTATGGGGTGCTCGGGCTTCGGCCCGGCGCCAGGCGTGTCGAGGTCGACCAGGCCTATCGCAGGCTGATCAAGCAGTATCACCCGGACCGCACTGGAGGCGATGGCGGCCGCGCCGCCGAGATCAACCGGGCTTATACGCTGATCCGCCAGGATATGCCGGCCGGCCGGAGAGGCGTTCCGATGCCGATTCCGCCCGGCCGTCGGCCTTCTTCGCGGCGCTGGGGCTGGGCGATGGCTTGCGCGGTCGCGGTCGCCGGCGCCGTGGCCTTCGCGGGGTCCGATTCAAGCCGGCGTGCGAGCAACGGTGTGCCGGCCCTGATCCTTCCGTCAACGGAAGCGGAGGGCGCGACTGTCTCCATGCCGCTGAGCGACTTCGACGAACCGCTTCAGACCGCAATGATCGACAGGTCGATCGCCGATGCGGTGAAATTCCATTCGATCGGGGATCCGCGAGCCGCGGTGGAGTTCACTCGCGCCTGCCATAATGCGCTTCGGGACAAGCCGAGCCTGGCATGGTTCGATTCCTGCGCCGCCTTCGACGAAGCGACGGTCGCGCTCGACAACGACGATCCTCTCGCCGCATCCGGCCCGTTCAGCCCGCCCGCCGTGATGGGACGGCACATGGCGGCCGCGAGGCTATTGTCCGACGACATGCTGGCCGCGGAATCGCGGCTCCATCAGATACGTGCGCGGGTGGAATGGGCGATGGTCCCGGCCATGGACGGGGCCGCGCCTCAAAAGCCCTAGTCGGCGACCGGACCCGTGACAGGCGCCTTGGATGGCGCGCGCCCCAGCGGCTGCTGGTCCGTTTCCGGGGTCTTTCCGGACAGCGTCCAGCGCAAATTGTCCGATGCCGCGACTTCCTCGACATAGTCGACGTGCGGAGCTTCGGAGACGGCCTTGCGGGCTTTTTCGAGGTTGAAGCGAATTGCCACCCGACCGGCGGGCGCGTCTTCCATCTGCGCGCCCGGGATTTCGGCGATTTCTTCGGCCTCTGTGGTTGCTGGTCGCGACTCGAATGCCGCAAGCGCCGCCGAGCGAAGGGCTGAAGCGCTCGGCTCCTGCCTGGCATAATGCTGGACGAAGGCACCCGGCAGGCCCCAGCCGCCGGCCCAGCGATAGAAAAGATGCGCGCCGATCACCGCGTTCTTGGCCATGGTCGAGGCCCAATAGGGGACCACATAGTCGGCGTGATAATGGGTCGCGAGGCCCACGGGTGCGAATACCGTCCCGTTCAGCGCCGCTTTGGCGATCTTCTTCGCCCGCGCCCACCCGGCCGCGTCTGGCTGCCGAAGCAGCGAACCGTCGCAGGTGAAGGTGAACTGGCAACCGGTGGAGCGAGTCGAGCCCTGGTAAACCACGCCGCAGACGCTCGACGGGAAAGCGGGATGGCGGACCCGGTTGAGAACCACCTGGGCGACGGCGCGTTCGCCATCGGCGCTCTGGCTCCCTGCTTCGTAATAGACCGCGCTGGTCAGACATTCGAGCGCCCGGGCGCGGGTCGCCGAATCGAATTTCGCGGTCGAGAAGGGAATCGCCGCCGGATTGGGGCCTCCCGCCACCGGAATCTTCCCGTTCATCGCCAGAGCGTCGGTGGGCGCCAGATTGCGGATCAGGAGCGGCGGCGGTGCCGGAGCCGCGGCCTCGGGCCTGGGCTTGCGAATGTCGCCGAGAGTCGGCGTCGACCAGGCCGCGCCGGCAACGGCGATCAAGCCCGCGAACGCGAGCGACCCGAGCGCGACGATCTCGCGCGGATGCTTTCGCCAAAGCGTCAAGGCCCTCTGGCGGGCTGGAGAAAGGGTCAATGCGATCATCGGAAAAGCGGCGGTGATATAGTCGGATAATACGCGATCTTCAATGACCTCGGCCTGAACGGTCGAACCATTCGAGCCCGAAGGGGCTCGCGAAGGCGTCGAGGTGGACATCCCAGGGATCGGCCGGGATCGTATCCTCGAGTCGCTGCATCGGCCAGCCCACGCCGATCAGCCTGGCCCCGGATCGCCTCAATCTGCCGAGAACGCGGTCGTAATGGCCCTTTCCACGGCCCAGCCTGGCGCCGTGCGGATCGACCGCTATCAGCGGCACGAGGACGAGGTCCGGCTCGACCGCGGGCGCGCTCGCCTTGGGTTGCATCAGGCCGAACGGCCCCGGAACCAGCGGGTCGCCGGCGAGGAATCGGAAGGGTTTCGCCGGGTTGCCGAACGCGGGGAAGGCGACGATCGCGCCCACGGCCCGCGCTTCCTCCATCGCCAGCAACGGACTGATCTCGCTTCCAAGCGGCGCGTAGCCGGCGACCACCTTCGCCGAAGCGCACAGGCTGGTGAGCTGCTCGGCAAGCTGTTCCTCTAGAAGAGTCCGGGCTGCATCGCCCAGGGTCCGGACGAAGGCCTTGCGCGCTTCCAGAGCGGCGAATCGCAGCGCGTCCTTGGACAAGGGCGGGACCGGGATCGGTCCGGGCGGATGCGGAGGTGACGGGACCACCGTGGCCGTTTGCCGGAAATCCTCTGACGCCACAAACGTCAGGTGGGCGCCGTGTATGCCTGACCAGGGTCAGACCAGGGACAGCTCCCTAGGATATTTAATCGCCTCAGGGATGTTCGTGGCCTCGTACCGGGCAGTACCCGTCTGCACCTATCTAGGTTGCCGAGCCGTCCGCCTCAAGAGTGTCGGCGATGGATTCGAGGCGTTCGGCAAGGCGAGCCGCGCGCTCCACGAGCGCTGGGTCCGGCCCGGACGGCGCCGCCGCGGAATTGGCGGGCTGGTCGACCAGCTGGTCGGCGAGCAGCAACCCGGCGAACAGCAGCTGGCGAGCCTCCGACAAGGTCCCGAGACCGGCGAGCGCTTCGCGGCTCTTGGAATCGACAAGTCGGGCGGCGGACCGAAGATTCTCTTCCTCGCCGTCGCGGCAAGCGACCTTGTAGGGGCGGCCGGCGATGATGATGTCGATTTCGGCCATCAGCGCGACGACTCGCGGATAAGCTGGTCGAGCTCGGAGACGGCCTCGCGGACGAGCGTTCGAAGCTCTTCGTCGCGGCCCGACTGCGGCTTTCGTTCGGAAAGGGCGCGTTCGACTCGCGCCAAAGCGCGTTCGGCGCGGTCCAATGCAGTCGAAAGACCCCCTTCATCCATCCGCCATCGCCTACGAAAGATGCGGTTTGGCCGCAAGCATTGACGCCCAAGGGCTCACCTTCCAAAGGAGCCGCGCGAACGGCCCGCCCCAACCGGCGCGCGGCCGAATCCCGACGGAGCCTCGATGCAGCCGACCCAACGCCGACTTGCCAACGCCATTCGCGCCCTGGCGATGGACGCGGTCGAGGCCGCCAACAGCGGACATCCGGGAATGCCGATGGGCATGGCCGATGCCGCAACGGCCCTTTTCACGCGCTACCTGAAGTTCAACCCCGCCGACCCGCACTGGCCCGACCGCGACAGGTTTGTGCTGTCGGCGGGTCACGGATCGATGCTGATCTACGCCTTGCTGTATTTGACCGGCTACGCGCGGCCAACGATCGAGGACATCAAGACTTTCCGCCAGCTCGGGAGCCCGTGCGCCGGCCACCCGGAGAATTTCGAGCTTCCCGGAGTCGAGGTCACCACCGGGCCGCTCGGCCAGGGTCTCGCGATGGCGGTCGGAATGGCAATCGCCGAGCGGCATTTGAACGCAATCTACGGCGACGACCTCGTCGACCACCGGACCTATGTCATCGCCGGTGACGGTGATTTGATGGAAGGGGTCAATCACGAAGCGGTCGGTCTCGCCGGAAACCTCAAGCTTGGCCGGCTGATCGTGCTGTGGGACGACAATCGAATCACCATCGACGGCTCGACCGATCTGTCGCGCAACGAGGATGTCGTGGCGCGCTACGCGGCTTCCGCCTGGCACACGGTCGAATGCGACGGGCTCGATTCGGGCAAGGTCAGCAAGGCAATCGAGGAAGCGATCGCCGACGAACGGCCGTCGCTGATCCGCTGCAAGACGATCATCGGCTACGGCGCCCCGACAATGCAGGGCACGGCGGCCACGCACGGCGCCGCATTGGGCGCCGAGGAAGTGGCGGCGGCAAAAAAGGAGCTCGGCTGGGATTCGCCGCCGTTCGAAATTCCCGGCGACGTTCTCTCCGCGTGGCGCGAGTTCGGAATGCGAGGTCAGGCGGGCCATCGCGAGTGGAACCGCCGTCTCGAGACAAGCGGCAAAGGCGAGGACTTGCGGGCGCGCCTGTCGGGCAAGGCCGACGACAGCTGGCTGAAGCCGCACATCGATTCGCTCCTCGCCAACCCGCCGAAGATCGCGACCCGGAAGGCATCGGAAATGGCGCTGGAAGCGATCAATGCCGCGGTTCCCTCGACCATCGGCGGATCGGCAGACCTGACGGGGTCGAACAACACCAGGACCAGGGCGCTCGAAGCGCTGACCGCCGAAAATTACGCGGGCCGCTATGTCTATTACGGAATCCGCGAGTTCGGAATGGCGGCCGCGATGAACGGAATGGCGCTCCACGGAGGGGTCATCCCCTACGGCGGCACGTTCCTCGTCTTCACCGATTATGCGCGCCCGGCTATCCGGCTGTCGGCATTGCAGCGCGCCAGGGTCATTTATGTGATGACCCACGATTCGATCGGTCTCGGCGAAGACGGGCCGACCCATCAGCCCATCGAGCATTTGCAGAGCCTGCGCGCCATTCCGGGGATGGAAGTTTACAGACCCGCCGACGCCGTCGAGACCGCCGAATGCTGGGCGCTGGCGTTGGCGAGCGAGGG
>DASTIF010000149.1:0-2907 GCA_035717805.1 Sphingomicrobium sp.
ATCGAACGCGACGACTTTCGCGCCCGATTCGACGAGGCCCTTAATCAAGGTAATCGACGGCGCATCGCGCATGTCGTCGGTGTTGGGCTTGAACGTCAGCCCAAACACGGCGATCCGCTTTCCGTCGAGGCTTCCGCCGACGGCTTGCCGTACCCGCTCCGCCATGCGCGCCTTGCGGTCGTCGTTGACGCTTACGACGGTCGAGACGATCCGCTGCTCGACTCCCGCGTTCTCCGCTGTCTGCAGAAGCGCCAGCGTATCCTTGGGAAAGCAGCTACCACCATAGCCGGGACCCGCGTGAAGGAATTTGGCGCCGATTCGGTTGTCGAGCCCGATCCCGCGCGCGACCTCCTGCACGTCGGCGCCCACCGCCTCGCACAAATCGGCGATCTCGTTGATGAAGCTGATCTTGGTCGCGAGGAAGGCGTTGGCGGCATATTTGGTGAGCTCGGCGGTGCGGCGGCCGGTGAACAGGATCGGCGCCTTGTTGAGGAACAGCGGCCGGTAGATTTCGCGAAGCACCTCGCGCGCCTTGTCATCCTCGGCTCCGACGACGATCCGGTCGGGAATCTTGAAGTCGCGGATGGCCGCGCCCTCGCGAAGGAACTCGGGGTTGGAGCCGACGCTGGTCCCTTCGGGGGCGCCCTCTTCGGCGAGTATTTCGGCGATCCGGTCGCCGGTGCCGACTGGCACGGTCGACTTGGTGACCACGACCGTCGGCCCTTTCAGCGCATGCGCGAGCTCGCGGACGGCGGCGAAAACATACGTCAGGTCCGCGTGCCCGTCGCCGCGCCGCGCCGGCGTTCCGACCGCGATGAACACCGCTTCCGCGCCCTCGACGCCGGCCTCCAGATCGGTCGTGAAGCGCAGCCGCTTGTGCTCGACGTTGGATTTGACCAGCGCCTCCAGACCCGGCTCCCAGATCGGCATCCGACCGGCGAGCAAGGCATCGATCTTCGACGCATCCTTGTCGATGCAGGTGACGTCGTGACCGAAGTCGGCGAAGCAGGCACCGGAAACGAGCCCGACGTAGCCGGTTCCGATCATCGCGATACGCATCGACTGCTCCCTGCCTGGCGGCGCGCTATCTAGCCAGCGGCTTCATGCTTGGCCAGTGGCCCCGCACGCGTATACACAGCATCGCCTGATGCCGACCGCTCGCCTCTTTTCCGGACCCAAAACGCGGGCGGTCGTCCGGTGACGCCTCGCTATCGCGGCTCCGACCTCGACCACATGACTCTGCGGCGGTCCTCGCCGATGCGGCCATGGGCGCAATTCTCGCTGCGGCTGGCGATCCTGTTCGCGCTCCTGGTGCTGATCATCGCCTTCCACTGGATCGAGCGCGACAGCCTGCACGACAATCTCGATGGCAAGGTCAGCTTCACCGACGTCCTCTATTTCACCATGATCAGCGCGACGACGACGGGTTACGGCGACATCGTCCCGGTCACTGACCGATCGCGGATGTTCGACGCCCTGATCGTCACGCCGATCCGGATTTTCTTCATCCTGGTGCTGGCCGGAACGGCCTACACCTTCGTCATCAAGAAGACATGGAACAGGTGGATCATGAAGCGCATCCAGCGCAATCTGAAGGATCATATCATCCTCGCCGGCCACGGCGTCAGCAACGGCAAGGCGCTTCACGAGCTGCTTGCACGCGGCGAGGACCCCAAAAGCATCGTCGTCATCGACACCAACCCCGCGGCGCTTGACCGTGCCGCGGAGTGCGGCGTGGCGGTGCTCAAGGGCGACGCAAGCCGCGACGAGACTCTTCAGGCCGCGCACGTCGAGCGGGCGAAGGCGCTTCTGATCTCGGCCGGGCGCGACGACAGCGCGATCCTCATCGTGCTGACCGCGCGCAAGCTTGCGTCCGCGGTCAACATCAGCGTCACCATTCGGACCAGCGACAATGAGGATATCGCCAAGCAGGCCGGCGCCAATACGGTCATCAATCCGGTCAATTTCGCGGGGCTTCTTCTGGCAAGCTCGCTTCACGGCCCCGACCGCCCGGATTATCTCGCCGATCTGGCGACCAGCGAAGGGCGGGTGATGCTCCGCGAAAAGGTCGTCGAGGCCGATGACGCCGGAAAGCCGGCAGCCGAGGTTTGCGAAGGCCAGGCGGTCCGCCTGATCCGCTCGGGCGTCCCGCACGGGCCGACCGACGCTGAATTCCGCAAGACGAAGGCCGGCGACAGGATCCTCGAGATAATCGACTCGCCGTTGAGCGCTTAAGCCTCGATTCAGCCGCACTTTTCCATTAAGTGCGCGCGCCCTGCCATGAAAACCACAACTCTCCCGAAGCCCCCGCGCGTGGGCCTGGTCTCGCTCGGCTGTCCCAAGGCCCTGGTCGACAGCGAGCGGATCATGACCAAGCTGCGCTCCGACGGCTATGACATGTCGCCCGATTACGCCGGCGCGGACGTGGTGCTGGTCAACACCTGCGGCTTCCTCGACAGCGCCAAGGAGGAAAGCCTGGAGGCCATCGGCGAGGCGATCGCCGAGAACGGCCGAGTCGTCGTCACCGGCTGCATGGGCAATGAAGCGGACGTCATCCGCACGCGCTTCCCCGGCGTGCTCGCGGTCACCGGGCCTCAGCAATATGAGGAGGTGGTCGCGGCGGTCCATGACGCCGCCCCGCCGGGCGCGTCGCCGTTCACCGACCTGGTCCCCGAAGCCGGGCTCAAGCTCACGCCGCGCCACTACAGCTATTTGAAGATTTCCGAGGGCTGCAATCACCGCTGCGCCTTCTGCATCATTCCGCAGCTTCGCGGCGACCTCGTCAGCCGCCGCCCCGACGCGATATTGCGCGAGGCCGAGAAGCTGGTCGCGGCGGGCACGAAGGAGCTGCTCGTCATCAGCCAGGACACGTCAGCCTACGGCGTCGACCTTCGCCATGCGTCCTGG
>DASTIF010000150.1:0-26322 GCA_035717805.1 Sphingomicrobium sp.
GTCGCCGAGCACGAGCCCGACCGCGGCGCGACCAGAGTCAGTGTGTTCACACCCGACCGCGAGGGCCTCTTCTTCAGAATCTGCGCCGGGCTGGCCTCGGCTGGCGCGAGCATCATCGATGCGCGCGTTCACACGACTCGCGACGGAATGGCGCTCGACAATCTCCTCGTCCAGGACGCGCAGGAGCGGCCCTATTCGGACAAGAGATTGCGAAATCGCCTGGTCCGCTCGGTCGAGGCCGCGCTGAAGAACGAGGCGCCGCCCGACATTCCGAGCGGCCATCATCGCGGCGCTCGCGCCGAGGCTTTCCATGTCGCGCCTTCGGTGGCGATCGCCGAGCGTGCGTCGACCCGAACGACGGTGGTCGAGGTCAATGCGCTCGACCGGCCTGGACTTCTCGCGAGGCTGGCACGGGCGATCCATGGAGACGGCCACGAAGTCCATTCCGCCCATATCGCCACCTACGGCGAGCGGGCGGTGGACGTCTTCTATCTAAGCAATCCGCGCGGCCAGAAGCTCGACCCTGGCCAGATCGAAAAGCTGCGGGCGGCGCTTTTAGACGCCGCCCGCGAGGAAGAAGCCTAGTCCCGTTCTTCGGGGCTTCCCGGAGCGGGGGCGCCCGGAAGCGGGCCAACTCCGACATTCGGCGGTGCCGCGGACTCCATTTCGGGAACCTCGACGATTCCCCGCCCGACATGGCTGTGGCGATAGCTGTAGGCGTAGTAGATTGCGATCCCGATCACGCCCCAGACCGGCAGCACGAGCATCGCCGGCGCCGGCAGGTTGAAGAACAGGAACAGACAACCGAGGATCGTCAGAGGCGCGATCAGCCAGATAGCCGGAACCCGGAAGGGCCGCGGCCTGCCCGGGTCGGTCTTGCGCAGCTGCCAGACGGCAACCGCGACCATCAGGAAGGCGTAGAGCGTTCCGGCATTGGCGATATCGGCGAGCTGTCCGATCGGAAAGAAGGCGGCGGCGATCGCGACACCGATACCCGTGATCGCGGTAACGATGTGCGGGGTCCGCCACTTGGGGTGAACCGTCGCGAGCTTCTCCGGAAGAAGTCCGTCACGCGCCATCACGAAGAAGATTCGAGTCTGGCCGAACAGGAGGATCAGCACGACGGACGGAAGCGCGATAAAGGCTGCATAGCCGATCGCGTTGCCGACGAACCCGTAGCCGATGGTTCGAAGAACATGCGCCAGCGGCTCGCGCGAGCAGACCAGCATCTCGGCATATTGCGGCGTCGCACATTGGCGCGCGAGCTCGGGGCTGCCGGTCGTTAGCGGCCCCGCGGCGTCCATGATCGGCTGTCCGCCGATGGCTCCGATCGCTCCGGCTGCAACGAGCATGTAGAACACGGTGCAGATCAGAAGGCTTCCGATGAGGCCGAGAGGGACGTTGCGCTGCGGGTTCTTGGTCTCCTCCGCCGCGGTCGACACTGCATCGAACCCGACATAGGCGAAAAACATCGTCGCGGCCGCGCCGACCACGCCGATGCCGGACCCGAAACCGCCGAAGATCCCACCCGGCATGAACGGAGTGAAATTGCTTGAGCGCATGACGGGAATTGTCAGAACGACAAAGGCGGTGAGAGCGATGATCTTGATCGTGACGAGGACCGCATTGACCCGGGCGCTCTCGGTCGTGCCGATCATCAGCAGCCAGGTCATCAGCAGCGCGATCAGACCGGCCGGGAGATTGATGAAGCCTCCGACCCGGCCTCCGAAGATCACCGGCCCGGCAGTCAGCCAGGATGGCAAGTGTATTCCCAACGAATGGGCGAGCACCGTGTCCGTGAAATAGTTGGACCAGCCGACGGACACCGCCGACGCCCCGACCGCATATTCGAGCAGCAAGGCCCAGCCGACCGTCCAGGCGAGAAATTCGCCCTGTACGGCGTAACTGTACGTATAGGCCGACCCCGCGACCGGGACCATCGAGGCGATTTCAGCGTAGCAGAGCGCGGCGACGATGCAGACGGCGCCTGCGATGATGAACGAAATGACGAGCCCGGGCCCGGCCTTTTGCGCCCCGACCGAGGTCAGGACGAAAATTCCGGTGCCGATGACGCATCCGACGCCGAGCAGCGTCAGCTGCAATGCGCCGAGCGTGCGTTTCAGGGATTTCTGTTGGGCGGTCGCCAGAATCGCATCCAGCGGCTTCACTCGTCCGAAAAGTCCGCCTCGCGGTGCCTTTGTCGCCATTAGATTCCCCTCATTACGCTTTGGCGCGCGAGCCTAGCGGCTGTTCGCGCGGGCGCAACGGGCAATTCGACTAACCGTGGATCGAACCGTCTCGCGTTCGCCGACACCGCCTATCTGGCGAGCATCGGACCGAGCGGCTCGCCTCCGAAGATGTGAACGTGAAGGTGAGCGACTTCCTGGCCAGCGCGCTTGCCGACATTGGCGAGCAATCGATAGCCCTGAACGACTAGCTGCTGGTCGCGCGCGATCTTGCCGACCGCCCGGACGAAGCCGGCGATTTCGTCGTCCGAAGCCCGCTCCGAGAAATCATCCCACGACACATAGGACCCCTTGGGAATCACCAGAATATGGACCGCTGCGAGGGGGTTTATGTCGTGAAAGGCAAGCGCCCATTCGTCTTCATAAACCTTCTTGCACGGAAGCTCGCCGCGCAGGATCTTCGCGAAAATATTGCTTTCGTCATAAGGCTGTGTCGGGTCGATCGGCATCCATTGAGCTCCGCTTGCGCTTGACCGGTTTGGCGCGCTCGTTACCACCGGAAGCGATGAGCGACGAGACTCCCGAAAGCCTGATCCCCTACGATGAGATCGTCCAGGAGGCGCTGCGCGACGTCGTCGGGCGAGTTCTCGGCGAAGTCGAGCGCTCGGGCGGCCTTCCCGGCGGCCATCATTTCTACATCACGTTTCGGACGCGGATGCCCGGAGTCGAAATCCCCAAGCATCTCGCCGAGCGCTTCGCCGACGAAATGACGATCGTCATCCAGCACCGTTTCTGGGATTTGAAGGTCGAACCCGACTCTTTCTCGGTCGGCCTGTCGTTCAGCGGAGTTCCCGCGACGCTTACGGTGCCATTCGCGGCGGTCACCGACTTCGTCGACCCCGCCGTCGACTTCAGCCTCAAGTTCCAGGCCAATGCGGCCGACGAGACCCATGAGGAGCATGACGAGCCGGAGAATGACTCGCCGGCCGCCGAGGCCGACGACGGCTCGAACGTCGTCAGCGTGGACTTTACACGTAAAAAATAACAGGAGCACCGTCATTGCGAGCGCAGCGAAGCAATCCAGCTGGATCGCTTCGTCGCATACGCTCCTCGCGATGACGGCAGCCATGTGAGGCAGGATGCAGACCACTCGTACCGAAACCGACAGCTTCGGACCGATCGAGGTCCCGGCGGCCTGCTACTGGGGCGCCCAGACCGAGCGGTCGATCGAGAACTTCCCCTTCGGCCCGCGCGAACAGATGCCCGCCGAAATCGTTCACGCATTGGGATTCGTGAAACAGGCGGCGGCGCGGGTGAATGCGCGTCAGGGACTTCTGGACGCGGAGATTGCCGAGGCCATCCAGCAGGCCGCCGCGGAAGTCGCGCGCGGCGATCTCGACGGGCAATTCCCCCTGGTTATCTGGCAGACCGGCTCCGGCACGCAATCGAACATGAATGCCAATGAGGTCATAGCGGGGCGCGCCAACGAGAAATTGACCGGCAAGCGGGGCGGCAAGGATCCCGTCCACCCCAACGACCATGTCAACAAAAGCCAGTCGTCGAACGACAGCTTCCCGACCGCCATGCATATCGCCGCCGCCCGAGCGCTGGTGGGCAAGCTATTGCCGGCCGCGAAGGGGATGCAGGCGACGCTGGCGAAGCAGGCCAAGGCCTGGGACTCGATCGTCAAGACCGGCCGGACGCACCTCCAGGATGCCACGCCTCTCACTCTCGGACAGGAATTTTCCGGCTATTCAGCGCAAATGCAGGCGAACATCGCCCGCATCGAGGAGCTGATGCCGCGCGTTTTGCGGCTCGCCCAGGGCGGCACTGCGGTGGGCACCGGCCTCAACGCGCCCAAGGGTTTCGGCGAGGCTTTCGCCAAGGAAGTGTCGAACCTCACGCGGCTTCCCTTCACTTCGGCGCCCAACAAATTCGCGGAAATGGCCGCGCACGACACGATGGTCGAGCTCTCGGGCGCGCTCAACACGCTTGCGGTCTCGCTGACCAAGATCGCCAATGACATCCGGCTGATGGGCTCGGGCCCGCGCTGCGGAATCGGCGAGCTCAGGCTTCCCGAGAACGAGCCCGGAAGCTCGATCATGCCGGGCAAGGTCAACCCGACGCAGTGCGAGATGCTGACGATGGTCGCCGCCCAGGCGATGGGCAATCACGTCGCCGTGACGATCGGCGGAATGCAGGGGCATCTCGAGCTCAATGTGTTCAAGCCGCTGATCGGGGCAAACGTCATCCGCTCGATCAATCTGCTGGCGGTTGGAATGGAGAGCTTCACGAGCCGCTGCCTGGAAGGGCTGGAGCCCGACGAACAACGGATCGGCGAGCTTCTCGACCGCTCGCTGATGCTCGTGACCGCGCTCGCTCCGGCGATCGGCTACGACAAGGCGGCCGAGATCGCCAAACATGCGCACAAGACCGGCACGACCCTCAAGGAGGCGGGGCTCGACCTCGGCTATGTCGACGAGGAGACCTTTGCCCGGGTGGTCAGGCCGGAAACCATGGTCGGCCGCTGACGCGGAACCGAAGCATGTTTCGGGCCTTTAACGACCTCGAACGTTGGGAGGGTCGAATGGCTCGATTGAAACTCGCCGCCGCGGCGGCGATCTGCGGTGCGGCCCTCGTGCTCCAGGGTTGCGGAACCCGGCCGACCGCGCCAGCGCCGGCCCCTTCGCCGCGCCCGCCGGTAACCGTCTTCCCCGCGCCCTCGACGGCTGCGCTTTCACCGGCGGCCTATGTGGTAACCGCAAGCTCGATGGATCTGTTCGAAATCCGATCGTCGGGGCTCGCCCTGACCCGGAGCCGAAGCGCTCGGGTGCGGGATTTCGCGCGGATGATGATCAGCGCGCACAAGGGAACCAGCGCCCAGCTTTCGCTCGCCGGTCGCCGCCTCAATCTGCTTCCAGCAGCGTTCATGCAACCGGCGCAAAAGCGCATGTTCGACGAGCTTCTCCGGAGCGGCAATTTCGATTCGGTTTACAAACGCCAGCAGGTCGCGGGCCATCGCGCGGCGCTGCAAGTGCACGCCGTTTTCGCTGTGCGCGGATCGAGCCCGACATTGCGCCCGATAGCTCAGGCAGCGGTTCCGATCGTCCGCCGGCACCTGGCGATGGCATTGAAGCTGTGAGGACGCTTGGCCTGGCACTGCTTATGCTTGCGGGTTGCGCGAGCGTTCCGCCCGCGGGAGTTCCGGTGACCGGCGAATGGGGCGGCCCCCACGTCGGGCTGATCCTGGAAGCCGATGGCGGCCGGCTCGAATATGATTGCGCCGCTGGCACGATCGGGCCGGTATTGCCGAGCCGCGACGGCAGCTTCGTTGCCGAGGGCACCCACACGCCCGGCTGGGGCGGGCCGGAGATCGAGGGTCAGGTTCGGCCAATCTACGCAACTCGCTTCAGCGGCACGGTTCGCGGCGACCGGATGACGCTTCAGGGCAATGTGTCCAACGGAGTCACCCTCGGCCCGTTCACGCTCGAGCGCGGCGCCGAGGCGGGAATCTTCCGCTGCCTCTAGGGCGGTTCAACCGGACTGCCAGCTCCGGATCGCATCGTTTGGCGCGAGCAGCATCCAGACGTTGAGCGCGAGATTGTCGCGGATGACCAGAAGCGGCACCAGCTCGAGCAGTATCAGCAGAAGAACCGACGCCCACACAGGAAGCTTTCGGGCGGCGAGGAAGCCGAGCGCCATCATCGCGATGTCGCTGAGCGAATTGACGATCGAATCGCCGGTGTAGCCGAGCGCGGCCGTCGCCGTCCGATAGCGGTCGATCACCATCGGCGTGTTCTCGATCAGCTCCCAAAGACTTTCGATCGACAGAGCCGCGAGGAACCGCAATCCGACTGGCCAGCGCCGCGCTGCCAGCCAAAGGCCGCAATAGAAGAGCAGTCCGTGAACGACGTGGCTGAGGCTGTACCAGTCCGCGAGCATCTGGCTCTGGGCCGGGCCGACGCGGCCCCAAAGCGCGAGCGTCCCGCAGGTGCAGATCGGCGACCGGCCCATCGCCCACAACCCCGCGGCTGCTGCGGCGACAATCAGCACGGCGATCATGGAAATGCGGCCGGCGCGGGTCATCCGCCTTGCCTAGCAGAGCAGGCGCGCTTGCAAAGCTTGCCGGTTGCGACGATCAACCGCGTCATGCTGCGCGTTTACGGTCCCGGCTGCACTGGAGAGCTGATCGATCCGAAGCGCGAGAAAATTCCCCAACACGCGACCTGGATCGATCTCGAGGAGCCGACGCGCGAGGAAGAATTGCTCGTGGAGCGCTGCCTCGAAATGGCGGTGCCGACGCCCGAGGAGATGGCCGAGATCGAGCCATCGAGCCGCCTCTACGAGAGCGACGGGGCGCTCTACATGACGGTAAGCATCCTGTTCGGGGTGGAGGGTCAAAAGCCATCGGTCTCGCCGATCGGTTTCGTCCTCGCCGGCGACCGGCTGGTGACGGTGCGCTACGTCACGCCCAAGCCGATCCGGGCCTTCGCCGATCACGCCAGACGCGAACCCGATCGTGTGACCGACGCCGTCACTGCCCTTTGCGGAATCCTCGATTCGATCATCGATCGGCTGGCCGATGAGCTGGAGGCGGTGGGCACGGAGATCGAGAAGATTTCGAGCCACATTTTTTCCACCAACGTCGATGCGAAGCGGATTCCGGTGGAGCGGCTGACATCGCTTCTCACGCGTATCGGCAAGACGCATTTGCTCCTCGCCAAGATTCGCGAGACCGAGACTAGCACCAGCCGCCTGCTTAGCTTCCTGAGCGGAACGTCACGGATGCGGGCGCGGCGTTCGGCCGACGCCCGCGAACATCTCGCCTCGCTGGTCGCGGACACGGCGTCGCTCGGCGATCACAGTGTGTTCCTCGCCAACCATCTTTATTTCCTGCTCGACGCGGCAGTCGGCTTCATCAGCATCGAGCAGAATGCGGCGATGAAGCTGTTTTCATGGGCGGCGCTGGTGTTCCTTCCGCCGACATTGATTGCGGGAATCTACGGAATGAACTTCCGCCACATGCCGGAGCTTCACTGGCTGTTCGGCTATCCGTTCGCGCTGGTTTTGATCGTGGCGAGCGCGAGCCTGCCCTTGTGGTACCTCAAGCGGAAAGGCTGGATCTAGGCCTCGACCTCGATCTGCATCGCCGGTTCGGGCAGGGCAGGTGCCTCGGCGCGACGTCGGGCAAGCGCCGCGTAGGCGAGCGCGAGCTGGCCGGCGATATCCGCTTCCTCGCCCTCGTCGTGCGAGCAGGAGGCGGCCCGCGCTTCGGCCGCGCGGCGGCGGAAATATTCGCTGTCGTGGTTCAACGCTGCCCTCCTTTGCCTGTTAACCTTGCGAATAAACTCTAGGCGAATGGGCGGGCTAACGGGAGTCGCCAAGGCTCGTTCCATCCTGCGCGCAAGGCAATCGAACGCAACCGTAATGAAGAGGCGGCCGTTTAGCCCTGTCCGGCAGGAGCTTGAAGAGCGTGACCGACGCGGGTGATTCCACCAACGACGCCCCTCACGACAATCATCGCAGCGCGGAGGGAATCGCGCGCGATGCGAAACGCCGGGTCTGGCTTGCGTTCGGACGGCTTGGGCCGGGCCTGATCACAGGCGCCGCCGACGACGATCCAAGCGGCATCGCAACCTATTCGCAGGCCGGCGCCCAGTTCGGCCTCAACATGCAATGGACGCTGGTGTTCACCTACCCGCTGATGGTCGCGGTGCAGGTGATCAGCGCCCGAATCGGGCGCGCGACCGGCACCGGTCTCGCGGCGAATCTGCGCGAGCTGCTGCCGCGCTGGGTCGTTGCGGCGCTGGTCCTGTCGCTGTTCGTCGCCAACACGATCAACATTGGCGCGGACATCTCGGCGATGGGCGCGGCGGCCGAGCTTCTCGCCGGATCGGGCGCGATGGTCTTCACCATCGCAGCGGCACTGGTTTCGCTGCTTCTGCAGATATTCGTGCCCTATCATCTCTATGTCCGCTATCTGAAATGGCTGACTCTGGTGCTGTTCGCTTATGTGGCGGTGGTCTTCGCGGTCGACATCGATTGGGGCGACGTGGCGGAAAGCGTCGTTCGCCCCGACATCCACTTCTCGCCACAGCTGGTGACGATGATCGTCGCCGTCTTCGGCACCACGATCAGCCCCTACCTGTTCTTCTGGCAAACCGCCGAGGAAGTGGAGGACATGGAGGCTCACGAACAGCCCGACCTCCGGCACATGAATCCGAAGGCGGCCCGGCTGCAGCTCCGACGAATGGCGGCCGACACTTTCACCGGAATGGCGATTTCCAACCTGATCGCCTTTTTCATCATGCTGACGACCGCGGTGACGCTCCATCAATCGGGCGTGACGGAAATCCAGAGCTCGGCCCAGGCCGCCGGCGCACTTCGCCCGGTGGCCGGCCAGTTCGCCTTCCTTCTGTTCAGCCTGGGGATCATCGGCACGGGGTTCCTCGCGGTTCCCGTCCTCGCCGGATCGGCCGCCTATGCCGCCTGCGAGACGTTCGGCCTTCCCAAGGGGCTCGAGTGCAAACCGCTCGAAGCCAAGGCCTTCTACGCAGTGATCGCCGCCGCGATGGTGATCGCGCTCGGCGCGCTTTTCTCATCCCTCGACCCGATCCGAATGCTGTTTTGGTCGGCGGTGATCAACGGGGTGATCTCGGTACCGATTCTCGGAGCGATGATGCTGGTTGCGCTTCGCCACCGCCAGATGGGCGTGTTCGTAGCGACTCTATGGCAGCGCATATTCGGCTGGGCCGCGACGATCGTGATGGGCGCCGCCGTCATCCTGATGTTCGCGGTGCGCTGAACCTCGACTTTGCCGGTGCGTTGCCCGGTTGCTAAGGGGCGCACGCCGCCTTTGCTCGCGGCGCCCGTTTCAACGGCAAGGATCAGGAATGACGCCGACCGGCAAGGACAGCCTCCAGACTCGCTCGACTCTCAGCGTCGGCTCGAAGACCTACACCTATTATTCGCTCGAAAAGGCGGAGCAGTCGCTCGGCGACATTTCCCGCCTGCCCTTCTCGATGAAGGTGCTTCTGGAGAACCTGCTTCGGTTCGAGGACGGGGAGACCGTCACTTCCAAAGACATCGAAGCCATGGCGGAATGGCTCAAGGAACGGCAGATCAACCGTGAAATCCAGTACCGGCCGGCGCGGGTGCTGATGCAGGATTTCACCGGCGTGCCCGCCGTGGTCGACCTTGCGGCGATGCGCGATGCGATGCTGAAGCTCGGCGGCGATCCGCAGAAGATCAATCCGCTGGTGCCCGTCCATCTCATCATCGACCACAGCGTCATGGTCGACGAATTCGGAACTCCGCGCGCCTTCGAGAAGAACGTCGAGTTCGAATATGACCGAAACGGCGAGCGCTACGAATTTCTCAAATGGGGCGCGAGCGCGTTCGACAATTTCCAGGTCGTGCCGCCGGGGACCGGAATCTGCCACCAGGTCAATCTCGAATATATCGCGCGCTGCGTCTGGACGGGCGAGCAGGACGGCGAGACTCTCGCTTATCCGGACACCCTCGTCGGTACCGACAGCCACACCACTATGGTCAACGGCCTTGGAGTGCTCGGCTGGGGAGTCGGCGGCATCGAGGCCGAAGCCGCGATGCTGGGCCAGCCCGTGTCGATGCTGATACCGGAAGTCGTCGGATTCCGCCTGTCGGGCGAGCTCAACGAGGGAATTACCGCGACCGACCTGGTTCTGACGGTCACGGAGATGCTGCGCAAGAAGGGCGTCGTCGGCCGGTTCGTGGAATTTTACGGCCCGGGCCTCGACAATCTGCCGCTCGCGGATCGCGCGACGATCGCCAATATGGCGCCCGAATATGGCGCGACCTGCGGCTTCTTTCCGATCGACGAGCGGACCCTCGATTATCTCAAGCTCACCGGGCGAGAGGAGGAGCAGATCGAATTGGTTCGCGCCTATTGCCAGGCGCAGGGCCTGTGGCGGAGCGCGGAGTCGCCTGAACCGTCGTTCACCGACACCCTCGAGCTCGACATGGCGACGATCGTGCCCTCGCTTGCCGGCCCGAAACGGCCGCAGGACCGGGTCCGGCTGACCGATCTCGACGACCAGTTCAACCATGAGCTCGAGCATACCTACAAGAAGCAGAACGACCCGCGCGTGAAGATCGAAGGCGAGGACTTCGACGTCGGCAACGGCGACGTCGTAATCGCGGCGATCACCAGCTGCACCAACACGTCGAACCCATCGGTGATGATCGCCGCCGGCCTCATTGCCCGCAATGCACGCGAGAAGGGCCTCACCAGCAAGCCATGGGTGAAGACCAGCCTCGCGCCCGGGAGCAAGGTGGTCAGCGACTATCTCAAGGAAAGCGGGCTCCAGGACGACCTCAATGCGATCGGGTTCGACCTTGTCGGCTATGGCTGCACGACCTGCATCGGCAATTCCGGCCCCCTTCCGGAGCCGATCTCGAAGGCGGTCAACGAGAAGGACCTGGTCGCGGTCAGCGTGCTTTCGGGCAATCGCAATTTCGAAGGGCGCGTGTCGCCGGACTGCCGAGCCAATTACCTGGCCTCGCCGCCGCTCGTCGTCGCCTACGCGCTCAAGGGCACGGTCCGGTCGGACATGATCGAGGAGCCGCTCGGAACCGCGTCGAACGGCGAACCGGTGTTCCTCAAGGACATCTGGCCCTCGAACGAGGAAATCCGCTCCCTGATCGACGCCCACGTCCATTCGGAGATGTTCCGAAGCCGCTATGCCGACGTCTATCGCGGCGACGAACGCTGGCGGGAGATCGAGGTGAGCGGCGGCGACACCTACGGCTGGCCGCCGAATTCGACCTACATCCAGAACCCGCCCTATTTCAGGGGAATGACCATGGAGGCGGCCGAGCCGCGGGACATCGAGCGCGCCCGGCCGCTGGCGATGTTCGGCGATTCGATCACAACCGATCACATTTCGCCCGCCGGAGCGATCAAACCGGACAGCCCGGCCGGTCGCTATCTGCTCGAGCGGCAGGTCTCGCGCGGCCAGTTCAACAGCTACGGCTCGCGGCGCGGCAATCACGAAGTCATGATGCGCGGCACCTTCGCCAACATCCGCATACGCAACAAGATGCTCGACGACGTCGAGGGCGGCTTTACGCGCTACGCGCCGACCGGCGAGGTGATGCCGATTTACGATGCCGCGATGCTCTACCAGCAGGACGACCGTCCCCTCGTGGTCGTCGCCGGCAAGGAATATGGAACCGGAAGCTCGCGCGACTGGGCGGCCAAGGGAACCATCCTGCTCGGGGTACGCGCGGTCATCGCCGAGAGTTTCGAGCGAATCCACCGGTCGAACCTGATCGGCATGGGAGTCCTGCCGTTGCAGTTCCGCGAAGGGGAGGGCGCGGACACGCTCGGCCTCACCGGCCTCGAGAAATATACGATTTCCGGAATCGCCGATCTCAAGCCGCGGGAGGAGATCGAGGTGAAGGTCCATCACGACGACGGCAAGGAAAGCAGCTTTACCGCGCGCTGCCGGATCGACACCTACAACGAGCTCGAATATTTCAAGGCCGGCGGAATCCTCCACTACGTGCTTCGGAGGCTGGCCGCCTGAGCGCGGTTGAGCTTGCGGTCGAGGTCGCGGGCTGGGCCGGCGCCGGCCTGATCCTTCTTGCTTATCTGCTGCTGTCGATGGGGCGGCTGACCGGCCAGTCGCTCGCCTATCAGGCAATGAACGTGGTCGGGGCCGCCGGCTTCGTCGTCAACGGCTGGTGGCACGGGGCCCTGCCCTCGGCGGCGCTCAATGTGCTCTGGATGGCAATTGGCGGCTTTGCGCTTTGGCGAATCTGGTTGTCCGGACGGGCCTCCACGCGGCAGAGCTGACAATTCAGCTGAGGCTGATCGAGCCGAGCTCGGCGCGTTCCCTGCGAATTGCACTGAGGATGAGTCGCCTCATCTGTTCGAATCTCGGATCCGTACGGAGCTCGTTAAGGGGCGGGTCGAGCGCGATATCGGTGTTTATTGGAACATAAGGCGGAAGCCAGCCCGTCCGGACGACTGACCACAGCATGGAAATCCCCTCATCCGTTCTCCCCTCGACCGCATAAATGCGGGCGAGCAGCACTCGCTGATCGACATTGGCTCGAGGGCCTTTCAACGCTTCCTCCTCGGCAAGTTCGAGCAGCCGCCGGGCTTGCGCCTCGTCACCAACGCTGCGCAGCGCCAATGCGGCCGCCGGCGCAACTTCCACCAATCGATATTTCCCGACCAGCGCCTTGAACTCCTCGGCACTGGAGGCCGCGGCCCGGTATTGCTTCGCCAGTCTTGGCCCTTGTCCGTTGAGCAAATAGACCTTGCTCCCGACCGACGCCAACTCGCCGAAGGTCCAGAATTGCTGCGGTGTGAGCTCGGCTTCGATCATGTCCAGCGCGTGCGGATCGTTGCGCCGAATGTAGGGAATATAGTCGAATGACGGTGTTGCGAGTTTGTCGGCGAGCTCGAAATACCCGAGCTGCATGAGCGGTTGCCAAATCAGGGTCGCGACCAGCTCACGATCTTTCGGGCCGGCCTGTCGATCATAAGCGAGACCGGTTTTGACCGCCGATGAGAGGTCGCCGCGGTACCAGAGCAGAACAATCTTGATCGCGGTTGTCAGGCGTCGGTCGCCAAGGCGCTCGACGCGCGTCAGCTCTTCCTCCACGGCCCCGGTGTCGCCGGAGCGAAACAACAGACTAAGCCGGGTATGCATAGCCGGCCACCAAAGTGGCTCGATCTCGACGATCTTCGAATAAAGCGTGAGAATGTCGTTTGAGCGGGTCTGGGGGTCGAGACTATCCGCAAGCCACTGAAGAGCCTCAACGTCGCCAGGGTCGAGCTCGATCGCTCGCCGTAGCTCCGACTCCGAGGCGGGTCCCTCGCCCAGGATCAGCCCGAGTGCAGCATGGCCGGCGGCGAGATTGGGAGCCAGCGCGATTGCACGCCTCGCATCCGCTTCGGCCGTATCGTTCGGATCGATTCTCTTGTTCACGCCGAATTGCTTCGCCACTGCAAGAGTGGCCCACGCAGGGGCGAAGTTCGGGTCCATTTTAACGATCTGCCGGAGCTCATCGTAAGCCTCGGTGACCGCATCGTACTTCAGCGTTCGAACTTTTACGCGCGCATCATTGTAAAGCGCATAGACTTCGCCGCTCGTGGCGATGTTTTCGGGTTTGACTCCACCCCCCTTGGCCAGGCGTCCTCGGATTCGCCCTTCGATCTCGCTTGCTATCTGGGATTCGAGCGCGAAGACGTCGTCGAGCTTGCGCTCGAAGCTGTCGCTCCAGATTTGCGTTCCGTCGTTCGTGCGCGTCAGGTTGGTGCTGACCCGGATTCGGTCGCCGGCCCTGCGGATGCTGGCATTGAGCAGGTAATCGGCCGCCTTGCGAGCGGCGCCGCTGTCTTTCTTCGCGAGTTCCTCCGAGCTGTTTGGACCCAGCACAAGAAGCTGCGGATTGCGCCCCAGCGCCTGTCGAGTGTCCTCCCACATGCCCGCGACCAGGCTGGCGTCGCGTGAATCGAGGCTTTCGAACGGGAGGACGGCAAGGACTGGCTTCTGGTCGTTGGAAGGGCGAGTGAGGACAAATGAGATTGCGGCCGCGGCAATTATTGCTGCGACCGCCGCTGCAATCCACCAGCGATACGGGCGAAGTGAGTCCTCAAAACGGTTGCGCTGTTTCGGGGCCGGGCGCTGCTCCTCGCCAGAAACGAGCGTTGCGATGCTCGACTGAAGCTTGGCCCAGCCCGGATGTGCGGCGCCTCCGCGCCAGCGGTTCAGGTCGGCGCACTGGATCTGGTTGAAAGGCAGCGGCGGAAAGCTGTCGTCGATGCGTGCCTGGACCAGCTTTCCTGCGTTGCGTGCGAAATCGGCTTCGGCGCGAACCCATTGCGATTTGGCGGCGGTGCTCGACCACAGGACCACGACTGCGGCCGAACTCTCGAGATTGCTGGTGATGACCTCCGAATAGGCACGGTGGGCCGGCAGCTCCGCGTCCCACCACACATCCAGTCCGCTGGACTCGAGCGCTTTCGCTACACGGCCTGCAACCGCTTCGTCATGCCGCGCATAACTGAGGAAAACATCTGCCAAGCGCCGCCCCCGACCCTCTGCGATGCTCCATAGCACAGCTTGTTATTGATGGATGCTAGGGAATTGAATCGGCAAGCGCGGGCTTAAGCCAGTCGGGGACGATTGCGTTGTCGGGTATCGCATCGACGCGGGCATGGATCACGGACATGTCGAATTGCGGATATTCGGCCCGCGACCGCTTTCCGCCGCCGCCCAGGACCACAAACAGGCGACGGTTGACCTTTTGCCGCCAGTTCATCCGTGCCGTATTCTCCTGGCCGACGAAGCAGCCCTTGGTGAAGCTGACGCCATTGAGTTCCGCCGCATTGCATTCGAGCCAGAGGATGTCGCCAAGCTCGGCGCGGCCTTCGGTTACGCCCATGCGGAGGCGATGCTCGAGCCAGCCGGCGGCCGGGCTGGCGGGAGGAGCAAGCCAGCGGCGGCCGAGCTCGGGCAGGCGTGGGTCGGGAAGCCCTTCGCCGGATCCGGTCGACCAATGCACCGCGAGCGAATCGTCGCGGCCGATGTCGATCTTACGCCTCAGCCGGTAGATCGACAGGCGTTTGATCAGATCGTCGGCCGCTTCAGCCTCGCAATCGAGCAGCAGGTCGTCACTGTCCGACCAGACTATGAAGTCGAACAGGCACTTCCCCTGCGGCGTCAGGAGCCCCGCCCAGACGGGGAGCGCGCCGGTCACGTCGCTGGTGACGAGGCCCTGCAGAAAGCCGCGCACGTCGTCGCCGGAAAGCCGGACGATCGACCGGTCGGCGAGGGTGGTAGCGGCCATGGCCTTCAGTTAGGGAGCCGCCGTGGCTTTGCAAACGCTGACCATCCGCCGTCCCGACGATTGGCACGTTCATTTGCGCGACGGCGAGATGATGAAGCTGGTCGCGCCGTTCACCGCCCGGCAGTTCGCTCGGGCGATCGTCATGCCCAATCTGTTGCCGCCGATAGCGACCGCGAAAGCGGCCGAAGCCTATCGCGAACGGATCGTCGGGGCGACCGGCCCCCGGTTCACGCCGCTGATGACCTGTTACCTCACCGACGAAAGCGATCCCGACGAACTGGCGAGCGGTTTCGAGGGACGAGTGTGGGTCGCCGCCAAGCTGTACCCCGCCAATGCGACGACCAATTCCGCGTTCGGAGTCACCGACGTCCGCAACATCTACCCTGTGTTCGAGCGGATGCAGGCGATCGGGATGGTGCTGTGCATTCACGGCGAGGTCACCGACCCGGACATCGACGTCTTCGACCGCGAGGCGGTTTTCATCGAGCGCATTCTCGACCCGCTGATGCGCGACTTTCCCGAGCTCAAGATCGTCCTCGAGCATATCACGACCGCGGAAGCCGCCGACTTCGTCGAGACCGCGGGGCCGAACCTCTCGGCAACGGTCACGCCGCACCATCTCGTCATCAACCGCAACGCTCTGTTCGAGCGCGGATTGCGGCCGCACGCTTATTGCCTGCCGGTCGCCAAGCGGGAGAAACACCGACTCGCGGTTCGGCGAGCGGCGACGTCGGGATCGCCGAAATTCTTCCTCGGCACCGACAGCGCGCCGCATGAACGGCAGGCGAAGGAATCGGCCTGCGGCTGCGCCGGCATTTTCAATGCGCCCTTCGCGCTGGAAACCTATGCCGCGGTGTTCGAGCAGGAAGGCGCGATCGATCGTTTCGAGGCTTTCGCATCGGAACATGGGCCGCGCTTCTATGGGCTGCCAATGAACGAAGGCACGGTCACGCTCGAGCGAACCGGGACTGACGTGCCGGATTCGCTCGGAATCGGCGACATCGAGCTGGTTCCGTTTCTGGCCGGTTCGACGCTTTCCTGGAGCCTCGCGGACTAGCCGCCGCTTCCGCTGCCGCCGGCGCCGATGACCGCCGCGAAGTGGCGCTCGACGGCATCATGGCATTCGCAGGCCCGGCGCTTCAGCCCCGCCCGGTCGAGCACCTGGACACCGCCGCGCCGAGTCGCGATCAGCCCTTCGTCCTGAAGGACCCGGACGACCGCATTGACCGTCGTGCGCTGCACTCCGAGCAGCCCGGCAAAGGCTTCCTGGGTGAGCTCGATGCGGCTTCCGGCCCGGTCCTGCGCGGTCAGCAGCCATCGCGCCGCGCGCTGTTCGATCGAATGATAGGCATTGCAGGCGGCCGACTGCATGACCTGCGCAAGCAGATAATCGGAATAGCGGCAGAAGAGGTTGCGGATATGGCCCGACCGCGCCTTGGCGTCCTCCAGCGCTTTCATCGGTACCCGGAGCGCCGGTCCCGCAACCAGCACCTCCGAGCGCGCGAATGCCGGCGCATGCCCGCAGCTGACGATACCGCCGACCGCGCCTTCGTGCCCGATCGACGCGACCTCGACGGTGCGGCCCGTCAGGTCGACGACCAGCGAAACCATCGTCTCGCCGAACGGGAAATAGGTGACCTCGACGTCCGACCCGCGTTGCTGAACGATCTCGGCGAGCGGGAGCTGGACGACGGTTCCGAACGGTTCGATCAGGGCCCGCGCCTCGGCCGCGCACGTCGACAATAGCCGGTTGCCGGCGAACGCTTCGTCGATCCGGTCCAATTCGTCGGTTTTGGTTTCGATCACGACGCCACAGAGAGTCGCGAGGAGGGCGATTTGTTCCCTTGCCGTAACGCCGTTCAGTCGGGCGGCGGTTCGACCGTTTCGCGGCGCCCAACCAGAAGGCAATCGGCCACCAGCCGAAGCGGGCGAACGTCGACCTCGCTTCGTCCAAGGTCGATCAGGTCGACGAAGCGCCGGTAGATGTCGGGATATTCGCCCGGCCCTTCGGTCGGCCGGAGCGCTCCGTCGATGCTCAGCCTTGCGCCGCCCTCGCTTAGCTCGACAGTCTTGCCGTCGGCCGTCGACACCGAGATCGTCCATTCCTCGCCTTCGCTACGCCGCCAGTCGAGGCTGCAATCGAGGTCCCCCTCGGCGGCCGGGCTGGAGAAGCCGATCTCCGCCGCGATCGGCGTCTGCGCGTCTTCGGGGTAGCTGAGGACGGCCTGGTCGACGAACAGTGAGCCGGGGAAGATCGCGGTCGCGATCGAAAGCGCGTTGATCCCGGGGTCGAACACGCCGAACCCGCCGGCCTGCCAGATCCACTGTTGACCAGGATGCCATTTGCGGACGTCCTCGTGCCAGCGGATCGCCATCGACTCGATTCGCTTGCCGGCCAGCGTCTCGGCAGCCGCCGCAACCGCGGGGTGATGGCGCGCGTGCCAGGTAGCGAACAAGCTCCGCTGCCGGGCGTCGGCCAGGCAGGCGAGATCCTCGATCTCGGACAAAGTCGCGCACGGCGGTTTTTCGAGCAGAACGTGGAGCCCGGCTTCGAGGCATTCGCGGGCGATCGCGTAGCGAGGCTTGGGCGGTGTCGTGATCGCCACGGCGTCAAGCCCTTCGACCGACCGGATCAGCTCGCGCCAATCGGTGAAGGCGGGTGCTGGGCCCTTGCCCGACCGGCTCGAGCTGGCGGCAATCTGCAAGCGCGGGTTGGCTTCGATCGAGGGCAGGTGCTGGTCGGTCGCGATCTTCCCGAAGCCGATGATTGCGATCCGGATCGGCCTCATTTGCGCAGCGCCTCGACGTAGGCGCGCGCGTGCGAGGCCGTGATTTCGGCGGACTGACCGGGCTGGTAGAGGCCGGAGCCCAGGCCGAATCCATCCGCCCCCGCTTCCATCCAGCGGAGAATCGATTCCGGCGTGACTCCGCCCACCACGATCAGCGGCAGATCCTTCGGAAGCACGGCACGGATTGCCCTTACGACCTTGGGCGACGCCGCTTCCGCGGGAAACAGCTTCAGCGCGTGGGCGCCGCAATCGAGCGCGGTGAACGCCTCGGTCGGCGTGAAAATGCCGGGAGAGGAAATAAGGCCGGCCTCGGCCGTCGCCCGGATGACGTCCGGGTTCATGTTCGGCGAGACAATGATCCGCCCGCCGGCGTTCTTTACCTTGGCGACATCGGCGGGATCGAGCACGGTGCCGGCGCCGACCAGCGCTTCGTCGCCGAGCGTCTTTGCGATCCCTGCTATGCTGTCGAAAGGATCGGGTGAGTTCAGAGGGACTTCGATGATCCTGATCCCGCCGTCGAAGATCGCGCGTCCGATGCCGGCGGCATCACTGGGCGTGACGCCGCGAATGATCGCGACCAGCGGGCACTCTCGAAAATATCGGTCGAACAGTTGCCGGGGCTTCATTGGATGCGTTCCACGATCGCCCGGGCGCCCGCCAGAAATGCCTCTTCGCCGTCCACCTGTTGCGCTTCGACGCCCGCGACCGCCAACGCTGCCGAGTAAAGCCGGGTCAATTCCGGCCGGCCCATCACGAACAATTCCGCACCCGGATATTCCGCGAGGCCCACGCGGACGTCCGCTCCGATCAGGAGCCCGCTGACGAACGAGGACGCGTCGGCGCGGTCGAGCTTTCCAAGCAGGCAGCCGGCGCGCGCCTCGAACAGCTCGGCGGCGATCGCGGCCCCGGCCAGTCCGCGCTCGATTCCCTCGGCGAAGGCATCGCCGGTGGTGGTTTCTATCTGGAGCAGGTCGGACAGGATGCTGTGCTCCTTCAACAGATTGAACAGTTCGCCCGTCATCACCGTCCGGAACGAGCGAATTCGTCCGTCCCGCACCTGCACCCACTTGTTGTGAGTGCCCGGGTGACAGACCAGACAATCATCCGGCGTTGCGCCCGACTTTACCGCGCCGATCAGCTGCACCTCCTCGCCGCGAATGACGTCCGCCCGCGTCTCGCGATACGCGATTCCAGGAACGATCGCGGTCCGGCCTTCTTCGGGCCAGACAAGCCGCGCGGCGATCTCGGCAAGGCCCGCGGGGCAATCGACGTAAGGCGCTTCGATCCAGCCCCGGTTCGAGCCGACCATGCCGGCGAGCAGCATCGGGCGGTCGCCGAGCTTTGCCCGAACTTCCTCGACCGCCGCGCCGAAGGCGTCCCGCTCGACCGAGAGGATTCCCTTTCCGTCCTCGAACTCGCCCGCGCGAACGCCACCCTCGACGAGATATGCGCGGCGATTGGTCGTCCCCCAGTCGACCGCGATGAAACCATCTGCCCAGCCTTTCATTTGCCTTCATTAACCGCGGGAGAGCGACATGGGTCCGTTGTTTTGTTTTCGCACTGCACGCTTGCGGGCGCGCGATGACCGCTGACATCGGTCCGCGATGCGTCGCCGACGTGGGCGCGGTTCTCGGCGAAGGGCCGGTCTGGGTCGAAGCCGAACGGGCGCTCTATTGGGTGGATATCAAAGGGTGGAAAATCTTCCGGCTCGACGAAGGGGGAGCCGTGACGAGCTGGCCGACGCCCTTGCGGGTCGGGTCGCTGGCGCCGCGGGACTCGGGCGGATTCATCGCGGGGACGGAGCACGGCTTTGCCGAGATCGACCTCGAGAGTGGGCGATTCCATGTCTTCGCAAATCCCGAACCGGCCCGGCCCGGCAACCGCTTCAACGACGGCAAGACCGACCGGACCGGCCGGTTCTGGGCAGGGACGATGGACAACGAGGAACGAGCCGCATCGGGCGCGCTCTACCGGCTCGATCCCGACCGGCGATGGAAATTGATCGACGACGGCTACCGCGTGACCAACGGCCCCGCCTTCGATCCGTCGGGCACGCGGATGTACCATACCGATTCCGCGCGTCAGATCATTTACGCATTCGACCTTTCCTCCTCGGGCGAAGTCTCGCACAAGCGCGTTTTCGCCGAGTTCGGGGAAGACGAGGGCTATCCAGACGGGATGACGGTTGATGCCGAAGGCCATCTTTGGGTCGCCTTCTGGGACGGTTGGAGCATCCGCAGGCTCTCGACCGAAGGAGCCGTGATCGAAACAGTCAAGATGCCCGTCCAGCGGCCGACCAGTTGCGCTTTCGGCGGACCCGCCCTGGACCGGCTTTACGTCACTTCGGCATCCATCGACCTCGACGAACAGGCGCTCGCGATGCAACCTTGTGCGGGCGGACTGTTTTTACTTGAAACGGGCGTGCGCGGCATGGCGCCGCTTCCCTACGCGGGCTGAGCGGAAGCGGCGCGGCTCTTAAGGAGACAGGCAATCGCTAATTTCATGTTCGCGACAGGGGTCGAGAACAGCATCCCGACGATCAACAATGGCGAAACCCGGATCGACCAGATGGAGGTCTGCGGCCATTACAAATATTGGCGCGAAGATTTCGACGCGGTTCAGGAGCTCGGGATTCATTTCCTTCGCTACGGCCCGCCGCTTCACCGCACCTTCCTCGGCCCGAACAAGTACGATTGGGATTTCGCCGACCAGACTTTCGCTGAGATCAAGCGGCGCGACATCACCCCGATCGTCGATCTGTGCCATTTCGGGGTCCCCGACTGGATCGGCAATTTCCAGAACCCCGACTTCCCGCGCCTGTTCGCCGATTATGCCGCCGCTTTCGCCGAGCGTTTCCCCTGGGTGCAGCTTTACACGCCGGTCAACGAGATGTTCATTTGCGCGGTCTTCTCCGCCAAATACGGCTGGTGGAACGAGCAGATGCGATCCGACCAGGCGTTCGTCACGGCGCTCAAGCATATTGTGAAGGCCAATGTCGTCGCGATGCTGGCGATCCTCAAACGGCGCGCCGACGCGATCTTCATCCAGTCGGAATCGTCGGAATATTTCCATGCCGACAGCCCCAAGGCGATCCACATCGCCGAGCAGCTCAATTCACGCCGCTTCCTTTCGCTCGACCTCAATTACGGCCGTCGTGTCGACAGCGAGATGTACGAATATCTGACCGACAACGGCATGACCCGGGACGAATATCATTTCTTCCTTCACAACCGGCTCAAGCAGCACTGCATCCTCGGCAACGATTATTATCGGACCAACGAGCATCGCGTGTTCGAGGATGGACGGACGACGTCGTCGGGCGAAGTGTTCGGCTATACCGAGATCACCCGCCAATATTACAACCGCTATCGCCTTCCTGTGATGCACACGGAAACCAACCTCTCGGAGGGGCCGGTCGGCGACGAATCGGTGCAGTGGCTGTGGAAGGAATGGGCGAACGTCCTTCGGCTTCGAAACGTCGGAATCCCCACCGTCGGCTTCACCTGGTATTCGCTGACCGACCAGGTTGACTGGGACACGGCCCTTCGCGAGCAGAACGGGCACGTGAACCCGCTCGGGCTTTTCGACCTCAACCGAAACATCAGGAACGTGGGCCGGGCCTACAAAAGGCTGATCCGCGACTGGCGCGAGGTTCTTCCGGCGTCGAGCTTGTGCCTGGTCGTTCCGATCGTGCCTCCCTCCCACTATGAGTGGGAAAGCTCGCGCGAGCAGGAAGAAGACGCCAAGCAGCTGATCGGCAAGCAGGCCAATGTCGAATCGGAGGGCGGCCGGTGAAGATCGGGCGGATCGAAACTTTCTACGTCGCTCCTCGCTGGCTGTTCGTCCGGGTCGAGAGCGACGACGGCGCCACCGGCTGGGGCGAGGCAACCCTTGAAGGCCATGCCGAGGCCGTGGATGGCGCATTCGAAGCGCTTCGCGACCGCTTCATCGGCCACGACCCGTTCCGGATCGAGGATATCTGGCAGGTGGCGTACCGCAGCGGTTTCTACCGCGGCGGAGCTGTGCTGATGTCCGCGATCGCCGGGCTCGACCAGGCGCTGTGGGACCTCAAGGGCCGAGCGCTCGGCGTTCCTGTCTGGGAGATGCTCGGCGGAAGGGTTCGCGACAAGATTCGCGCTTATGCCTGGATCGGCGGCGACCGGCCGCACGAGATTGCGGCTGCCGCGACAGCACGCCGCGAACAGGGCTTTTCGGCGGTCAAGATGAATGCCACCGCCGAGCTCGACTGGATCGGCACCCCGAAGCTTTTCGATGCGGTGGTCGAGCGGGTGCAGGCGGCGCAGGAAACCGGGATGGACGTCGGGCTCGACTTCCACGGCCGGGTTCACAGGCCGCTTGCCAAGCAGCTCGCCAAAGCGCTCGAACCGCTCGGCCTTCTGTTCATCGAGGAGCCGCTGCTATCCGAAAATCCCGAAGGACTGCGCCAGATCGCGGAGCTGACCTCGACTCCGATCGCGCTCGGCGAGCGCTTATATTCCCGCTGGGATTTCAAGCCTTTCTTCGAGAACGGCGCGGTCGACATCATCCAGCCCGATCTCAGCCATGCCGGCGGAATTCTCGAGGTCCGGAAGATCGCCGCAATGGCGGAGGCCTATGACATAGCCGTGGCGCCGCATTGTCCGCTCGGGCCCCTGGCGCTTGCCGCGTGTCTGCAGATCGCGGCCTGCACGCCGAATGTCGCGATCCAGGAGATGAGCCTGGGCATTCACTACAACGTCGGGGCCGACCTGTTCACATATTGCCGGCACAAGGATCAACTCACTCCGATGGACGGTTATCTCACCATCCCGACCGATCCCGGCCTCGGCATCGAAATCGACGAAGACGTGGTCCGCGAATCGAACAAGGACCGCCATCGCTGGCGCAACCCCGTCTGGCGCCTCGCCGACGGAAGCTTCGCCGAATGGTAGCTGTGTGGGTTAGGCGACCCGGCGGATTCGCCGTTTCGCAACATTCTCGTCTTCGTGCTCTTCGGGGAACGGAATCTTGTCCAGCTTCTCCCGAAGCACGTCGATATCCGGATTCGGCTCGACCACGACGCCGGTGTAGCGCGCGTCGCATTCCGCTTCCTCGGTCGTCAGCTCGCGCGAATAGGTGATCGTGAGGCGCCGGCCGAACACGTCGTCGCCGCGAAGCTTGAGCTCGGGCTCGGCACCTTCGGGAAGGCTGTCGCGTATCGTGACCAGCGTGTTGATGAGGCAGTCGAGCGACGTATAGTCGCTGATCTCGATGAAATCCTTGACGCGTCGACCCATTACCCTCTCCCCGGACCGCGGGGTTCATTACCGTTCGCCAAAAATGCGGCGCAACGCCTAATCCCGATTTATCCCCAGGGAAGTTTAGGGGGTGTGAACAAGTTGGTTGGCTGAGGTTTAGGCGGTCATGGCCGATAGTCCCGTGGTGCTTCGCGACAATTGTCTCGAGCTGGAGCTTAGTCCTTCAATCGGCGGCGCAATTTCCAATTTCACATTCGCCGCGGCGGATCGGCGGACGCCGATATTGCGAAAGAGCCACACTCCGCTCGAAAATGTCCTCGACGCCGCGTGTTTCCCGCTTGTTCCGTACGTCAACCGGATTCGCGGCGGCTGCTTCGACTTCCGCGGCCGGCAGGTACGCCTCACCCCGAACATGACCGGCGACCCGAGCCCGCTGCACGGCCAGGGCTGGACCAATGCCTGGCGGACCGAGTCCCGCACCGAAACCGAAGCGGTCCTGAGTTTCGAGCATCCTGCGCGCGAATGGCCGTGGGAATATCGCGCCGAACAGCGTTTCCGGCTGGCCGGTGACGCGCTGGAGCTAAGTCTGATCTGCCGCAACCTGTCCGACGAGCGGATGCCCTGCGGCCTGGGATTCCATCCCTATTTCCATTGCGGGGACGAAACCAGGATCCAGACCGGCGTTGACGAGGTCTGGGCTGTGGACGAGCTCGTCCTTCCAACCGGCAAGGAGCCCGCGACGGGCCGCTATTCGATCGCCGACGATCCTGTCTGCGGACGCGGGCTCGACAACGGCTATGGCGGCTGGTGCGGCCGAGCGCTGCTGACCGATCCGGCTTGGCCGTTCGAGTTGCTGCTCTCTTCCGCGCGCGCGCGATTCTTCCAACTCTATTCGCCGCAGCAGGGCGGCATCTTTGTCGCGGAGCCCGTCACGCATGCCAATGCCGCTCTCAACGAGCCGGAGTCGGATTGGGCGGCGCTCGGAATAGAGGTGCTTCAGCCGGGCGAAGCCATGACTCTTGATGCCCGGCTCGAAGTCCAGCCAAAGGCCGCCGCCTTCGGTTGATAGTGGGAAATGCGCCCTATATAGGCCGTCGCTCGCTGCTCGCGCCGGCCATCCGCGGAAGGTCGGCGCGCTCGCATCCGGAGACGTGGGTGAGTGGCTGAAACCAGCGGTTTGCTAAACCGCCGTACGGGGTATTCCCGTACCGAGGGTTCGAATCCCTCCGTCTCCGCCAGCGCTCATCAGGTCAGCCGACGAACGCCGCGCCCGCGAGGCCGTCGCTGGCCCAGCGGATTTCGGCCTCTATCGCGCCCCGCCTGAGCACGAGAAGCTTGAGCTTTTCGCCCGCTTCGAATGTCTCGGACGAGATCAGTCGGCATCCACCGTAAGACAGGTCGGTTAAAAGCACGTCCGCTTCGCGCTCGCCGCCGAAAGCGAAGCCGCGAAGCTCGACAGGCCGTCGCTCCTCGGAATTTCGAAGGTCGATCATGGCATCCTCGGTCGCAGTTGAGCCGGGCATTTTATCAACCGTTCGCGTGATTGGCCGCTTTCCATTTCGAGCCGCCTCGATTCAGGACAGTTACTGCCCCGACTCGCACCAACGACTCGGAAGCCCATATGAAGCAGGTTTCCGAGTCGCGACCGGGTTCGCCCGCCAAAAACGTGACGAGCGAGCCGCGGAATCAATTTTTTCCTGATCTCGCAGCGACTCCGCGCCGGGCTTGGCGGGGCGAATATCGTAACGGCACGCAAGTGTTTACAATTCGGTAACTTCTCCTGTTAAAGGAGAATCGTCGCGAAGCGGACCGCTGAACCTCCCTGTAAAACCACAATAGCAGTAAAGATGTATTTCCGTCGTTCGGGAAACGCCGCGCCACAAACCGTCCGTAAGCTGCCAAGCAGCATCGGTTAGAGTGGAGAATTACTTTCCGCATTAACTATGTTTTACTTGCGGTGCTGTATGCGACGACCTGTCCGGATTCGGCACACGGAATCATCGTCGTATTGCAAAAAGAGCTAACTAATGTTCTCGTTTGCCGTTCAACCGCGATTCCGGGCCGCGCGTTAACCCCGTTTGTTCAATGGGCTGCCGTCCGGTTTCGCAGCAGGGCGAGCATCATTGCTCGGCCGAAACGGGGTTTTGAAAATGCGCTACGACGACTCGACTCAGGCAGCTTCCGGCTCGGACGTGACCACCCTCGCACGGGCGGACGTCGATAATTTGCCTCCCGGCGTGATGGGGCCCGCAACCGGTAACACCATCACCGGCGCGGACACGATCACCGGTATCGCGGGCGCGGATTCGGTCGCGGAGCCGCCGGCGCACATCGTCGCGGTCCAGGGCGCTGCCGGGTCCGACCAGTCGGGCGCTGACGGATTCCAGGTCGCCGGCCAATATGGCGTGCTGACCATCGATGCGGACGGCAATTACACCTACGTGCGTAACCCCGGCGCACCCGACGGTGCCTCCGACGTCTTCCAGTACACGCTCGAGGATCATGCCGGCCAGCAGTCGGTCACCACCCTCACGATCGAGCTTGGCTCGGAAATGCCGTCGGACGCGGCGCAGGCCGCGCTTTCCAACATTCCGGGGATCGTCAATCTCCCCGCGGGCGTCGAGCTGTCCGACATTCACGTCGTCGGCCGCGACCTCGTCATCGATCTTCCCGACGGCGGCCAGATGGTCATTCCGGGCGGCGCGGTCTTCGTTCCGCAGCTGGTTATCGGCGACGTCGAGCTTCCCGCGACGAACCTTGCTGCGCTCCTCATCGATTCGGAGCCGCAGCCGGCCGCCGGCTCGCCGCTTAGCAGCGGCGGCAATTTCGCGGTCGACGTTCCGCCGCTCGATCCGGGCGTTCCGCTCGGCGACCTGATTCCGCCGACCGAGCTCAATTTCACGCCACCCGACTTCGAAGATGTCGGCCAGTTCGTGGACAACGAGCCGACGATCGTGATCGTGACGCCCGACAATCCCGCGGGCGCGGTCAATGCGGTCGCCTCGGTCGACGAAGCCGGCCTGGCGGCGCGCGAAGGCGAGCCCGAAGGTTCGGGTGAAGAGGCCGCTGCCGGCGACAACGGCGATCCCAGCGAAGCGACATCGGGCACCATCGTCTTCGAAGCCGAGGACGGCGTCGACAGCATCACCATCAACGGCACGGCCATCACCTCGGTCGGCCAGACCTTTGCCGGCGCCCAGGGCACGCTGACCATCACCAGCATCGATCTCGCCAATGGCCAGATCGGATTCGATTATCTGCTGA
>DASTIF010000151.1:0-5591 GCA_035717805.1 Sphingomicrobium sp.
GCCGGCGGCCCGCCTTCGGGCCCGCGCGGGCCCAGATGGCCGATCCCGCGCCACATCCGGGGCCACAGCGACGCAAGCTCAGCAAGCCGCTTCCAGTTGGATGGAATGCCCTCCGCGCTCAGAGGAACTCGCCTCCCATCAGCTCCTGGAGCGCCTTTGGAAGCTTCACTCGCCCCTCCTCGGTCTGGTGGTTCTCGAGCAGCGGCACCAGGATTCTTGGGGAAGCCAGCGCCGTGTTGTTGAGCGTGTGCGCGAACCGCACCTTGCCGTCGCTTGCCCGATAGCGAAGGTTCGCCCGCCGCGCCTGCCAGTCGTGCAAGGTCGAGCAGCTGTGGGTCTCGCGATACTTGCCAAGGCTCGGCACCCAGCTCTCGATATCGTTCATCCGATACTTGCCGAGCCCCATGTCGCCGGTCGACGTCTCGATCACCTGATAGGGGATTTCGAGCTCGGCCAGCAGCTGCTCGGCCAGCCCGAGGAGCTTCGCGTGCCATTCGGCCGAAACGGCGTCGTCCGCCTCGCAGATCACATATTGCTCGACCTTGACGAACTGGTGGACTCGCAACAGCCCGCGTACGTCCTTGCCCGCGCTCCCTGCCTCGCGGCGAAAGCAGGGCGAATAGCCTGCGTAGAGGATCGGCAGCTTGTCGGCCTCGATGATCTCGCCCGAATGAAGCGAGGTCAGCGCCACTTCCGCCGTTCCCGCGAGCCATAACTCGTCGGCGGGGATTTCGTAGGTTTCCTCGCGGTGGCCGGGGAACTGGCCCTGGTTGAGGAAGGCCTGCTCGCGAGCAATGGCCGGCACCGTGATGGGGGTGAACCCGGCCGCGGCGATCCTTTCCAGCGCCCACGCCATCAGCTTCGTCTCGAGCAGCGCCAGCCTTCCCTTGAGGCAATAGGTCCGCGATCCGGAAACCTGGACGATCCGGCTCAAGTCCGCCCAGTCGTTCTTCTCGATCAGAGCGACATGGTCGAGCGGCTCGAAACCGAATTGCGGCGGCTCGCCGACCGTCCTGATGACTTTGTTGAAGCTTTCGTCCGGCCCGACCGGCGCCCCGTCCCAGGGAATGTTCGGCACCAGGAGCAGCAGCGACCGCAGGGCGTCTTGCTTTTCGCCGAGCTGCGATTCCAGCTCCGATGCCCGCGCACCGGCCTCCTTTGCCTTCTTTCCGAGTTCGGCTTTCTGTTCGGACGTCGCGTCCTTGAATCGCGCGCTGACCGCGTTGCGCTCGGCCCGAAGCCGGTCCATCTCGGTCTTTAGCGAGCGCACCTCGCCGTCGAGACCGAGCATCCGGTCGAGGTCGAGATCGACGTTCTTCGTCTCGATCGCGCGCTCGACCGCTTCGCGGTTGGCCCTGATGAAATCCACGCCCAGCATTGTCGCGCGATAGCGAAAGCATTTCGTCATTGCGACCCCGGCTCCCGGCCGGGGGAAGCAATCCAGAACCCCGCACATGGATTGCTTCGTCGCTTGCGCTCCTCGCAATGACGGCTAACGCAACCCCATGCCCTCCGGCCTTATCGCATTGCTCGACGATGTCGCGACCATCGCCAAGCTCGCCGCCTCCAGCATCGACGATGTGGCCGGCGCCGCGGGCAGGGCGGGGACCAAGGCGGCCGGCGTGGTGATCGACGACACCGCGGTGACGCCGCGCTATGTCGTCGGCCTCGCGCCCGAGCGCGAGCTTCCGATCATCGGCAAGATCGCCTGGGGGTCGGTCAAGAACAAGATTCTGTTCCTGCTCCCCGCGGCGCTCCTGCTGACCGCCTTCGCGCCATTCCTGGTGACGCCGCTGCTCATGCTGGGCGGCAGCTATCTCGCGTTCGAGGCGACCGAGAAAATCCTCGAAAAAATCCTTCACGATCATCAGCACGAAGACGCTCTGGTCGACAGCCTCGACGATCCGCGCGAGCTCGAAAAGCTTCAGGTCTCGGGCGCGATCCGGACCGATTTCATCCTCTCGGCCGAGATCATGGCGATCGCGCTGGCGAGCCTCGAGCATCTGACCCTGCTCACCACCGCGATCGCCTTGGCGGCGGTTGCGCTCGCGATCACGGCGGGGGTCTATGGAGTCGTCGCGCTGATCGTGAAGCTGGACGATATCGGGCTCCACATGGCCAAGCGGAAAAGCGCCGGAGCGCGCGCCTTCGGCAATGCGCTGGTCCATGTCGTCCCGGCTCTTCTTTCGGCGCTTTCGGGAATCGGGACCGCGGCGATGCTCTGGGTCGGCGGCGGAATTCTCGTCCACGGGCTCGAGGAGTTGCATGTGCTCACGCCGGTCCCGGAAACGATTCACGGCGTCGCTCACTGGGCCGGCGCGCGGGCGGGGGCCCTGGGCCCGGCGGTCGAATGGCTTGCCGGAGCGCTCGGCTCGGCGGTCGTCGCGCTTGTGGTCGGCGCGGTCATAGTCGCGGTCGTTCGCCGCCTGACCGCGCACCCGGAAAAGCTGGTCGTCGACTAGTCGAAGTGGAGCCGGCGGTAGCGTCCGCGGAAATAGAGCAAGGGGTCGATATTCGGGTCGAAGCTCGCCCGGATCACCCGCCCGAGCAAAATGTCGTGGTCGCCGCCGTCGTGGACCGAATTGCGTTCGCACTCGAACACCGCGAGCGAATCCATCAGCAAGGGCGCGCCGGTCTCGCCGATCGACCAGGGAGTCGCCCCGAACCGGTCCTCGTCGCGCGTCGAAAAGCGGATCGATTGCGGTCGCTGTCCCGCCTGCAGGACATTGACCGCGAAATGGCTGGCGCTCGAAAGCGCGGGTGCGCAGCGCGCGGCCTTGGCGATGCACACCAGCAGAAGCGGCGGATCGAGCGAGACGGAAGTGAAGCTGTTGACCGTGAGCCCGAACGGCTCGCCGTCCTCGCCCACACAAGTCACCACCGTGACTCCCGTAGCGAACGAGCCGAGCGCGTCGCGAAGCGTCCGCTGGTCCGATCCGCTTCGATATTCTCGAATTGATGCGTCTGCAGCCATTGCTTTCGTGCCTATAGCGGCGCGGGCCGAAAGCTCCACTCGACCCCCGGCTTTCGCCCGAATTAGGGAAATTTTAGTCTCGGAGTGCGAAGGCTGGGACTGCTGATCCATCAGGGGAAGGGCAGTTTATGGGTGCCGTGACGGTTCCGAAACGCGACGAGAAGCGTGCGCGAGTCTTCCTGTCGGCGCATGTCGACGGAGGGTCGGGTCCGGCTGCCGCCCGGATTCGCGACATTTCCAGGACCGGCGCTCTGCTCGAGGCGGACGTCACGCCTGCCCTCGGCGACACGGTTCAGCTCACCTGCGGCGAAACCTGCCTTCAGGCGCGCGTGGCCTGGTCCGATCGCGGCTGGTTCGGTGTCGAATTCTACACGCCGCTTCTGGTCGGCGACCTGATGGACGCGACCGGCGCCAAGCTCCAGGTGTCCGCTCCCCGCACCTATCACGCCGGCGAGCCGCTCGACCGCGCCTGAGCTCGAAGGAATGCCTTCGCGTCGAGTGCAATAATCTTGTTTATCGTTCCATCGAGCGATTCCGAAACCAGGTATCGCGGCTGGAAGGAATCGTGCCGATAGGTCGTGGTAACGGCCCGCTCGACGCTGAATGGCAGGCGCTCGACGTCATCGCTCTCCAGGCTGAAATGCGCTTCGCCGAAGCTGGACGCGAGGCCGGCGCCGAGAATTTTCAGCTCGCCGCACTCGCGGGCGAGGCCGAATTCCACGCTGTGCCAGTAAAGCCGCGCTACCTGCGGCCCATGGCCGGCCGCGACGGCCGCGAGGCCCAGTTCGCCGACATGCTCCACCATGGCCGCGAAATCGTGGTGGGCGAGCATCGGGATGTGCCCGAACAGGTCGTGGAAGCAGTCAGGGGCTTCGAGGTAGTCGATCTGCTCGCGGCTTCGAATGAAATTGCCGACCGGGAACACGCGCTCGGCCAGCATCGCGAAGAAGACCGGGTCGGGGACCAGGCCGGGAACCGCGACCGTCCGCCATCCCGTGCGCGGCTCCAGGATCGCGTTCAGCTCGGCAAGCTCGGGCACGCCCGAATGGCCTAGCCGAAGCAATTCGACCCCTTCGAGGAAGGGCGAAACGACGCGGCTTCCAAGCAGCTCCACCTGCCGGGCGAACAGCAGGTCCCAAACCGCATGGTCCTCGTCGGTAAAGGCCTCCCAGCATTGCGGAACGACATAGCCGCTCCAGTTCCGCCCTGCCCCCGACTCGATCGGGGGTGGGGAGGGGGACCGTTCACGCGAAGGCGTGAATGGTGGAGGGGCCTTCTCATCCGTGTCTCGAAACATCTGTCAGTCCTTCTCGGCGCAACAAAAAACCCGCCGAGCGGTGGCTTGGCGGGTGGAAGTTGGTCGTCTGTGCCTTAGGCGCGCGTCAGCCGGTCCCAACCCCGTCGGGATAATAATAGCTGTTGAGGATTACTGCGCGTGTCATCGCCGTCACTCTATGTCCGAAGCGACCTTAACGATCAATGTCCCGCTATCGACGCATTGCGGACGGCGAACTCCACTGCGACAAGGCGGAATGGCTCAAGAAAGAGAAATAGCGGGCGGCGTCGTTCATGATCTTCCGGCAGATTTGAAACAGTCGTTGAAGCGCCACCCTCAGGCGCTCGCGACGTGGGACGACATTACTCCGCTGGCGCGAAACGAATGGATTTGCTGGATCGAGTCGGCGAAGAAGCCGGAGACCAGGCGGAAGAGAATCGACTGGGGCTGCGAAAGCTTGACGGAGGGGAAGCGCCGCCCCTGTTGTTGGCCCGGCTGCCCGCATCGCGGACAGCGCAAAGGCTCGAACATTAGCCTGCCAGATCGCTGATCGCATCCGCGAGCTTGCGGTCGCGGTCGGTGATTCCCCCGGCGTCGTGGCTGGCCAGGCGGAAATCGACCCGGTTCCAGACGCTCGTGAATTCGGGGTGGTGATCGACTTTTTCCGCGTGAAGCGCGACCCGGGTAAGGAAGGCGAAGGCCTCGCTGAAATCCTTGAACTTGAATGTTCGAACCAGCGCCTTGCCGCCCTCCTCCAAAGTCCAGCCGTCGGGAACGTCCATGGCGATTCTCCTGTCCTACAGCCGCCGCTTTCGCCTAAGCGCGCCGCAATGAGCAATGTTTCGTGCCTGTCCTGCCTCGGCCCGATCGCCAGTTGCTCGCGCGCCCGCGCACGCACGCACGCGTGGGCCTGCTGCGTTCGCTGCGTTTCGCGCCCTTGAAATGGCACCACTGCGGGCGCAGTTGGGCGCAAAGGAGAACGATCATGGCCACCGCAATCGAGGAGAAGACGGTCCTCGGTCTCGAAAACCCGATGGGCACCGACGGTTTCGAGTTCGTCGAATATACAGCGCCCGATCCCGAGCTCCTGCGCGACCTGTTCACCAAAATGGGCTTTCCAGCGGTGGCGAAGCACAAGCGCAAGGACGTCACCCTGCACAAGCAGCAGGACATCCACTTCATCATCAACAGCGAGCCCGGAAGCTACGCCGAGGATTATGCGAAGGCGCACGGGCCGAGCGCCTGCGCGATGGCGTTCCGGGTCAAGGACGCGAAGGCGGCCCACGACCGCGCGGTGAAGCTCGGCGCGACGCCGGCGAAGACCGATGTCGCGCACGGCGA
>DASTIF010000152.1:0-5685 GCA_035717805.1 Sphingomicrobium sp.
CGGCCGAAGATCGACACCGAGACCTTCACCCGGCCGCGGTCGAAATCGAGCTCCTCGACGGTGCCGTTGAAGCTCGCGAAGGGGCCGTCGAGGACCTTGACCTGGTCGCCGATGTCGTAATCGACCTGGATCCGCTTGCTCGGCGCGGCGGCGGCCATTTCTTCCTTGGTGGAGAGGATTCGCGCCGCCTCGGCCTCGCTGATCGCCTGCGGCTTGCCGTTGGGGCCGAGGAAGCCGGTCACCTTGGGCGTGTTCTTCACCAGGTGATAGACCTGGTCGCTCATGGCGAGCTTGGCGAGGACGTAGCCGGGGAAGAACTTGCGATCGCTCGTGACCTTCTTGCCGCGACGGATCTCGGTCACTTTCTCGGTCGGGACCTCGACCGCCTCGACCTGGCTTTCGAGACCCATCCGGGCGGCGTCGGCGAGGATCTGCTCCTTCACCTTGTTCTCGAAGCCCGAATAAGCGTGGATGATGTACCAGCGGGACATTGGTGGCGTGTCTCTCGTGTTGGGCGCTAGCCGAGAAGGCCGAGCAGGAATTGGACGATGGCGCTGAACGCCGAATCGGTGGCGAGGAAGAAGAAGGCGAGAAGGCCGGTCATGATCAGCACCATGACGGCGGTGCGGACGGTCTCCTGCCTGGTCGGCCAGTGGACCTTCTGTATGCCCTCGACCTTCACCTGGCGGACGAACTCGCCGACTGAAACCTTTGCCACTGTCCGGCAATCCTCTTCGAGATAGAAAAACGAGGTCCGCGGGGCTTCCCGCCGGACCTCGGACGAAAGCGCATTTAGCGCGGGCCGGGGCCGGGTTCAAGGTCAACCCGGAAGTGGGCGGGCGCGGAGTGAATCCGCGCCGTCGGTCGGGTTCGGCCGGGCCGACCCGCTGGCCGGCTTTCGCGCTCTTTCGAGACAGCTTGCTGTCCCTCCGGCGCTTCAAGCGATGGCAGGAGTGGAGGGACTCGAACCCACGACCCTCGGTTTTGGAGACCGATGCTCTACCAACTGAGCTACACTCCTGCGGGGTGGGCGCGAGGTAGACGCGCGATTGGCCGTTCGCAAGGGGAAGCAGCCGCCTAGGCGGCTATGTCGTACGGCTGTATCTCGCCCGACAGATAGAGACTGCGCGCCTTGGTTCGCGACAGCTTGCCCGAGCTCGTGCGCGGCAGGGTGCGCGGGGGGACGAGCTCGACGACGGCGTTGATCCCGGTGACCGCGTGGACCCGCTGGCGGATGTCGTCGCGGAGACGGCCGCGCTCCTGCGGGTCGGACACGCGGCAGTGGACGAGGACGGCGGGGGTTTCCTCGCCCGAAGGCCCGGTGATGGCGAAGGCGGCGATGTCGCCGGACTTGAATCCGGGCAGCTGCTCGACCGCCCATTCGATGTCCTGCGGCCAGTAATTGCGGCCGTTGATGATGATCATGTCCTTGGCGCGGCCGACGATGTAGATGTAGCCGCCCGACATGTAGCCCATGTCGCCGGTGTCGAGCCAGCCGTCCGAAGACAGGCAGGCGCTTGTCGACTCCTCGTCGCGGAAATAGCCGACCATCACCGCCCCGCCGCGAACGAAGATGCGCCCGATGCCCCGTTCGGGAAGCTCGCCGCCCCCGGGGCCTCGGACCTCGGCCTCCATGCCCTGCACCGGCTTGCCGCAGTTGACGACCGCGCGATAGCGCTTCGGCCGTTCCTCGCCGTCATCCTCGCCGCCCGACAGCTCGGTTTCCTCGACCAGCTCCATGCGGATTCCCTCCCCCGGAGGCATCAGCGAAACCGCGAGCGTGGCCTCGGCCAGGCCATAGCTCGGGCAGAAAGCGGCGGCGTTGAACCCGGCTTCGGCGAAGGCGTCGACGAAGGCCTGCATGACGTCGGGGCGGATCATGTCGGCGCCGTTGCCGGCGATCCGCCAGCGCGACAGGTCGAACCGGTCCTCGGCGCGGGTCTGCGAGCTCATCCGGCGGGCGCAAATGTCATAGCCGAAGGTCGGCGAGTAACTGACGCTGGTGCCGGGATTGCGGCTGATCATGTCGAGCCAGGCAAGCGGGCGGCGGGCGAAATCCTCGGTCTTCTGATAATCGACCGAAAGCTGGTTCGCGATCGGCGACAGCAGGCAACCGACCAGCCCCATGTCGTGGTACCAGGGAAGCCAGGAGATGCAGCGGTCGGTATCGCGAAGAAGCAGCCCGACGCCGTGAGCGCGCAGATTTTCGAGGAGGCCGCGGTTGGTGATCGCGACACCGTGCGGGAAGCGCGTCGATCCGCTCGAATATTGCAGATAGGCGATCGAATCGGGGCTTGCGGCCGGTAGGGCGGCGTCGCCTTCGGCAAGAGCGGCGAGCCCCTCCCAGTCGAGCACCCGCACCCCGCCCGCGGCTTGCGACGCCATGTCGGCGAGCTCGGGCGGAGCGACGACCAGCGAAGGTTCGCAGCTTTGAAGCTGGACCTTGAGCTGATCGACATAGGCCTGGCGTCCGCCGAAGCTGGTCGGCAGCGGAAGCGGGACCGGCCAGAGACCGGCATAGATCGCACCGAAGAAAGCGGCGGCGAATTCCGGGCAGGTTTCGGCGATCAGCGCGATCCGGTCGCCCGGCTCGAGGCCGAGGCCGGCGAAGCGGCGGGCGTTGGCGATCGAATCGCCGCGAAGCTCGGAATAAGGATAGGCCCGCAGGAGAGTCCCGCGGGCATCGTGGAAGTTGAGCCCTCGCGAGCCTCGAGCCGCATAGTCGAGCGCATCGACGAGCGTGTCGAAATCCGCAATTCGTCGAGCCAGGCTGTCGGTCGTGGGCGTTGCGCCCGCGGGGGCCAAATCGGCGCTGTCGGTCGAATTGGTCCTGAGCACCCGTCTATCCCGAATTTGTTTCGCCTGTGCCGCGGACGAAGGATAAGCGGCACTTTGTGATGGTCGGCAAACATGGCACAAAAACGGCGTAATGGGGCAGGGACGACGCCGACGGGAGCGACCGCCGCTCGATTCCGAAAAGCTCAGGGAGCTCGCGCTCGCCTATGTCGGACGGTTCGCGACGACCCGGGCGAAGCTGCGATCCTATCTGGGGCGCAAGGTCCGGGAACGCGGTTGGGCCGGTCAGGAGGCGCCCGATGTCGATGCGATCGCCGATCGGCTGGCGTCTCTCGGCTATGTCGACGACGCCGCTTACGCTTTGTCGAAGTCGCGCTCGCTGACCGGTCGGGGCTATGGCCTGGGCCGGGTGCGCCAGTCGCTTCGCGCCGCCGGGATCGGCGAGCAGGATTCGGCTCCCGCGCGTGCTCATGCCGAGGACGAAAAGGTCGAATCGGCGCTCCGTTTCGCGCGGCGGCGACGGATCGGGCCGTTCGCCGCGGAATCCGCCGACCGCGACCAACGGCAAAAGGCGCTGGCAGCGATGGTTCGCGCCGGTCACGGCTTCGGGCTTGCGAAGGCAATCCTGTCGCTCGAGCCCGGAAGCGCGATCGACCTCGAATCGCTGGCGGAAAACGGCTAATAAGCCTAAGTCGGCTCCCCGACAGTGATAACACATGTTAAAGATGTAGCGTGACTCAGCCTGTGCCCGAACCCGTTCACGATCCCGAGCCCGAGAGCGATTCGGACCTCGCGCCGGTTTCAGCGCGCGTGAAATGGTTCGACGCGACGCGAGGCTTCGGATTTCTGGTCAGCGACGCGGTCGACGGCGACATCCTGGTGCATTTCAGCGTGCTGAAGGAGCACGGCCGGCGGAGCCTCCCCGAAGGCGCTCTGGTCGAATGCATTCCCACCCGCCTCGATCGCGGCCTCCAGGCGAAAAAGATTCTCTCGATCGACACCAGCGAATCGGTGGTTCCGCCGAAGCGCGGAGCGGCAACTGGCGAGCGGCCGGACCGGACGCTTCTCGCCGGCGAGGCGGGCGAATTCGAGCCCGTCGAGGTCAAATGGTTCAACCGGGCCAAGGGCTATGGCTTCCTCAACCGGCCCGGGGTCGACGGGCAGGACGTGTTCGTGCACATGGAAACGGTGCGTGACTCGGGTTTGATTGAGCTTCAGCAGGGGCAATTGGTCGAGGCGCGCATCGCCGAAGGCCGCAAGGGACTGACCGCGGTCGAGCTCCGGCAGGCTTCGTGAAACGGGTCGCGTTCGCAGTTGCGGCGGCCGTTGCCGCCTGCAGCCCGCAACCGGCGCCTTCCGCGCCGGCCAACGATACCAGCAACGACACCAGCCAGACCGCGCTCCAACAGGTACCGCTTGCGGTGGTTTCGGATTCCGGAACCCACGCCTTCACCGTCGAGGTCGCTCGCACGCTCGAGGAACAGGAAATGGGGCTGATGTTCCGAAAGGCGCTTGCCCCCGACCACGGAATGATTTTCCCCTACAACCCGCCGCGGCCGGTCGCGTTTTGGATGCACAACACGCTCATCCCGCTCGACATCATCTACGTCCGGGCGGACGGGACGATCTCGAGCATCAACAACGCGAAGCCGCTCGACGACAAGCCGATACCCTCGGGCGAGCCTATCGCCCTGGTGCTGGAGATCGCCGGCGGCCGCGCGGCCGAGCTCGGAATCGAAGCCGGCGACAAGGTGGAGTGGTAGCGGCGATCCTCTCCCTTGCCGGGAGGGAGTGATTGCGGCAGAGGCACCGCGCATGGGATTCTGGTCGACAACCTTCACCTGGTGGAACGGCGGCACCTGGGGCACGCGGCTGTTCACCTGGCGCTTCGGCGACAAGGTCGGAAGCGACGAGCAGGGCAATGTCTATTACCAGTCGAAGAAGGACCCGGCGCGTCGCTGGGTGATCTACAACGGGAATAATGACGGAAGCAGGGTGCCGCCCGGCTGGCAGCTGTGGCTCCGCGGGAGCATCGAGGAGCTTCCGGAAAAAGCGCTTCCGCCGAAGCGCCCGTTCGAGAAGAAGCCGGAGCCGAATGCGACAGGCACCATGGCCGCGTTCAGGCCCGACGGGGCGCTGGGATCGGGCAGAGTCAGGCCGGCCGCAACCGGCGACTACCAGCCCTGGATCCCCGAATAGAGGTGCGACGGCGGGCCGTCATTGCGCTGGCGCTTGCGCTCGCCGTGGCGGGCTGCAGGGGCGAGGAAAAGGACCGCCAGGCGACGGCTGACAGGTCGGCGAACCGGGTGCTCACCGGTCACGAAGCCGGCGTGACTCCAATGGCCCAGCGGGTCGCGGTGCTCGGGCTTCTCAACAAGCGCAACGGGATTGTCAAAAACCTCACCATGAAGCCGGGGCAGGCGGTCCGCGTGAAAGACGTGATCGTCCGCCTCAAGGCCTGCGAAACCACCGCTCCGTGGGAGCCCGAGGATTTGACCGGCGCCTTCGTCCAGCTCGACGTTCAGGGGAGCGACGAACGCTGGCGGCGGGTCTTCTCCGGCTGGCTCTACAAGGAATCGCCGTCGCTCAACGTCGTCGAGCATCCGGTCTATGACGTCTGGCCGAGGAGCTGCGCGATGACCTTCCCGGCAGGCCCTCCGGCGCCGCCTCCGCCGCGCGCGTCAAGCAGCCGGTCGAGCGCCCGGAAGTCGGGCTCGACCAACGCGCCCGAAGCGGCCGAGCCCGCGACGCCGTCCGAGGCGGTATCTCCTCCACCGAGCGCAGCTGTCAGCAACGCCGCATAACGGTCGCGGGGCACTGCCACCGCGCCGAGCGACTTCAAATGCGGGGTCATGAACTGGCAGTCGAGCAGGGCGTAATCGCCCGCCT
>DASTIF010000153.1:0-2526 GCA_035717805.1 Sphingomicrobium sp.
ATGCGCTGGTGGAGTGGGACGGTCGTGTTCATCCCCTCGACCACGAACTCCTCCAGCGCCCGCTTGAGGCGCATGATGCAGCGCTCGCGGGTCGTGCCGTAGACGATCAGCTTGGCGATCATGCTGTCGTAATAAGGCGGCACGCGATAACCGGTGTAGAGCCCGCTATCGACGCGAACGTGCATCCCGCCCGGGGCGACGTAATTCTTCACCAGGCCGGGTGACGGGACGAAGGTGCGCGGGTCCTCCGCGTTGATCCGGCACTCGATCGCGTGGCCGTGAAGATTGATCTGGTCCTGCCGGCACGACAGCCCTTCTCCCTGGGCGACGCGGATCTGTTCGCGAACGAGGTCAATTCCGCTGATCATCTCGGTGACCGGATGCTCGACCTGGAGGCGGGTGTTCATCTCGATGAAGTAGAATTCGCCGTTCTCGAACAGGAATTCGATGGTTCCGGCACCGCGATACCCCATCTCGGCCATCGCCTTGCGCACCACCTCGCCCATTTTCGAGCGCTGCTCGGGCGAGATGACGGGGGACGGCGCTTCCTCGAGAACCTTCTGATGGCGCCGCTGGATCGAACAGTCGCGCTCGCCGAGGTGGATCGCCGCGCCATCGCCATCGCCGAACACCTGGAATTCGATGTGGCGCGGATCGGCCAGATATTTTTCCATGTAGACGGTGTCGTCGCCGAAGGCCGAGCGCGCTTCCGAGGCGGCCTGGCTCATCAGGGTTTCGAGCTGCGATTCGTCGGGAACGACCTTCATTCCGCGACCGCCGCCGCCCGAGGCCGCCTTGATTAGAACCGGATAGCCGATGTCGGCGGCGAGCGCCTTGGCGTCGGCGACGCTTTCGATCGCTCCGGCCGAGCCGGGCACCAGCGGAAGGCCGAGATTCGCGGCGGTGCGCTTGGCCTCGATTTTGTCGCCCATGATCCGGATATGCTCGGGCTTGGGACCGACCCAGGTGATCCCGTGGCTTTCGACGATCTCGGCGAATTGTGCGTTTTCCGACAGGAAACCATAGCCCGGGTGGATTGCGTCGGCGTGGACGACCTCGGCGGCGGAAATGATGTTTGGGATGTTGAGGTAGGATTCGGTCGCCGGGGGCGGTCCGATGCAGACCGTTTCGTCGGCGAGCCTGACGTGCATTGCGTCGGAATCGGCGGTCGAATGGACCGCGACCGTCCGGATTCCCATTTCGTGGCAGGCGCGGTGAATTCGAAGCGCGATTTCGCCGCGGTTGGCGATCAGCAGTTTCTGGATGGCCATCTGTCAGCCGAGGACGACGAGGGGCTGGTCGAACTCCACCGGCTGGCCGTTCTCTACCAGCAATTGCTTTACGGTTCCGCCGTGCGGAGCGGTGATCGGGTTCATCACCTTCATCGCCTCGACGATCAGCAAAGTGTCGCCGGCCTTCACGGTGTCGCCGACCGATACGAAGGGCGCGGCGCCCGGCTCGGCGGACATATAAGCCGTGCCGACCATCGGCGAGCGGACGCTTTCGCCCTCCGGCTCGCCGACCGGCGCTTCGGCGTGCATGGGAGGAGCGGTCATCGGCTGGGGAGAATGCGCGACCTGTGCAGCGGTTACCGCCGGTGCCGAGCCAACGAGCTCGCGGCAGACCTTGATCTTCCTGTCGCCGTCCTCGACCTCGATCTCGCTGAGATTGTTCTCGGTGAGAAGCTCGGCGAGCTCGCGAATGAGCGCCGTGTCGACGCGCATCGGCCTGTCGTTCGAGCCGCCAGCTTTCGCAGGTCCGGCCATATACACTCCCCTACTGAATCTGGCGCGTCGCCTTGGCCCCGGCCCCCTTGCAGAGCTGGGCGACCGCGTCCAGTGCGAGCAGGTAACCCATCGGCCCAAGGCCGGCGATCGAGGCGCGTGCCACCTGGGCGATGAAACTCTGGCGCCTGAAATGCTCGCGCGCATAAACGTTCGAGAGATGCACTTCGATAACCGGCGCTTGCAGTGCGGCAACTGCATCGCGAATGGCGATCGACGTGTGGCTATAGCCTCCAGCATTCAGGATGACGGCGGAGGCCTTTGCCAACGCTTCCTGCAGCCAGTCGATCAGCTGCCCCTCGTGGTTCGACTGGCGGAAATCGACCGTCACGCCGAGTTTCCTGGCGCGTTCGTCCAGTGCCGTCCTGATTTCGTCCAGAGTCTGCGCTCCGGACAGCCGCGGCTCGCGCGATCCGGCAAGATTGAGGTTGGGACCATTGAGGACGAAGATCACTGGCGTCGGCATAGCGCGCCCCTATATGACCCAAGCAATCAATCCACAAAGCGCGTTCGATCAATGGCGGAACCAGTCAGAGAAAAGGCAATCAACGTTCGGGTCAACGGAGAACAGCGCTCGATTGCGGGCGGAAGCACGATCGTGACGATGCTGGAGTCAATCGGGCTCGACCCGCGACGAGTTGCCGTCGAACGCAACCTCGAGGTCGTGCCGCGTTCGACGCTCGGCGAAGTGCACGTGCGCGACGGCGATGCCTTCGAGATCGTCCATTTCGTGGGCGGCGGC
>DASTIF010000154.1:0-7467 GCA_035717805.1 Sphingomicrobium sp.
ACTGCTGGCCGGTTTCGCCCGATTTGCCTTCCTGGTCGAGCTCGTCCCGCCTGCCTTCGCCGTCTTGATTGTCGTTGTCGTTCGCCATCGCCTGAACTCCTTGGAAAGCCCCGCGCTCTTCGCGGGATTCAACCAAGCGGGCGCGGCGACCGTTCCGCACCCGTTACCGGCGATGCGACGAACCGAAATCCCGCCGCAGGATTTGCGACGAACCGAGGTCAGGCCTGCTCGGCTTCGCCTTCCGGAGCAGGAGCTTCCTCGGTCGCGGCTTCCTCCGCGGAAGGAGTTTCTTCGGCAGGTGCTTCGCCTTCCGCGGCAGCAGCTTCCGGAGCCCCCGCCTCGGCGGTCTCGGCCTGGAGCTCTTCGACGACCAGCGGCGCGGCCTGTTCCTCGAACATCTGCTGGATGACGTCGATGCCCTGCGCTTGAAGCTCGGCTTCCTCGGGCGAGCGGGCGACGTTGACATGCACCGTCACCGCGACTTCCGGGTGGAGAGCGATCTTCACGTCGTGCATGCCGATGCCCTTGATCGGGCGGTCGAGGACGACCTGGCTCTTGGTCACATGCGCGCCTTCGTTGCCGAGCGCCTCGACGATGTCGCGGGCCGAAACCGAACCATAGAGCTGGCCGGTGTTGGACGCCTGGCGGATCAGCTGGACGGTCTTTCCGTCGACGCTCTTGGAGTCCTCTTCGGCCTCCGAGCGCTTCTCGGCATTCTCCGCCTCGATCCGGGCGCGATTGGCCTCGAACACCTTTCGGTTCGCTTCGTTGGCCCGAAGCGCCTTCTTGTTCGGAAGCAGATAGTTGCGGGCGAATCCGTTCTTGACGTTGACGACGTCGCCGATCGCTCCGAGCTTCTCGATCCTTTCGAGCAGGATGACTTCCATGTCTCTTGCTCCCTTATTTCACGATGTAGGGAAGAAGGCCGATGTGGCGCGCGCGCTTGATGGCGCGGGCCAGCTCTCGCTGCTTCTTCGAGGAGACCGCGGTGATCCGCGACGGGACGATCTTGCCGCGCTCCGACACGAAGCCCTGGAGCAGGCGGACGTCCTTGTAATCGATCCGCGGAGCGTCCTTGCCGGAAAAGGGGCAGGACTTGCGGCGGCGGAAGAAAGCGCGGGCCATTATTCGGACTCCCCGTCACGGTTGCGCGGTCCGCGGTCGCCACGATCGCCGCGATCGCCACGGTCGCCACGGTCGCCGCGGCCGGAGCGCTCGCGCCGCATCATCGCCGACGGGCCCTTCTCGAGCTCGTCGACTCGGATGGTCATGAACCGGATCACGTCTTCGTTGATGTTGGTCTGGCGCTCCAGCTCGGCGATTGCCGGCGCCGGCGCATCGACGTCGAGCATCACGTAATGCGCCTTGCGGTTCTTGGCGATTTTGTAGGCGAGCGATTTGAGGCCCCAGGTCTCGGTCTTGACGACCTTGCCCTTATGCTCCTCGATGATCTTGGTGGCGTTTTCCGCGAGCGCGTCCACCTGGGCCTGGGCCAGGTCCTGACGAGCGAGGAAAACATGCTCGTAGAGCGGCATGTTGTGTTCTCATCTGTTGGCCGATCGCTGACACCGCCCAGTGCGGCGCCCCTCCGGCTGTCGTTCCGTAAAAAATGCAAAGGGCAGGCAAGCGCCTGCCGGAAGCGAAGGGGCACATAGGGGAAGCCGGTCCAGAAGAAAAGGGTGGACTCACGCGAAGGCGAGGGCCGGCAGGACGATATGACGAGCGAGTATCACCGCAACAGCGGTTCGTCCTTCGCGAGGTCGTTGCGAATCGTCGTTGCAGCGACCCCGCCTTCGCCCATTGCGTGGCTGATCTGGTCGAGGCCGTGGACGACGTCTCCGGCGGCATAGAGGCCGGGGATCGAGGTGCGCTGGTTCGCGTCGGTGTCGATGCAGCGGTCGCCGGCCAGCTTCGCGCCGACCTGCTCGGCGAGCTGGGTGTGCATGTCGCTCCCGAGGGCGGGATAGACGGTGTCGAAGGTGAAAGTGCCATCCGCCGTTTCGACGACGATGCAGTTTTCGGAAATTGCGACCGCTTGCGCGGGTCCGTCGACGCAGGGCACGCTGGCCAGCTTCAATTTGCCGGAATCTTCGGATTTCAGGTGCATTGCCTTGTCAGGCGCGATGAGCGTGACGTCCGGCGTGAAGCTTCGGATGAAGATCGCCTCGGCGACCCCGTGGCTGTCGCTCCCGATCACGCCGACTTTCTGATCTGTGACCTCATAGCCGTCGCAGATCGGGCAATAGCGGATCAGGCCCCGTTTCAGTGCGTCGTCGTGAAGCTCCTCGTCCATTGGCGGGCGCCGGTTGGCGACCCCGGTGGCGAGGAGAACGGTCTTCGCCTCGACCGAGCCCGAACCCCACGTGGCGGTGAAGCCGCCATCGGCCCGGTCGAGGCGGGTGATGAAACCCTCTTCGATCCTGGCGCCGTAAAGCTGCGCCTGCTCGCGCATCCTTGCCAGGACCTGCTTGCCCGCGATCCCGTCCGGAAAGCCGGCGAGGTTGCGGGTGCACGGAATGCTCGCGGCGCGTCCCTTGCCGTCGTCGACGACGAGGACGTCGAGATGGAAGCGGGCGAGATAGATTGCCGCGGTCAGGCCCGCGGGCCCCCCGCCGACGATCAGGCAGTCGAGTGGTTCGTCCATGCGGCGCCCAATGGATTGTGATAGCGGCGGTTCCGTCATGCCGTTCCGCGCCTCCTTGCTGACCCTCTACCCGGAGATGTTTCCCGGGCCATTGGGCGTGAGCCTGGCGGGGCGGGCGTTGCACGAGGGTATCTGGTCGCTTGATGCAATCAACATCCGCGATTTCGCGACGGACAAGCACCGGTCCGTCGACGACACGCCGGCGGGGGGCGGGGCGGGAATGGTGCTTCGGCCGGACGTTCTTGCCGCTGTGATCGACAGCGTTGCCGATGGCCGGCCGCTACTGGCGCTGACCCCGCGCGGGAGGCCGCTGACGCAGGCGCGGGTGCGCGAGCTCGCCTCCGGCGAGGGCGTGATCCTCCTCGCCGGCCGCTTCGAGGGATTCGACGAGCGTATCTTCGAGGCCCGGCCCATCGAAGAGGTGTCGATCGGCGACTATATCCTGTCCGGCGGAGAGATCGGCGCGATGGCGATCCTCGATGCTTGCGTCAGGCTTCTGCCCGGGGTAATGGGCGCGGCCTCCAGCGGAGAGGAGGAGAGCTTCGAACAAGGTCTCCTGGAATATCCGCACTATACCCGGCCTGTGGAGTGGGAAGGGCGCACGATCCCCGAAGTGCTGCGATCGGGGGATCATGCGAAGATCGCGGCGTGGAGACACGAACGAGCGGTCGAAGATACACGGCTAAGGCGGCCGGACCTGATCGAGCGCCACGGGGGCGCATCGCAGGCACCGCCCTCTGGCGCGCGGCGACGAGATAAGAAGGCTGACTAGAAATGAACCTGATCGAGACTCTCGAGCGTGAGGCGATCGACGCGCTCACCGCCGACAAGAGCATCCCCGAATTCCGTCCCGGCGACACGCTGAAGGTCGGCGTGAAGGTCATTGAGGGCGAGCGCGCGCGAGTCCAGAATTTCGAGGGTGTTTGCATCGCCCGCTCGAACAAGGGCGTGGGCTCCAGCTTCACCGTCCGCAAAATCAGTTTCGGAGAGGGGGTCGAGCGCGTCTTCCCGCTCTATTCGCCGGCGATCGATTCGATCGAGGTCGTCCGCCGCGGCGCGGTTCGCCGGGCCAAGCTTTATTATCTGCGCGGCCGGACCGGAAAGTCGGCCCGTATCGCCGAGCGCCGGACCATCCAGCGCGACATTCCAGGCGGTGAGGGCGCCCAGGCCGCAAAGCCGGGCAGCGAGACCGAGGCCTGACCTTTCGACGAACGGGGGTTTATCTCCCCGGCCTAATCGGCGACAAAATGGGCGTCCGGACCTTTCCGGGCGCCCCTTTTTTGCGAATCCGGAAAGGATAGCCGCCGATGCGCCGTACCTCGTTCCTTTTTGCCGGCCTTGTTGCCGCCGCTCTTCCAGCAGCCGCCAATGCAGCGCTTCCGGCGCCTCCGGCGGTGCCGCAGAAGCCGCTGACTCTCGAGCGCATCTTCGGCTCGCCGTCGCTCAACGGCCCGTCGCCGCGCGGGGTCAAGATTTCGCCCGACGGAACGCTGCTGGGCATGCTTCGCAATCGGCCCGACGACCGCGAGCGCTATGACCTGTGGGTGCTCGACACCAGCAGCGGCGAGTGGCGGATGCTGGTCGACAGCGAGAAAGTCGGGACCGGCGCGGAGCTCAGCGAAGCCGAGAAGATGCAGCGCGAGCGAAGCCGTATCGGCAGCCTGAAAGGCATCGTCACCTATCAATGGACTCCGGACGGCAAGTCGCTTCTCGTTCCGCTCGACGGCGACCTCTATCTCGCCAACCTCGACGGCGAGGTCACCCGGCTCACCAACAGCAAGGAAGGCGAGCTCAACCCCGACGTCAGCCCCAAGGGCAAGTACGTCAGCTTCGTCCGCGACCAGAAACTCTGGGTCGGCCCGCTTGGAAGCGAGGCGCGAGCGGTCACTCCCGGCGGCGGCAACATCCATTACGGCGAGGCGGAGTTCGTCGCGCAGGAAGAGCTCGGCCGGCTGACCGGCTATTGGTGGAGCCCGAACGACGACCGTCTGGCGGTCGAATGGTTCGACGAATCCAACGTCGCGGTCGTCACCCGTACCGCGATCGGCGCCGAGGAGACCAGGACCTTCGAGCAGCGCTATCCGGCCGCGGGCACCGACAATATCGTCCCGCATCTCATCTTCATCGACCCCAATGGCGGCCGCAAGGTCGAGGCCGACCTGGGCAAGGACAAGGACATCTACCTTGCCCGCGTCGACTGGGCGAAGGACGGCAAGACGGCCTACGCGCAGATCCTCAACCGCGAGCAGAGCAAGCTTCACATGCTCGCCATCGATCCTTCGACGGGCAAGAGCCGCGTCCTCTTCACCGAGACGGCCGCCAAGGGCCACTGGATCAACCTGCCGGACTACAAATGGCTGGACGACGGCAGCCTCATCTGGATGTCCGAGCGAAGCGGGATGGCGCAGGTTTACCGCTTCCAGGACGGCAAATGGACTCAGCTCACCCAGATGGCGGGCCCGGTGACCAGCCTCGACGGCGTCAATCTCGAGCAGGGCCGCGTCTATTTCGAAAGCAATGCCGCCGATCCGCTGTCCAACCAGGTCTATTCGATGAGCCTGGCGGGCGGCGCGCCGACACTTCTGACGGATTCCAATTTCATCAACCGCGCCAGCATGGACAAGAATGCGACGCGCCTGATCGTCTATCGAAGCTCGCCGACCCAGCCGTCGCAATCATTCCTTGCCGATTCGACGGGCAAGATGACGGCCTGGATCGAGCAGAACGCGCTCGACGCGGACCATCCTTACTCGCCCTATCTCTCGAGCCACGAGCTTGCGCGCTACGGGTCGATCAAGGGCCCGAGCGGCGACACGCTCTACTACAAGATGATCACCCCGCCCGGCATGGCCGCGGGAAAGCAATACCCGGTGTTCTTCCAACATTATGGCGGCCCGCATTCACAGACGGTGATGAAGGGCTGGGATGGCGGCCTCGATCAGTATCTGGTCGACCAGGGCTATATCGTCTTCGAGATCGACAACCGCGGCTCGGCCAACCGCGGGGTGGCGTTCGAAAAGCCCATCTACCACGCCATGGGCTCGGTCGAGGTCGAGGATCAGAAAGCGGGCGCCGATTATCTGAAGTCCCTGCCGTTCGTCGATCCCGACCGGATCGCGACCTACGGCTGGTCATATGGCGGCTACATGACCCTGAAGATGCTCGAAGCGGACCCCGGCACCTACGCCGCCGGTATCGCCGGAGCGCCGGTGACCAAGTGGGAATTCTACGACACCGCCTACACCGAGCGCTACATGGGCGACCCGCGCAAGGTACCAGAGGCGTATAAGAAATCGGACGCCATCGACGACGCCGGCAAGATCGCCGACCCGCTTTTGGTCCTTCACGGAATGAGCGACGACAATGTCGTCTTCACCAATTCGACGGCGCTCTTCTCGAAGCTTCAGGAGAATGCGGTTCCGTTCCAGATGATGGTCTATCCGGGCTATACCCACTCGGTCGGCGGGCCGAAGATTTCGGTCCACGTGTGGCGGACGATCCTCAACTTCCTCGACCGCAACGGAGTGCCGGGCGGACCGCAATAAGCCCGAACCGGCGGCCGGCGCGATCCTACTCGCGCCGGCGAGTCGGGATCGCGCTTCGGTCGACCAGCTTGGTGTACAAGTGCCAGGTGGCATAGCCGAGCCAGGGCAGGACCACCGCAAGTCCGATGAACAGGGGAATCGACCCGGCGATCAGAAGTGCGGCAACGATGACTCCCCAGCGAAGCATCGGCCCGGCATTCGCGCGGCTCGCCCGGATCGATGTCTTGACCGCGGCCGAGGCGCTGACCTCGTAATCGACCAGCATCGGCATCGAAACGACGCTGAGTGCCAGGACGATTGCGGCAAAGACGAGCCCGATCAGCCCGCCGATGACGATCATCGCCCAGCCTTGCGAGGTGGTGAAGACCTGATTGATGAAGGTGGCGGTCGACTCCGGCTCGTTCCAGCCGAACAAGGCGACGTAAAGCCCCCCGGCGGCGAGCAGCCAGAGCCCGAAAATCGCGAGCAGAAGCCCCGAAACGGCCGCGATCTCGTCGAACGACGGGCGCTTGCGGACGTCGAGGAAGTGCGGCCAGTTGGAATGCAGCCCCATCTCGCGGCGCCGAGCCATTTCGTAAAAGCCGACCGCGGCAACCGGCCCGAGCAAGCCGATTCCGGCGGCGATCGGAAGGAAGAGCGGAAGCAGTGGCCCGCCGACCGTGGCGATCGCTGCGACGATCCCGATCAGCGGGTAGAGGATCATCAAAAAGATGATGTCGCCGCGCATTTCCATGAAATCGCGCCATCCGTCCCGCAACGACGAATCCACGTCCGCGCCGGTTATTCGCCGGACCGGAATTTTGGTGGAATCGCTTTTGGCTTGGGCGGGAAGCGGCTTGCTCGCCATTTGCACCTCTCCTGGGCTCGTTCATGGCTCCCCGGCGAGAGGCGCAGGGCGCCTGCGTAAGCCGGCTATAGCAGATTAAACGCCCAGGGTCAGAGCCAGATGCGCGACATGGTCATGGTCGAATCCGGCACATATTGAGGCCGCGCGAATCTCGGCCGTTCGCCGACAAGCGGCGCGGCGACCGGGGGAAGTCCGGGGCGCGATCCGATCAGGGTAAATCCCGTCGGCTGGCGCACCGTCGTCGTGAACCGCATCACCGCTCCGGCGCAGCTTCGCCCGAAACAGGTCAGATAATAATCGCCCTTCGCGTCGGGCTGGATCGGGCGGACGAAATCGCCGCTTCCCGCGGAGACGATGCCGGCGTCCTTGGTGCCGATCAGCGCGACGCTCTGGGCGCCGTTCGGCTCGATCGTGAAGGCGACGGTCCTGAA
>DASTIF010000155.1:0-4402 GCA_035717805.1 Sphingomicrobium sp.
GCGATAGCGGAGGCCGAGAAACGCCGCGCCTCGGGGAAGTGAAGTGACCGTACAGACGCCGACCTTGAAGGGCCTCGACCTGCTGGCCGAGATCGACCGCCTGAAGGGCGAGCGCAACGCCGTAATACTCGCCCATTACTATCAGAAGCCCGAAATTCAGGACCTGGCCGATTTCGTCGGCGACAGCCTCGATTTGTCGCGCAAGGCCGCCGCGACCGACGCCGAGGTGATCGCCTTCTGCGGCGTGCGCTTCATGGCCGAGACGGCGAAAATCCTGAGCCCCGAAAAGACCGTGATCCTGCCCGACATGGACGCCGGCTGCAGTCTCGAGGATAGCTGTCCGCCCGACCAGTTCGCCGCGTTCCGCGCCGCCCATCCGGATCATATCGCGCTGACCTACATCAACTGCTCGGCGGCGGTGAAAGCCTTGAGCGACATCATCGTCACCAGTTCCTCAGCGCAGGCCATCCTCGATCAGATTCCGAGGGCGCAGAAGATCATCTTCGGGCCCGACCGGCATCTGGGCGGCTATCTTGCGCGCAAGACCGGCCGCGACATGCTTCTCTGGCCGGGAATCTGCATCGTCCACCAGGCATTCAGCGAGACCAAGCTTCTGAAGCTCAAGGCCGAGCATCCCGACGCGCCGGTCGCCGCGCATCCGGAATGCCCGCCGCACATCATCGAGCATGCGGACCATGTCGGATCGACCAGCTCGATCCTGAAATTCGCGCTCGAATCGCCAGCCGAGACCATTCTGGTCGCGACCGAGCCGCACATCATTCACCAGATGGAGAAAGCGGCGCCCGGCAAGACGTTCATCGGAGTCCCCGGCGGCGACGGCAACTGCAACTGCAACATGTGCCCCTATATGGCGCTCAACACGCTCGAGAAGCTCTACGTCGCGCTTCGCGACCTCGAGCCGCGAATAGAGCTTTCAACCGAGGTGATGGACCGCGCCCGGGTGCCCCTCGAAAGAATGCTGGAAATGGCGGGCGGGTCGGTCGGCAAGGGCGACGTCGGAACGCCGATCATCGAAGAGGAAGACGGCGGCATTTCGCCGCGAGACATAGACCCGTCGATCAGCGGCGACTAGCGTCCGCGTCCACGATCGCGCCGGCGGGGTGATGCTTGTCGAGGTGGCGCTTGATGATCCTGAGGTTGCGGGTGTTGGAGCGGAACAGGAGATCGGGAATTGCCCCGACCCAGGGGATCAGCCCGATCAGCCAGTCGACTCCGACGTTGCCGGCCATCCTCGCCACCGCCCATTTCGACATCCCGAGGTTGCGCGCTTCCCAGGCGAGATAGGCGCCCAGAACGGCGCCGGCGGTGCTTCCGGCGATGGGCACCAGATCGAGGATCACATCGAGGCCGACGGGGCGGTTGAGGCCGGGAATGACGATCAATCGCTCGAGCAGCTTTTCCATCGCTTCGACCCGCCGCCGGACCGATACCGGGTCGGTGCCGAGGCCGAGCGCTTCATCCACTATCGCCATTTACTCGCCAGTCCGGTTCAGCTGATCCTCAAGCCCCGTCAGCGTGTGGATGGCGAAGCGGTTCCCGGCGAAGCCGGTGATCCGTGGCGTGACCAACGACCATCGGATTGGCGCCGCGAGCGGCATGAACAACGTTTGAGAGTCCATCCGCTGCGACGCCTGGACCAAAAGAGCGCTTCGCTGCGCTAGGACGGGGGTGTCGCGCGCGCCCTGCAGAAGCTTGTCGGCCTCCTCGTCGCAGATAGCGGCATTGTCGCAGCGGAAGTGACGGAGGAACCAGGAAGCCGATGACGAAGCGGCGACTTCGTCGACCAGGCGAAGGTCCGCTTGCTCGCCCTTGTTTGTGCGCTCGACCCGAAGTCCGATCGCGCCCCAATCCTGCGTTAGCCTGTCCAGGATGATCTTCGATCCGCGGCCTTCGGGAAGAGCGACCTTGATCACCAACGGGTCTTCGGACGTAAAGATGCGCGCCGCTTGGGCCACCAGCGCCGGTCGCCGGTCGGCCAGCGGAGTAAGCGACCATTGCGGCGGCGCGGGCGTCGGGATGTTTTCGATTCCAGCTTCGAGGACGGTCGCTCGCGGAACCAGTCCAGGGACGTTGAATGCCGCCACGAGCGCGTCGCGATCGATCGCCGCGCTGAGCAGCTGCCGCGCCTCCGGAGTCGCGAGCAGCCCGTCCTTGCGAACCGGGATCAGTCCGAACAGGCCCGACGCGGGGTCGAACTGGAGCGCGCGGCGGCGTATTTGCGCGGCCTGCGCTAGCGGCAGGTCGACGAAGGTCCCGCCGAGAACGAGGTCGGCCTTGCCGGCCGCGAATGCCCGGATTGCCTGTTCGGCAGTCGCCCCGCCCAGGCCGAGCCGCTCGCGATCCAGAATCTCTTCGTCCGGCGTTTCGATTTCGCGGCTTAGGCGCAGCGTCGACTCGTTGCTCTTCGAGCGATCGATCGCAAACGGGCCGGTTCCCTGGCCTTCCAGCACCAGTCCCATTTCCGGCTGTGCCAGCAGCTGCAGCAGATGGGGGCGGGGCTGGTTGAGGCGGATTTCGATGACCCGGTCGGTCATCGCCACGATCTCATCGACCGCGCCGAAATTGTCCTTGAGCGGGTTGCGGCTCGAACTCGCGATCAGCCGGCGAAGCATGCGCGCCACCTGCTCGGCGGTGATTTTCTTTCCGTTCGGCCATGCGCCGTTGGCAAGGCGGAAAATATAGCTGAGGCCGTCGTCGCTGACGTTCCACGTCTCGGCGAGGCCGGGTTCGACCTGGCCATTCGCGTCGAATCGCAAAAGGCCCTGCGCCACATTGTTGACGAGCACCGCATCGTCGGCCGCCAGCGGGCCGCGCTGCGGATCGGCCACCTTCGGGGTTTCCCCGATCACCAGGACCTGGACGATCCCCTCCGACTTCGGCTGGCAGGCCGCGGCCGTCATAACGAGCGCTGCGCTCAACGCGGCGGCTAGGGCGGAACGAAGGATTGCTGGCCGCATTGGCGAGACCAATAGCCGCAATCCCGTGTTCAGCAACTTTCTGGCCATATCGACGCCGCTGTTTTACTGAAGTAAGACAGGTGGCGGCGCGGAGACTGATTTGGTGGCCGATTACGACGGGACAGTCTGGAACCGCGGCGGAGTCAACGTCGAGGACCTGCCCGACCCGCTTTCTCCCCCACCGGCGCCCGAGAGTCCCGGACCGCAACAGCAAAAGCCGCCACGAAGCCGGCGTTGGCGAAGATTTCGGATCGGCCTCTATTGTTTCGCGGCGCTGATCCTCGCCACCTTGCTGTGGCTGGTGATCACCGCGCCATTGTCGCGGGCGCTCGAGCCGCTTCCAGATCCCGCGATGCTGTTCCTGTCGGAGGAGGGCAAGCCGATTGCCCGTCGAGGCGCGGTCAAGGAAGCCCCAGTGGAGGTCGCCAAGCTCGATCCCGTGACCGCCGCCGCGTTCGTTTCGATCGAGGACAGGCGCTTCTACCGTCACTGGGGAATCGACCCGCGCGGAATCGGACGCGCGATGATCGCCAACATCCGCGCGGGCGGAGTCCGTCAGGGCGGAAGCACGATCACCCAGCAACTCGCCAAGACCAGCTTCCTTTCGTCCGACCGCAGCCTGAAGCGCAAGGCACAGGAAGCGATCATCGCTTTCTGGCTCGAGGCCTGGCTGACCAAGGACGAGATTCTTTCCCGCTATCTTTCGAGCGTCTATTTCGGCGACGGAGTTTATGGGCTGCGCGCCGCTGCGGACCATTATTTCGACCGCGATCCCGACGAGCTGACGCTCGCGCAGTCGGCGATGCTCGCGGGAATGGTTCAGGCGCCCTCCCGCCTCGCGCCCACACATCACCTCAAACTGGCGCAGGAGCGAAGCCGCCTGGTCCTGACGACCATGGCTGAGACAGGAGCGATTACTTCGTCAAAGGCGCGCTCGACCCGACTGGCGCGGCCAGTGGCGCGTTCAACCGAATTGCCGTCCGGGACCTATTTCGCGGATTGGGTCGCTTCCGACGCCCAGGACGCATTCGACTCCGAATTCGGCGAAGTGCGAGTCGAAACGACTCTTGACGCCGATTTCCAGCGCTCCGCGGTTCGGGCGATCAACCGCGCCTCGCTCGACGGGGCCCAGGCGGCGCTGGTCGCGATGCGCCCCGACGGACGGGTCGTGGCGATGGTCGGCGGCAAAAGCTACGCCGACAGCCCGTTCAACCGGGCGACCCAGGCGCTTCGCCAGCCGGGCTCGGCCTTCAAGCTGTTCGTCTATCTGGCGGCAATGCGCGCCGGCTGGACGCCCGACAGCATCATCGAGGACGAGCCAATCACGATCGGCGACTGGACTCCGACGAACAGCGACGGCGTCTATCGAGGCGACATCACACTTCGCGAAGCTTTCGCCCGGTCGAGCAACGTGGCCGCCGTGC
>DASTIF010000156.1:0-11630 GCA_035717805.1 Sphingomicrobium sp.
GCCGCCGCACCGCCCTGCGATACGCCGAGCGCAAGCAGCACCGCCGCCGCGCCGACCAACGTCAGCGCCGCGCCGGCAATCGTCCGTTTGCGCGTCGAACCTGTCGAGACCGCCTCCCCAGTCACTGCCGCATCATATCACGCCAATATGGTTAACGCACTTTTATCATGATGTTGAGATCCGCTGTCTTTCGCCGACACGCCAGCAATGGTTGCGGCGGGGTGGCCGGGGTGCTAACCGGGGCGCTTCTCCGACCGTTCCAGGCGGAGGCAGGCGCCGCGACCCGTGCAAGGTCCGCGGCCGACAAGGTTGACGCTGCATGACGCCACAGAACGCCCGTCGCGAGCTCCTCACCGGGCAGCGAGGCGTGATTCCCGCGCAAGGCGCCGGAATGGTCCAGGCAGCAGACACACATCCCGAACAATCCGCCATCCGCCGCCGCTCGACGCCGCGGCCGATGGCCTTTTCATATGCGCGCCGCCGGCACAGCCGGATTGCATCGCGCGCCCGGAGTAATTTCAATGTCCATGCGCATGCTGATCGACGCGCGCCACCCGGAGGAAACCCGGGTCGCCGTCGTCAAGGGAAACCGGATCGAGGAGTTTGATTTCGAATCCTCCGAGCACAAGCAGCTCAAGGGAAACATCTATCTAGCCAAGGTCACGAGGGTAGAGCCGTCGCTTCAGGCGGCCTTCATCGATTATGGCGGCAATCGCCACGGCTTCCTGGCGTTCAGCGAAATCCATCCCGATTATTACCAGATACCAAAGGCCGACCGCGACGCTCTTCTGAAAGAAGAAGCCGAGCAGGCGGCCGAGGAAGAGAAGCTTCGTTTCGCCGAGGGCGAAAAGGCCGACAAGGCCGAAGCCGCCGAGCAGGAAGCCGATAATGGCGACGAGGAAAACGGCGCGCCGGTAGAGGCGGACGAGGCAGGCGGAGATTCGGCGCGCTCACCGGTGGATGAATCGGCAGCCGACGAGCTTCGCAAGAAACGCCAGAACCTGCGCCGCCGCTACAAGATCCAGGACGTCATCCAGCGCCGCCAGGTACTTCTGGTCCAGGTCGTCAAGGAAGAGCGCGGCAACAAGGGCGCGGCTCTGACCACCTATTTGAGCCTGGCCGGCCGCTATTGCGTGCTGATGCCCAACACCTCGCACGGGGGCGGGATCAGCCGCAAAATCTCCAACGGCGCCGACCGCAAGCGGTTGAAGTCGATCATGAGCGACCTCAACCTGCCCAAGACGATGGGGCTGATCGTCCGGACCGCGGGGCTTCAGCGCACCAAGACCGAGATCAAGCGCGACTTCGATTATCTCGCGCGGCTTTGGGACGAAATCCGCGAGCGGACGCTTGGCAGCACGGCGCCGGCCTTGATCTATCGCGACAGCGACCTCATCAAGCGCGCGATCCGCGACCTCTACAATCGTGACATCGACGAGGTGATCGTCGAGGGCGAGGAAGGCTACAAGGCGGCGCGCGGCTTCATGAAGCTTCTGATGCCGAGCCACGTCCGGCGGGTGAAGCAGCACGTCGAATCGACGCCCTTGTTCCAGCGCTGCGGAGTCGAGGACCAGCTGAGCGCCATGTACCAGCCGGTCGTCCAGCTGAAGTCGGGCGGCTATCTGGTGATCAACCCGACCGAGGCATTGGTCTCGATCGACATCAACTCCGGCCGCTCCACCCGGGAGCACAATATCGAGCAGACCGCCTTCGCCACGAACCTGGAGGCGGCGGCTGAAATCGCCCGGCAGCTCCGGCTTCGCGACATGGCGGGCCTGATCGTCATCGACTTCATCGACATGGAACAGTCCGGCCACGTCCGCAAAGTCGAGAAGGCGATGAAGGACGCGCTCAAGAACGACCGGGCGCGGATCCAGGTGGGGCGGATTTCCAGCTTCGGTCTGATGGAGATGAGCCGGCAGCGGCTCCGCACCGGCGTGCTCGAGGCCTCGACGAGGGCGTGCCCCCATTGCGAGGGAACCGGACTGATGCGGACGGCCGCGTCGGCGGGCCTGTCGGCGCTCCGGATCGTCGAGGACGAGGCCGCGCGAGGGCGCGGGGAGAAGGTGCTTCTGCGGGCGGGACGCGATGCGGCGGTCTATGTCCTCAACAAGAAGCGTCCGGAGCTGGCCGAGATCGAGGGCCGCTACGGCGTATCGATCGAAATCGCCATCGACGAGAGCTTCGAGGGCGCGAAGATGACCGTCGAAAGCTCCGGCCCGAGGCCCGAGCCGAGGCCGGTTATTCAGGCGAAGGCGGACCCTGAGGTCGAAGAGGACGACGACGAGGAAGAAGAGGAGGAGCTGGAGGCCGCGCTGACCGGCGCTGAAGCCGAGGAGCAGGAGGAAGGCGAGGGGCGCGAGGAGCGTGGCGCACGCCGCCGCCGTCGCCGGCGCAGGGGCGGCCGGGGCCGCCGCCGCAACCAGGAATCGATGATTCCCGAGGATGAGGTGCCGCCGCCGGTCGAGCAGACGAAGGAAGCCGAACCGGCCGCCGAAGAGGCCGGGGCTCCCGCCGAAGAGGCGAAGCCGAAAAAGAGCCGCCGCCGCCGAAAGCCGAAGGCGGCGGAACAGGGCGAAGCCGCCGCGACGCCCGTGATCGAGCCGGACAGCTCGCCGATGGTCGAGCGGTCGATCGACGAGGAGCGCCCGATCGCCGAGACCGAGGCCCCGGCCGAACCGCAGCCGAAGCCGCGCCGAGGCCGCAAGAAAAAGGCCGAGGAGTCCAAGGCTGAGGAGCCTGGTGCCGAGGCCGCTGCGGCCGAGCAGCCGCCCGAGGCAGAGGAAAAGCCGAAGCGCCGCGCGCGAAAGCCGAAAGCCGCGGCAGACAAGGCCGAGCCGGCACCCGAAGCCGCTCCCGTTCCGAGCGCGGACAATGACCCGAACGGCGAGGACGAAGGCGGCAAGCCCCGCAGCGGCTGGTGGCAGAGGACCTTCGGATAAGCACCGGTTTCATCGCGGGTTCAGGCCGCCGGTGTGAAAGCCGCGCGATGATTTCCGCGCTGTCACGAACGACGCGCGCGATGATGATCGCGCTGGTGCTGCTGCTCAGCTTCGTTCAGCCGGCGGCTGCGCAGGAACGGGACGCGACCGTCCTTCGCGACAGCGAGACGGAGCTTTTGCTCAAGGATGCCTCGCGCCCGCTGATCGAGGCGGCGGGGCTGAGCCCCGGAAGCGTCGAGGTGGTTCTGCTCGGCGATCCGGAAATCAACGCCTTCGTCGCTACCGGCCAGACCGTCTATATCCAGTCGGGCCTTTTGCTCGCCGCCGACAATGTGAACCAGCTTCAGGGCGTGATCGCCCATGAGCTCGGTCATGTCGCGGGCGGGCATTCGATCCGGCTGCGCGACGGTCTGAGCAAGGCAAACAATATGAGCATCGCGACGCTCGTTCTTGGCGCGCTGGCGATGGCTGCGGGCGCCGGCGAGGCGGGCATGGGGCTGATGATGCTGGGTCAACAAGCGGCGCTGGGCAAATTGCTGGCGTTCAGCCGGACCCAGGAAAGCACCGCTGATCAGGCGGGCGCGAAATATCTTTCGGCGGCCGGAATCAGCGGCAAGGGCCTGCTCGACTTCTTCAACAAGCTGCAGAACGAGGAGTATCGGATCGCCGTCTATGCCAAGGACAGCTATAACCGGACGCACCCGCTTTCGAGCGAGCGAATCCAGGCGCTCGAACAGGTTTTCAAGAAGGATCCGGCCTGGAGCACACCGCCCGACCCGAAGCTCGAGGCGCGCTTCGAACGGGTGAAGGCAAAGCTCTACGGTTTCGTCGACGCCACGCAGGCGGTGAAGAAATATCCCGAATCCGACCAGAGCGTTCCGGGCCATTATGCGCGCGCTTATGCCTATCATGTCGGCGGCTATCCGGAAAAAGCGCTCCAGGAGGCGGATTCGCTTCTGGCGACCGACCCGCACGATCCGTTCTTCCTCGAGCTCAAGGGTCAAATCCTGCTCGAAACGGGCAAGCCGAAGGAAGCGCTCGCGCCGCTTCGCGAAGCGACGGAGCGATCGGGGAACATGCCGCTGATCGCGGCGATGCTCGGCCACGCGCTGATCGCGACGGAAAATCCGGACAATTTCGCCGAAGCGAAGCAGGTGCTGAAGACTGCCGTGAACCGCGACAATGAGGATCCGTTCGCCTGGTACCAGCTCGGTATCATCTATGACCGCGAAGGCGATCCGGGGCGTGCCGCGCTTGCGACCGCCGAACGCAACAACCTGGAAGGAAAACCGAAGCTGGCCCTGGCAAGCGCGGAGACGGCGATGAAGGGCATTCCCGCCGGAACTCCGGACTATCTTCGCGCGCAGGATATTGCGATGGTGTCGCGAGCCGAGCTGAAGAAGGACAAGAAGGACAGGTGAGCGAAGAGACCATGCCGCGCTTCGGGCGGTTCGGAGCAGCGGTTGCGGGGGGAGCGGTCGGCGCGGTCGTCGTCGCCGCGCTGCTGATTTTCGCCGCGCCGCACTTCCTGGCGAGCAGGATCGTTCGAAGCGGGATCATGGCCGATCCGCAGGTGCTGGTCGATGCCAGCGACGCGCTTCGCGACCTTCAATACAAGCCGGTGCTGGACCAGAACCGGGCGCAGATCGAAACGCCCTTTGGAAGCTCGTGGAAGGGGTCGAGCGATCCCGACGTCGTGCTGGTCGAATTCTACGATTATGCCTGCCCCTATTGCAAAGCCAGCAACCCCGCGCTCGAGCAACTGATCGCCGAGGACAAGGGTCTCCGCATCGTCTACCGCGAGCTTCCCATCCTCGGGCCGGACAGCGTGGTCGCCGCCCGCCTGTCGCTGGCCGCATCCAAGGCCGGGAAGTTCGCCCAGTTCCACGACGCCTTGTGGGAGGCGGGACGACCGGCGCCCGAGACGATCGCGGCCGCGAGCAAGGCGGCCGGAATACCTTCGGAGCCGGTGCAGAGCCCTGACATCGAGGCGGAGCTGAAGAAGAATTACACGCTCGCCGGGGCGCTCGGCGCGACGGGAACGCCCCTGTTCGTCGTCGGCGACCGGGTGATGAACGCTGCGGTCGGCTATGACGCGCTGAAGAACGCGATCGCGGACGCGCGCGCCAGGGGCTGAGGCAAAGCGTTCCTTCCAGCATTGACTCGCCGGCCAATCCCCCGAAACTTCAGGCGAGAGGGGAGAGGCGGATGCGTAAAGGACCGGTGCTTTCGATGATTGCGGCTGCGGCTTTGGGAGCAAGCGCGGCTGCGCCGGCCCAATCGAGCGACGATCCTTATCTGTGGCTGGAGGAGGTTTCCTCGCCGAAGGCCATGGACTGGGTCGAGGCGCAGAATGCGCGAAGCACGGCGATCCTGGAATCCGACCCCCGCTATGCCGGCTTCTACGATGAAGCGCTCGCGATCGCCGAGGCCAGGGACCGGATTCCCGTCGGCCGCTTCCTTGCCGGTCAAATCTACAATTTCTGGCAGGATTCGGATCATGTTCGCGGAATCTGGCGCCGCACGAGCCTCGACAGCTACGCGAGCGGCTCGCCGGTCTGGGAGACGGTTCTGGATTTCGACGCCCTTGCCGCGTCGCAAAAGGCGAACTGGGTGTGGAAGGGCGCGCAATGTTCCCGGCCCGCCGAACGCCGCTGCCTGATCCACCTGTCGGACGGCGGCGAGGATGCGGTCACGATCCGCGAGTTCGACCTACCCAGCAAATCCTTCGTCGAGGGCGGCTTCGATCTTCCCAAGGGGAAGCAGGACATCAGCTGGGTCGAGGAGGACACGCTTCTCGTCAGCCGCGAATGGGTGCCGGGCGAGCTCACCGAATCCGGCTATGCCTATGTCGTCAAGCGTCTCAAGCGCGGCCAGCCTCTGTCGGCGGCGACGGAGCTGTTCCGGGGCAAGAAGGAGGACGTCTCGGCGGGTGCTGCGGTGCTTCGCGACGCGGAAAACCGGACCCTGCCGATCGTCGTCGAGGGCACCGACTTCTTCCATTCGAAGACCTTCCTGCTCGACGGCGACAAGACGAGGCAGATTGCAATTCCCGCCAAGGCCAGCCTGATCGACATGCTCGACGGCCGGGTGATCATCCAGTCGCAGGAAGCCTGGACTCCGCGCGAAGGCGGCCAGGCCTTCCCGGCCGGAAGCCTGCTGTCGGTCGATCTCGACGCGCTTCGCGCCGACCCGGCGCATCTGACGCCGACCTTGATCTATTCGCCCGGCCCGCGCGAGGCGCTCCAGGAATCGAGCTCCGCCAAGGGTGTCCTTCTGGTCTCGATCCTCGACAATGTCCGCGGGCGGACATTGGTCTTCACGCCCCAGCCGGACGGCAGCTGGGCTCGATCGGCGCTGCAACTTCCGGAAAATTCGACGATCGGGATCGCGGACACAAGCGACGGCGATAATCAGGCTCTCCTGACCGTCACCAATTTCCTGACTCCGCCGTCGCTCTGGCTGGCCGACGCCGGGGCCGGCAAGGCGCGTGAGATCATGCGCCAGCCGGCCAAGTTCGACGCGTCCAATTTGGTCGCCGAGCAGCGCGAGGCGGTGTCGAGCGACGGGACCAGGATTCCCTATTTCCTGGTCCACCGCCGCGACATGAAGTTGGATGGCTCCAACCCGACGCTTCTCTACGCCTATGGCGGGTTCGAAGTGCCGATGACGCCGACCTATTCGGCGACAACCGGGAAATTGTGGCTCGAGAACGGCGGCGTGTTCGCGCTCGCCAACATCCGCGGCGGCGGAGAGTTCGGCCCGGCCTGGCACGAGGCGGGGCTCGGGGGGAAGCGGCAGATCATCTACGACGATTTCGCGGCGGTCGGCCGCGACCTCATCTCGAGCAAGATGACAAGCCCGCGCCGTCTCGGGATCCGCGGCGGCTCCAACGGCGGGCTGTTGATGGGTGTCGAGTTCATCCAGCATCCCGATCTGTGGAACGCGGTAGTGATCGACGTTCCGCTGCTCGACATGATCCGCATTTCGAAGATCGCGGCCGGCGCGTCGTGGGAAGGCGAATATGGGAGCATCGACGATCCCGCCGTGCGGGCCTTCTGGGAAAAGACCTCGCCCTATCAGAACCTCGACCGGGACGCGGACTATCCGGTGCCGTTCATCTTCACGACCACCAAGGATGATCGGGTCGGGCCGCAGCACGCGCGCAAGTTCGCGGCGCGGATGGCGGAGTTCGGGCTTCCGTTCCTCTATTACGAGAACACCGAGGGCGGGCACGCGGCCGGCGCCAACCTGCGCCAGACCGCGCGGACCAATGCGCTGGAAACGATCTACCTCACCCGAAGGCTGATGGACTCGCAGCAGCCGGCGCCGCCGAAGCCCTAGGGCTCGTCCGGTTTGTCGCCCTTGAAGCCCTGGGCGACGACGTACCATTCGCTCGAATCCTTGCGGCTGGCGGGGGGCTTGGCGTGCTTCACGGTGGTGAAATGGCGCTTCAATTCGGCAACGAGATTATTGTCGGCGCCGCCGGCGAGAACCTTGGCGACGAAGGCGCCTCCGGGGCGGAGGACCTCTGCCGCGAATTCAAGCCCGGCCTCGACCAGCGCCATTGTTCGCAAATGGTCGGTCTGCTGATGGCCGACGGTGTTGGCGGCCATGTCGGATAGCACCAGGTCGGCGGGGCCGCCCAGTGCCGACTTGAGCTTGTCGGGCGCCTCTTGGTCCATGAAATCCATCTGCAAAATCTCGACGCCGTCGATCGGATCGGTTGGCAGAAAGTCGATCCCGACGACCGAAGCCTTCGGGGTAGAGCGGCGCACCACCTGGCTCCAGCCGCCGGGCGCGATCCCGAGATCGACCACGGCTGTCGCGCCTTTGAGCAGGCCGAAACGCTCGTCGAGCTCGATCAGCTTGTAGGCGGCCCGGCTTCGGTAATTCTCGGCTTTGGCGCGGCGCACATAGGGGTCGTTGAGCTGGCGCTCGAGCCAGCGCGTCGACCCTATCTTGCGGCCCTTGGCCGTGCGGACGCGTTTCACGAAATCATCCTCCCCTGCGTTTGCAGGGGAGGTGGCGGCGCGAAGCGCTGACGGAGGGGCCCCTCCACCACCGAGCTTCGCTCGGCGGTCCCCCTCCCCTCGAAATCGAGGGGAGGGTAATCAAAGCTTGTATCCGTCGCGGGCCATGAGGGAGCGCAGGATCCCTTCGCGGATTCCGCGGTCGGCGACTCCGAGGGTCTTGGCCGGCCAGATTTCGAGGATGGCTTCGAGGATCGCGCAGCCGGCCACGACAAGGTCGGCGCGGTCGGGGCCGATGCAGGGGAGGGCGGCCCGCTCTTCATGGTCCATCTCGGCAATCATGCTGCTGATGGCGTGCATCGCTTCGATCGGCACGTGGAGCCCGTCGACCGCGCGGCGGTCGTAGCTCGGAAGTGCGAGATGGACGCTGGCCAGGGTCGTCACCGTGCCGCTGGTGCCCAGCAGGCGAATGCCCTTGCGATCCTTGGGGAGCATGGATTCGAACTGGTCGAAAGAGCGGCGGACGCGCTCGCGCATGCGCTTGTAGGCGCGAACGCGGTCCTCGCCTTCGATCGCTTCGCGGCCTTCGCTTTCGGTGAGCGAGACGACCCCCCAGGGCGCGCTCCACCAGCTTCGGATGCTCGGCGTTCCGCCGAACTGGTCGACCAGGACAAGTTCGGTCGAGCCGCCGCCGATGTCGAAGATGAGCGCGGGGCCGTCGCCGGGCTCGAGAAGCTTGTGACAGCCCAGCATCGCCAGCCGCGCTTCTTCCTGAGGCTCGATGACCTCGAGCGCGATTCCCGTCTCGTTGCGCACGCGCTCGACGAACTTGCGGCCGTTGGCGGCGCGGCGGCAGGCCTCGGTCGCGACCGACCGCGACAGGGAAACGTTGCGGCGCCTGAGCTTGTCGCCACAGACCGCGAGCGCGGCCACCGCCCGGTCCATTGAATCGTCGGACAATCGGCCGGTCCGGGACAGGCCTTCGCCCAGCCGAACGATCCGCGAAAAAGCGTCGATGACGGTGAAGCTGTCTTGCGTGGGGCGGGCGATCAGGAGCCGGCAATTGTTGGTTCCGAGATCGAGAGCGCCGTAGGTATGGCGCTGTCCGTTGGGCTCATGCCGCGGCCGATCGACGGAGGTGGCAGGGGCCGGTTCGTGCCGCATTTGCGGCCCCGGCGCGCTGGCGACATTGTGCGCCATGACGAAACGCCCGTTCTTTATCCTTACACTGCCGGACATACCGGCAGCTGACTTGACCCGAATGTAACCCTGATTGGGCTAACGGGGCAAGTTCGCGCGCATTTGCTGCCAGTGCGCGTTGACAGCGAAGGGCCTGATTTCTATCTCGCGCCCTCGCCCGAAACCGGCGCTGCCCCGTCGTCTAATGGTAAGACTACGGACTCTGACTCCGTCAATCGTGGTTCGAATCCACGCGGGGCATCCAGCCAATCCCGATGCGCCCAGAGCTAGGTTCGCTGATGGGCCGCGATCCAGTGGCCGAGACGGGTCCGAAGCGAGGGGCGCGAAGGGATGAAGCCGCGCACTTCGACGGTGTGTTCGGGCTCGTCATAGACTTTGAGATTTCGAGGGATTCGCATCCGGAGCGCCTCGCGTCCGCGAAGCTTGTCCTCGGCGAGTGCAAGCGCGCGATGGACATCCTCCGCGGTGACGGGCTTCATCAGGCATCCCAGCGCGAGGTCGGGCATCGCGAAGCTCGGCGCCTTGCCGCTGACGAACAGGCAGGGGACGTCGAAATCGCCGAGCCGGACGGCGACGGAAAAACCGGTCGAGCCGCGGGCGAGATGGAGATCGACGAGCGCCAGATGGGGCCGGTGCCGTTCGGCCGCGGCCACCGCGGTTTCCGCATCGTCGGTGGTCGCGACGACGCGGTATCGAGGATTATCCTCGATCAGAAATTTGAGTGTCGTTGCAAGCTGCCTGTCGTCCTCGACGACCAGAATCTTGAGCACCCGAGCCTCCCCCCGAACGCGGTGTTTCGCGCCGGAAGAGAGGCTGGTCCCAAAAAGGGGTCGGCGCGAATCCCCCGTAAACGCGATTTACGCCGAGCCGAATGGCTTTTGAGTCAGGCCGTTGATCAGGCGCGGTAAAAGAGGTGCGCGCCGATCCTTTCGACATAGGTCAGCCGCGATCCCCAGGACGGCGACACATAGTCGGCGTGATACCACAAGACATCGTTGGGAACGCTCCGCATGACATTGGCCATGGCCAGCCGGGCAATGCCCTGGGCCTTGCTCCACGCGTCGGAATTGTAATTGATCGCCGGGAACTGGCCGTGGCGGACGAATGAAAATTGCCAGGGCTGTTTGACCACGTCGCACCAGGTCGACGGATATTGGCCCGAGGCGGCGCGGTTCATGACGACCTCGGCGACAGCGAGCTGGCCTTCGAGCGATTCGCCGCGCGATTCGAAATAGACGGCTGTGGCGAGGCAATTTGCCTGCTCGCCGAGCGGAGCGCCGGTGCTGAACCGGTCGACCAGCGCGTAAAGCGGCCAGCCGGCATTATGCAGCCAGCGGGCTTCGCGCGCGATTTTGGCGATTTCGGTCTGGGGCTGGCGCGTGCCGAACACCGCCCCCACCGCGTTCGAGAACATGTCGGTGGTGGTGCTTACGGTGCGCTGGACCGCGGTCACGATCGGCGCCGTCGTCCTCGAGCCGAACGGCGTTGCGGCGGCGTTCACCGCGCCCGCCTTCAGCGAATAATTGATCTTGGCCGGAACGGTCTGGGCTGCTGCGTTGCCCGTGCCCAGAACCAGCATGAATGATCCCACAACCGCGGCGAGGCCGCGGTTCCGCAGAAGCTGCTTCAATTGTCTCTCTTGCCCTTGGCGGCCGGCCGGTCACAGCGCCAGGGAACGCATCCTAATGCACGCTTCCCGTCTGCAACTGTGAAGGGTCGTCCGTCTTGCCCGGGAGCCGCCGCCGCGCCAAATGCGCCGCCCGGCCCCGCTCTCGTTAACCGATGAATGCCAGATACGGGTTTACGCGATGAATCCAACCCGCCGGGCGGTGAATCGAGCCGCGCACGGGACGAATGACGGAACCGATTGAAATAACTGGATAAAAGCTAGCGCTTCAGATTTTCACCAGGGGCGGCTACTCGAAGCCCAGGAGGATTTTAATGGCGCATTGGCTGATGAAGTCGGAACCGGGCAGCTACAGCTGGCAGGACCTGGTTCGCGACGGCGCGACCGAGTGGGACGGGGTACGCAACCCGACCGCGCGCATCAACCTGAAGGCGATGAAGCGTGGCGACGAGGCGTTCTTCTATCACAGCATGGACGAGCGATCGGCGGTCGGGATCATGCGCGTGACCCGCGAGTCCGCGCCCGACGCGAAGGATCCCGATTGGGTGTCGGTCGCGGTCGAGCCGGTTCGGGAGCTGGCGAGGCCGGTGACGCTCAAGGAAATCAAGGCGGACCCGCGGCTGGCGAAGATGGAACTGATCCGGCAATCGCGGCTGTCGGTGGCGCCGGTCCGCGACGAGGAATGGGCCGCGATCCTGGCCATGGCCGCCAAATCCGGATGAAAGCGGGATTCTCGCTCTTGCGGGAAGGACGCGCTTACAAAAGCCCGAGCTGGCGGAAACTCGAGCAGTCGGCTCCGCCGAACACGAGATGGTCGACCAAAGTGCAATCGAGCGCTTCGGCCGCCGCGGCCAGCCGGCGGGTAGCGCTGCGATCGCCGTCGCTCGG
>DASTIF010000157.1:0-17496 GCA_035717805.1 Sphingomicrobium sp.
TCGTTCGACGACGCATCGCTCGCATTCCTCGGACGCGCCCATTCGGCGAGCGAGGGATTGGCAGCGCTCGACATCGCGCAGAAGCATTTCGGCCGGGTCAGCTTCGACCTCATCTATGCGCTTCCCGGAGATAGCGAAGCCGGCTGGTCGAGCGCGCTGAGCAGGGCGCTGTCCCTCGGAACGACGCACCTGTCGCTCTACCAGCTCACCATCGAACCGGGCACGCGGTTCGCGACGATGGTGGCAAAAAAGGATTTCGAGCCGCTCGATTGCGAGACCTCGGCGGCTCTGTTCGAGCTGACCGGCGCGATGACCTCGCAAGCCGGCCTGCCTGCCTATGAAATCAGCAACCACGCCGCGGCCGGTTCCGAAAGCCGCCACAACCTGACCTATTGGCGCTACGGGGAATACGCGGGGATCGGCCCCGGCGCCCACGGCCGGCGTCTTGGAGCCCGCATCGTCCGGCACCGAAAGCCGGAGAACTTCCTGTCCGCAATACGCCGCAACGGCCACGGGATCGCCGAGGAAGCACCGCTCGGCGCTGGCGAAGGGGCCGACGAAGCGCTGGTCATGGGCCTTCGGCTGACGGAGGGCGTGGATGCGAGGGCGATCGAAGAACGGTTCGGCGGTCCCGTGGTGGACTGGTCGCGTGTCGACAGGCTCGTCGCGAGCGGCCATCTGGAGCGTTCGAATTCGCGGATCAGTGCGACTCCTGCCGGGCGGCTCGTCCTCGACCGGCTTCTTGCGGAAATCGCGGCGTGATTATTGCGCCGAAGCGGCCGGCTCGACGCTCGCGGCCTGAGTCGGGGCGGAAGCCGGCGGCGCAGCCGGCGCGGCGGCCTGTTGCGGCGGCGGAGCCTCTTCGGCGGCCCTGAATTTGTAATTGTCGATCGAGCTTTCGAGCCAGCCGGAAATCATGTCGTCGGCACCCGCGGTCGCCTCTTTCTTCGACACTCCGTTCTTGACGTCGAAGCTTACCGAGGCGGATTTGAAGGCGTCGATTTCGGCGCTGCAATTCGTCCGGATATAGGCTTCGATCGCGTCGCCGCCGACCTTCGACGATTCCGCCTTGGACGTCGCCGACTTGAGGCATTGGGTGAATGCGGTTCTCGGCGCATTGATCCCGGCCTGAAGCCCCGCCAAATAGATCGCGGACGCGCTCAATAGTACAATCATCGCACCCTCCCAAGGTATCGACGAAGCGGAAGGATGAACCTTTTTGCGAGAAATTGAAAGGGCTTGGTCGGACGGCGAAAGGCGCGAGGCGCTCACTCCAGGGCTTCATGTCGTGGCGACGCCGATCGGCAACCTTGGCGACCTCAGCCCGCGTGCCGCCGAGACTCTCCGCAATGCCGCGCTCATCCTGGTCGAGGATACAAGGGTGACGGGCAAGCTGCTCGCCCGTATCGGCGCGAAGACCCCGATGCGCCGCTACGACGATCATTCGACCGACAGCGACCGCGAGAAAATCGTCGCGCGGCTCGAAGGCGAAGCGATTGCCCTGGTGAGCGATGCGGGAACGCCGTTGATTTCCGATCCCGGTTTCAAGCTCGTCCGCGCGGCAAGACAGGCGGGCCGGAGCGTTCACGCGGTGCCCGGTCCCTGCGCGGCGATCGCGGCGCTGACGCTCGCCGGGCTTCCGACCGACCGCTTTCTCTTCGCAGGTTTCTTGCCGGCGAAGGCGAAAGCGCGCGCCGAGGCGATCACGGAGCTGGCCGCCGTCCGGGCGACGCTGATCTTTTACGAAAGCGGTCCGCGGCTGTCGGGCGCGCTTGCTGCCTTGGCCGCCGGGCTTGGCGACCGCGACGCCGCTGTAGCTCGCGAAATCAGCAAGCTTCACGAAGAAACCCTCACTGGCACTCTCGGGGAGCTAGCTCGCCGCTATGCCGATTCGCCGCCCAAAGGCGAGATCGTGATCGTGGTCGCGCCGCCGCCAGAGGCCGGGGAAGCATCCGATGCAGACCTGGACCATGCTCTGAAGGAGGCGCTGGTCGGCCTCTCGCCCTCGCGCGCGGCAGCCGAGATCGCCGAACGGCTCGCGATACCGAGAAAGCGCGCTTACGCCCGAGCGCTCGAGCTGTCGCGCAAGTGAAGCGGCAAGAGGCCGAAAAACGAGGCCGGGGCGCCGAAACGATCGCGGCCATGTACCTGCGGCTGAAGGGCTGGAGAATCCTCGCCCGCCGAGCCCGGGTCCCGGGCGGAGAAGTAGATATCGTCGCGCGCCGCGGCCGAACGCTGGCCTTCGTCGAGGTCAAGGCGCGCGGCAGCGAAGAAGCGGCCGCCTTCGCTCTCGACCATTATCGTCTCCGGCGCGTCGCTGTCGCAGCCGAGCGACTGGCACCGCGTTTCATGCGCGACGGCGACAATGTTCGCATCGACGCTTTGTTCATCGTCCCGGGCCGGCTCCCGCGTCACTTGCCCGATGTCTGGCAAGGGTGACAGCCGTGCTTCGATACCGCATTTCGGCCTTGGTTTATCCTGAGCGCCGCCGCAAGGCGGGGTCGAAGGGCTCAATGCCTACTCAACATGAGCGGTTTGTAAGTTCCGCTCATCCTGAGTAGCGGCTGAGTTCATCGAAGCCGCGTATCGAAGGACCGCAGCCCATGAGTCTTCGCGTCGCCGTTCAGATGGACCCGCTGGAGCGGATCAACATCGCCGGCGATTCCACCTTCGCGATCCTGCTGAAGGCGCAGGAGCTGGGGCACCGGCTGTTCCACTACACGCCCGAAGACATGAGCTACGCCGAAGAGCGTGTCTGGGCGATGACCCGGCCGGTCACGGTCCAGCGCGTGTCCGGCGACCATTACCGGTTCGAGGAGCCGCGGCTGCTCGATCTTGGCCGCGACACGGACGTGGTGCTGATGCGCCAGGACCCACCGTTCGACCTGGGCTACATCACCGCGACTCATCTGCTCGAGCGCATCCGAGGCGAGACTTTGGTGGTGAACGATCCCGCGAGCGTCCGGGACGCGCCCGAAAAACTGTGGGTGCTCGATTTCCCCCAATTCATGCCGCCGACCGCGATTACCCGTTCGCTCCGACTCGCCCGCAAGTTTCTCGCCGAGCATGGCGAGATCGTTATCAAGCCGCTTCACGGCTTCGCCGGCGGGTCGGTTTTCCGGATCGGGTCCGACGGACGCAATCTCGCGTCGCTGATGGAGCTGTTCAACTCCAGCTATCGCGAGCCGCATGTCATCCAGAAATTCCTCCCCGAAATCACCGAGGGCGACAAGCGAATCGTCCTCGTCGACGGCGCATTTGCCGGGGCGATCAATCGCGTTCCCGGCGAGGGCGAAATTCGGTCGAACCTCGCTGTAGGCGGCACGGCGGCCAAGACCGAACTTACCGATCGCGAGCGCGAGATTTGCGCGGCCCTCGAGCCCGAGCTGAAAACACGCGGCCTCCTGTTCGTCGGGATCGACGTCATCGGCGGCCAATGGCTGACCGAGATCAACGTCACATCGCCGACCGGAATCGTCGCCATCGACGAATTCAACGGCAGCGACACGCCCGCGCTTATCTGGCAAGCTATCGAGCGACGCCTTGCCGGGCGCGGCGGACACTGATGCAATGAACAGCTGGGTCGTCCGCCTGATCGAGCAATCGGGCTATCTGGGCGTCGGCTTCCTGATGTTCCTGGAAACGCTGTTTCCGCCGATTCCGTCCGAAATCATCATGCCCGTCGCGGGCGTGACCGCCGCCAACGGGGATCTGGAATTGTCGCTGGTGATCGCGTCGGGAACGGCCGGAGCGATGCTCGGCAATGTCTTCTGGTACCTCGCCGCCCGGGCGCTCGGCGTCGATCGATTGAAGCCCTTCATCCTCAAGCACGGCAAGTGGCTGACCGTGAACTGGTCCGAGGTGCAGCGCGCGCATCGCTGGATGGAAAAGCACGGAAGCGCCTTCGTCCTTCTCGGCCGGCTGATCCCCACGGTTCGGTCGCTGGTGTCGATACCGGCAGGTTTGCTGAAAATGCGATTCAAGCGGTTTCTTGTCGCCTCGACTCTGGGGACCTTCGTATGGACGGCGTTGCTCGCGGGGGCCGGCTTCCGCCTCAAGTCGGACTTCGCGCAGGTCGACCAGTTCCTCGCGCCCGTCGCCAACACGATCCTCATCCTGATGCTGGCGTTCTACGTGTGGCGGCTCGCAACCCACAAACCGGAGTGAAAGCCGCTCCGGTTCGGATTGAAACTATCGGATTGGTTTACGGCCTTGCTGCCAGGAGGGCCCTGCCGCGGCGAGCCGTGCTTCCCCACGATTTCGGCTGGCCGCGGCAATCGTTACGCCCTCGGGTGAGCGTGCCGGTAGACATCGAGCAGATGAGCCGCGTCGACCTTGGTATAAATCTGGGTCGACGACAGGCTCGCATGGCCGAGCAACTCCTGGAGCGAGCGAAGGTCCGCCCCGCGCGCCAGCAGGTGAGTCGCGAAGCTGTGGCGAAGGGCATGCGGCGTAAGCGTGTCGGGCAAGCCCAACCGGACGCGAGCGGCCCGAACCGCGCGGCGCACGAGGTCGGCGCTCAGCGGCCCTCCCCTCGCCCCGAGGAACAATGGCGAATCGCCGGCAATCGGATAGGGGCATTGGCGGACATAGTCGCCGATCGCCTCACGCACCGCCGCGACGACAGGCACGATCCGCGTTTTCGACCTCTTGCCGGTGACCCGGATAGATTCCCTCATTGGAAGGTCGCGGGCGGTCAGCGACAAGGCTTCTGAAACGCGCAGCCCCGAGCCGTAAAGCAGTAGCAGGATCGCAAGATCGCGCGCGCCGATCCAGGGATCGGAAGCGAAAGCGCCAGCATCTTCCGCAAGCGCGATGGCTTCATCCGGCGCGGCGGGCCTCGGCAATGTTTTCGGCCGCCTCGGGGCGCGGGTGCGCGGGACGTTGGCGGCGACGCCCTGCCGCTCGGCCGCATAAGCGAGAAAAGCGCGCACGCCCGAGAGCTCGCGGGCGGCGGAGGCGGCTCCCAGCCCCGAATTACGCCGCGCCGCAAGGAAGGCGCGCAAGTCGGCTGCGCCAAGGCCGGTCAGTGCGGACGGCTCGACCGGCCCTCCTCGATACTCGCCGAGAAAATCGATCAAACGATGGGCGGTGCCGACATAGGCTCGAACCGTGTGCGCCGATCTGCGGCGGTCGTGCGCGAGATGGCTCGCCCATTCGGCGACAAGCGCCGATGCAGGGTGCGGAAGATCCCCCATCGGCGAATCTTCCTCTTTCGGGAGTCGCGACGCAACCGAAAATCCCCTCTCCCCGACGGGGAGAGGGGATTAATCCACGTACTCCGCCGTCGTCTTCTGGCGCACTTCTTCCCTCGTCACTCCAGGCGCAAGCTCGATCAGCTTGAACGGACTGTCGTGGTCGGGCCGCTGGAAAACGGCGAGATCGGTGATGATCATGTCGACCACGTTCTTGCCGGTCAGCGGAAGCGTGCATTCGGGAATGAACTTGGGATCGCCGTGCTTCGACACATGCTCCATGACGACGATGATCTTCTTGACTCCGGCGACGAGGTCCATCGCGCCGCCCATGCCCTTGATCATCTTGCCCGGGACCATCCAGTTGGCGAGGTCGCCTTTTTCCGAGACCTCCATCCCGCCGAGCACGGCGAGGTCGATATGCCCACCGCGGATCATCGCGAAGCTGGTAGCTGAGTCGAAGAAGCTGGTTTGCGGAAGCTGGCTGACGGTCTGCTTTCCGGCGTTGATGAGGTCCGGGTCGACCTCGTCGTCATAAGGGAATGGCCCGATCCCCAGCATCCCGTTCTCGCTCTGCAGAGTGACGGTCATGCCCGGCGGAACATGGTTGGCGACCAGCGTTGGAATGCCGATCCCGAGGTTCACATAATAGCCGTCGCGAAGCTCCTTCGCCGCGCGCGCCGCCATCTGATTTCGATCCCAGGCCATCGCTCTACTCCGCCGGGCTCAGGTCGGCGGGCAGCGGGAACTCCGGCGTTTCCTCCTGCCACAGGATCGATGCGACGAGCCATTTGCCGTCGACCTTGACCAGCTGGAAGCTGTTGATTCCCCGCTCGTGGAAGCTGCCGCTGGCGGTCCGCCCGTCATAGGACGACCAGACGGTGGCGAGATTGCCGTAGACCTCGACGCGCCGCCCAAGCTCCTGCTCGGTGAAGCCTTCCTTCTCCAGGATCGGCCCGCTCTTGCCGATATAATCCTCGAGGGTGCCGCCTCGAACGCCCTTGGGCGTGATCACTCTGAGCAGGGCATCAGGCGCGAACATCGAGCGCATCGTATCGAAGTCGCGCTTCTGTCCCGGCGGCCCGGAGATGACGGCATAAACGGCGTCGATCGTCTGATCGATGGCCGCGAGCTCGGCGGGGGGAGCCGTCGGGCCAGCCGGCGCGAGCGCGCCCGTGGTCGCGCAGCCGGCAAGCGAAGCGGCGGCGATCAATACCAGAAATCTCGTCATGCCGCTTCTCCCACCTCATCTTCGCGAGGCCTCGTCGTCCGGAACTCGATCTGTTTTTCGTACGGGCTGCCATCAATCAGCCGGTTCACATAGATGGACGGCAGATGGATGCAGTCGGGATCGAGGCTGCCGACCGGCACGATCTCCTCAACCTCGGCGATGCAGACCTTGCCGCAGGTCGCGGCCGGAAGATTGAAGTTGCGGGTGGTCTTTCGGAACATGAGGTTGCCGGTCTCGTCGGCCTTCCAGCCCTTGATTATTGCAAGGTCGGCACGGATTCCCCGCTCCAGCACATAGGTCTCGCCGTCGAACTCCTTGAGCTCCTTGCCCTCGGCGACCTGGGTCCCAACGCCGGTCCTCGTGTAGAAGCCCGGAATTCCCGCGCCGCCCGCCCGCATCCTTTCGGCGAGCGTGCCTTGCGGCGTGAACTCGACCTCGATCTCGCCGGCCAGGAATTGCCGCTCGAACTCCTTGTTTTCGCCGACGTAACTGCTGATCATCTTGCTGATCTGCCGGGTCCGAAGAAGCTTGCCGAGCGCGACATTGTCGATCCCGCAATTGTTCGAAGCGACGGTGAGGTTCTTGACGCCGCTTTCGACGATCGCGTCGATCAGCCGCTCGGGGATGCCGCACAGCCCGAACCCGCCGGCGGCGATCAGCATCCCGTTGTGGAGCAAGCCTTCGAGAGCGGCTTTGGCGTCAGAGTAGATTTTCTGCATTCGACGTCCTCATCCCTGCCTCTCTCCCCTTTGCGGGAGAGAGCGAGTCAGCGAAGCTGACCGGAGAGAGGGGTAGCGAAGCCATGGCTTCGCGCGAGCTTCGCTCGCTCACCCTCTCCCAACTTCGCCTAAGCTCGTTCCTCGCTAAGGCTTCGCAACCCTCTCCCGTCAAGGGAGAGGGACTATTGCTATCCCCGCAACTTACCCAACACCCCCTGCAGCTGCATGGCGTTCGCCATATCGCCTTCGATCTTCAGCTTGCCGGTCATGAAGGCGGTCATTCCGTCGAGCTCGCCGGCCGCCATTTTCTGCCAGTCGTCCCAGCTCGTCTTGATCGTCGTGTCGGCCGCGCCATCGCTCTCGCTCACCTGCTCGGCCGTTCCATCGAGAAGCACCGTGCCCTGATCGCCGAAGTCGACCTTGACCATCTTGCCGGGAACCCACGCCCGGTTCTCCTGCATCTTCGCGACCAGCTCCTGCTTCGTCATTCGCGTCTCCTGAGGGACTGTCCCCGTGTCATGCGCCTAGCGAGCCGTTGCCCCGGCTTCAAGCCGAGCCTATCTGGCCGGCATGGGATACGAAACCGCTCTCGAACTCTTCATCGACGGCGTCTGGAAATCGGGCGAGGGACGCGACTGTCACGCTGTCGTCAACCCGGTCGACGCCAAGCCGATCGCCGAGGTTCCTTATGCGACCGGGGCCGACCTCGACGAGGCGCTGTCCGCATCGGAACGCGCCTGGCCGGAATGGCGCTCGATGGATGTGGACAAGCGAGCGGGCATCCTTCGCAAGACCGCGAAGCTGCTGCGCGAGCGCACCGACGCGATCGCCGCCACCATGACCCAGGAGCAAGGCAAGATCGTCGTCGAAAGCCGCTCGGAAGTCCTGGCCTCCGCGCAATTGTTCGACTGGTACGCGGAAGAGGCCAGGCGTGACTATGGCCGAACGCTCGTCCGGCCGGCCGGCCAGCTCAGTCGGGTGATTCGCCAGCCCGTCGGCCCGACCGCGACCTTCACGCCCTGGAACTTCCCGCTTTACCTGCTCGCCAAGAAGGTCAGCGCCGCGCTCGCGGCCGGCTGCACGGTGATCTCGCGCCCGCCGCATGAAACGCCGGGCTGCGCGACGGAAATGTTCCGCGCTCTTTCCGACGCGGGGATTCCCAAGGGCGTCGCTCAGCTGGTCCACGGCGACGCCAATCTTATCAGCGAGACACTGATCGGAAGCCGGGTGATCCGCAAAGTCAGCTTCACCGGCTCGACCAACGTCGGCAAGCATTTGATGCGGCTGTGTGCCGACAGCATGACCCGGGTGACGATGGAGCTCGGCGGCCATGCGCCGGTTCTGATCTTCGACGATTGCGACCTCGAAAAGACGCTCGACATGGTCGTTCCGCAGAAATTCCGGAATGCCGGCCAGGTGTGCGTGTCGCCGACCCGCTTCTACGTCCAGGAATCGATTTACGACGCCTTCGTGAAGGGCTTCGCCGAGCGCACCGAAAAGGTGAAGGTCGGCAACGGCCTTGAAGACGGAACCCGCATGGGCCCGCTCGCCAACAAGCGCCGGCCCGAAGCGGTCGGGGCGCTGATCGACGATGCAAAGGCGAAGGGCGCGCGAGTCCTCGCCGGCGGCGGCCCCGGCGACGGCGGTTTCTTCTTCCAGCCGACGTTGCTCGCCGATGTCCCCAACGAGGCGGACATCATGAACGACGAGCCGTTCGGCCCGGTCGCGGTCAGCCGCCCGTTCGACAGCTTCGAGGAAGCGATCGAGCAGGCCAACCGCCTCCCCTACGGCCTCGCCGCCTTCGCCTTCACCGAGAACGGCCGCCGGGCGAACCTGATCGGCGACCTCGTCGAAAGCGGCATGGTCGGGATCAACACCTTTGCGATCAGCGCCGCCGATGCGCCGTTTGGCGGGGTCAAGGACTCAGGCTTCGGAAGCGAAGGCGGGAAGGAGGGCTTGGAGAGCTATCAGGTGGTGAAGGCAATTCATCAGGCGTGACCGCCTATTTATACGCCCCCTCGCGCAAGTTGATTCCATACTCCTTCCACGCCTTCAGCGCGGCGAGCATTTGCGACCAGCCCATGCAATTGCCGTAGCTCGCTTTGAGCGCGGCATCGGTGTCATGCCAGCCGCTCTCGGCGATACCGACTTTCGTGCGGCCGTCCTCCACCGGCGCGAACGTCATCGTCACCTGGACGTTGTAATCGGCGCCCGGCTCGTTCGCTTTCCATTCGAGCACGATCTTCTCGTCGGGCACGATTTCCTTCACTTCGACAGGAAAGGCCCCGGGAAAATCGTGGAAGTCCCAGCTGACGGTCTTGCCCGCTTCCAGCCGCCCTTTCGCGCCTCCCGTGGTGAAATAGGCCGAGAGCTGCTCGGGATCGGCCACCGCCTCGAACACTTCGTGGAGCGGCCGATTGACGATGATCCAGACGTTGAAAGTCGGTTCCATGGCGATTCGCCTCCCGGCTGCTTGCTCGTGATTCCCATCAAATCGGGGTGACGAGCTAGCGAACGTAAAGCTAGAGCGCAGCCATGAACAACCAAATCGTCCCGCGCTTGGCAGCTCTGCGCAAATTGCTTGGCGCTGTCTTGCTGTTGTCGATCGTTAGAGCAACGCCGCTCGCGGCCGCCGATTGGACCGGCCACTGGGTGCTTCGTTCCGCTGGAACGGCAATTTTCGATTATTCTATCGAGCGCAGCGGCAGCGGCTGGAAGGTCGATTGGCGCCGACCGGCGCATTTCCAACTAGGCTCCAGTACCCTGTCCAAGATCGAAGGCCCCCCGGTCACTCTACCGCCTTCCGAGGTCGTCGAGACGAAGGACGGACTGACACTTCGCTTTGTCTCGAACGGCGAACCGCTGCCCAGCATCGTCCTTCGCCATCGGACGGAGGGCTTGGCGAGTCTCACCCTCGCCGACACCTTTGGTCCTTTCACGCTGTCGCTAGAGACCGAAGCGCCGGCCCTCGGTCCATGGGACATCGACCGTAGCTACCCGATCGAGCAGCTATTCGCGACCAACGCTGAAATGACGGCCCTGTTCGAAGCCGATCAGGCCTCCCGCCAAGACCTGCACATCGACTGGAAACAGGTTTCGGTCGACGACGCCCGGCGCCGCAAGCGGACCCGCCAGCTTCTGGACCAAGAGAAACTGCAAAGCGGCGACGATTATTATCACGCCGCTTTCGTGTTCCAGCATGGCAGCGAGGCGTCCGATTATTTGCTCGCGCATGTGCTGGCCTTGGCGGCGATGGCGCGCGGGCGTCCGGATGCGGGCTGGATCGCGGCGGCGACCCTCGACCGCTACCTGCATCACGAGGGGTCGAAGCAGGTGCTGGGCACTCAGTATGAAGGGAAAAACTGCCGCTGGACAATGGAGCCCTACGACCGTGGATTGGTCCCGGACTCGGTTCGGCAGGCGCTCGGAGTCCCGCCGATTGCCAAACAAGGTTCGGTTATGAGCACGCCGCCCCCATGCTGATGACGCGCCGATTCTAGCCCGCTAAAGCGCCGACCATGACCAAGAGCACCGGCGCCAGAACAGGCGGACGCATCCTTGTCGATCAGCTGAGGATCAACGGCTGCGACCGGATTTTCACCGTGCCGGGCGAGAGCTTCCTCGCGGTGCTCGACGCGCTTCACGACACGCCCGAAATCGCGGTCACCGTCTGCCGTCAGGAGGGCGGCGTCGCCTATATGGCCGACGCCGACGGAAAGATGACCGGACGGCCGGGCGTCGCCTTCGTCACCCGCGGGCCCGGCGCCACCAACGCCAGCGGCGGAGTCCATGTCGCTTTCCAGGATTCGACTCCGATGATCCTGTTCGTCGGCGACGTCGCGCGATCCGATCGCGACCGCGAGGGCTTTCAGGAGATCGACTTCCCGGCGTTCTTCGCGCCAGTCGCCAAATGGGCGGCCCGGATCGAGGACGCGCGGCGGATCCCCGAATATGTCGCCCGCGCCTGGCGCGTCGCAACCGCCGGACGCCCCGGCCCGGTCGTGCTGGCCTTGCCCGAGGACATGCTTCGCGACGAGGTCGAAGTGGCCGACCGCCCGCCGGTCCCGGCCCTTTGCGAGGCGCCCGATCCGGGAGCGATCCAGGTTCTGTTCGAGCTGATGAAGGAAGCCGCCTCGCCCGTCGCGATCGTCGGCGGCGCCGACTGGAGCCCGCGCGCCGCGCATCATTTCGCCAATTTCGCCTTCCGCCACGGAATCCCGGTCGCCGCCGCCTTTCGGCGGCAGGATGCGATCGACAATGGATGCCAATGCTATGCGGGCAATCTCGGCTACGGGCCGAACCCGAAGCTTCAGGAGCGAATCCGCGACGCCGATTTGATCCTCGCGGTCGGTGCCCGCCTCGGCGAAGCGACGACCGACGGCTACAAACTGGTCACCCCCGACCACCCCGTCCAGACTTTGGTCCACGTCCATCCCGACCCGAACGAGCTCGGCCGCGTCTATCACGCCGACCTGCCGATCTGCGCGGACATGGGCGAGTTCGCGGAGATGATCGACGACTGGAGCGACCCGGATTGCGTGCGCTTCTCCTGCGGCGACCAGGCCCATAAGGAATGGCTCGACTGGTCGGAGCCGAAAGCGCGCAAAGGCGTGAAGCTCGACCTCGGACCGTGCGTGGCGGCGATGCGCGAGAAGCTTCCGGCCAACACCGTCATTTGCAACGGCGCGGGGAATTTCTCCGGCTGGTGGCACCGCTACTGGCGCTACGGACCGATGCCGACCCAGCTCGCGCCCACCAGCGGAACGATGGGCTACGGGCTTCCGGCAGCGGTCGCGGCCGCTCTCCGGTTCAGCGACCGGCCGGTCGTATGCGTGGCCGGCGACGGCGATTTCCTGATGAACGGACAGGAGCTTGCGACGGCGGCGCAGTACGGGGCCGACCTGCTCGTCATCCTGGTCGACAACGGCAGTTATGGCACGATCCGAATGCACCAGGAGCGCGAATATCCGAAGCGAGTCGAAGCGACGCAGCTCAAGAACCCCGACTTCGCGGCCCTCGCCCGAGCCTATGGCGGCTGGGCGGAAACGGTAGAGCGAACGCAGGATTTCGTCTCGGCGCTGGACAAGGCGCTGAAGAAGAAGGGAATCCGTCTCATCCACTGCAAGACGGACGTCGAGCAGATCAGCAATCAGACAACGATCAGCGCAATTCGCGAAAAGTCGGGCGGCTAGTGGCTGTCGGATAGTTCGAAGAGCGCCCGGTGAACGTCGGAGACGCTTTGCGTCGTCAGGCTTCCGCTGTCCCGCGCATCGCGGATCTGGTCCTCGATCGCTGCCGGCGTTCCGCGATGAGCGAATCGTTCCAGAAGCTCGCTCCAATCCTCGTGAAAGCTTCCCTTGCGATGCGGCACCGAACTCCTCCACGCGTCCGCTCGCTCAAATCTACGCGAATTGCTGTGGGTTAGTTCCGGAAGTTAAGTCCAAATCTGTGTTTGATTGCACCGGCTGGCCCGCTCGGCAGGATTCGAACCTGCAACCTTCGGGTTCGAAGCCCGACACTCTATCCGGTTGAGCTACGAGCGGTTCGCGGCCTCGCATCCGACTAGCGCGCGCCGACGCGGCGTCAACTGGTCACAGGCCGAACGGATAGGTCTCCTCGTCTCCCGGGCGCTGCTCGCCCGGAAGCGGGTTGACGGCTTTGGTCTCGTCGAACCACAACCAGCCGTCGTACTGGCGCGGCAATATGCACTGCGAATAATGGCTCCATCGCTCGGTGTCGGGCCTGTAGATCACGCCGATGAACCGCTCGAGACGCGGCTCCGTCAGCGCTTCCCGGATCTCGCGGCCGACTTCTTCGGCGCGAAGGTCGAGGAGGAAGCACGGGAGCCGGCTGTCGTGAGAGGCGCGCTCATAGCTTCCCTCAAGCGACGGATTTACCGCCTTGACCTTCATCGGCTCGTCCCAGTCGTCGGCGGCGGCGACCGTGCCGGTATGCGTGCCGAATCCGATCAGCCTGGCCTGGCCGTCGAACCGTTCCTTGGTGAGCTGGCCGATGTTGAGCTCGCCGCGGACCTGGCCCATTTCGGTGAAGGCCGCATTGCCGATATGGCTGTTGTGCGCCCAGACGATCGCCTTGGATTTCGGCCCCTTCGCCTCGAGCAGCTGAAGCAGCGTTTCGAACATGTGCGTGTCGCGCAGGTTCCAGCTCTCGGCGGCGCCATGATACATGACGCGGTAATAAGCCTCGGCGTTCTTTACGAGCCGGGCGTTAGCGGCCGCATCCAGCCATTCGTCGCATTCCTCGCTTAGACAATCGAAGTTCCGCTGCATGAGGTCGCGGAGCATTTCCATCACCGGAACCTCGCACCGGGCATAGCCTTCGTGCAGCGCCATCGCGCCATAGCGTTGCGGATCGTTAGCCCACGGCTCGAGGCAGCCGTACCGCTTCTTCGCGATCTTGGCGGCTTCGGGATCCTCCTCTTCGAGGAAGTCGATGACCGCGCGCATCGACGCGGCGAGGTTGTACAGATCGAGACCGTAGAAGCCTGTCATCGCTTCATAGTCGCGGCCGTGGTTGTGACGCCGTATCCAGCGGATGAAGCTGTCCACCTCGCGGTTGCGCCACATCCAGTTGGGGAAGCGCTCGAACGCCCTTTGCTCGCCCTCGCGCGGCTCGCGGTGGCGGACGTAGCGGTCGATCGTGGCGGCGTCGGGCCAGTCGGCCTCGACCGCGACGATGTTGAACCCGTGATGCGCGATCAACCGCTTGGAAATCTGAGCCCGCGCTCGATAGAATTCGCTCGTCCCGTGGCTTGCCTCGCCGAGCAGGACCACGCGCGCGTCGCCGAACCGGTCGAAGAATGAAGCGAAGCGATCGTCGTCGATGTCCGGAAGCGGTTCGGCCGAGCGCCGGATCATCTCGGGAAGGACGTCGGTCGTGGTTTCAATCATCGTTCCAGCCCTCCGCGCCAATCAGGGGGACAAAACGTACGCCGCCCAAATCTTCGGTGATCAGCTTGCCGCCGGGCCCTTTGGTGACCTTGACCAGCTTCTGCACCCAGCCCGGTTCACCCACCGGCATGACGATCCGCCCGCCGTCGGCGAGCTGGTCGATCCACGGCTGCGGAAGGTGGCTGCCGCTGGCGGCGGCCAGGATCGCGTCATAGGGCGCGTGGTCGGAACAGCCGCGAGTCCCGTCGCCCTCGACGATTGCGACATTGTCGTAGCCTAGGCGTCTCATCCGCTCACCGGCGACCTCGACGAGATCGTGCTGCCGTTCGATGGCGACGACCTTGCCGGCTATCCGGCTCATAACGGCGGCCGCGTAGCCCGATCCGGCGCCGACCTCGAGCACATTGTCGCCCGGCCGTACCTCGGCTGCCTCGATCATCAGCGCGACGATATAGGGCTGCGAAATCGTCTGGCCCGCCTCGATCGGAAGCGGATGGTCGCCGTAGGCGAGGTCGCGATATTCTTCCGCCAGGAATTGCTCTCTCGGAACCGACCGGAACGCTTCGAGGATCTTGGGGTCGTGGATTCCGCGGCTTTCGATTTGCCGCTCGACCATTGCCTCGCGCTCGGCGGCGAAGTCTGTCATGGTCTCGGCCATGGCTCACCACCTCTCACCCCGTAAACTCGAACGCGCGGGAGGCTGTTCCAATGACCAGTGGAGTTTCGTCAGATACGGCTTTTGAAGGCTCGGTCCCCAGGCAATACGACCGCTGTCTCGGGCCGCTCTTGTTCAAGCCCTATGCCGAGGAGGTGGTTCGGCGCACCAGCCACCTGTTCCCGTCGCGAATCCTCGAGATCGCGGCGGGCACCGGAATCCTGACCGAAGCGCTCGCGCGCGGAATCCCCGATGCCGACATCGTCGCAACGGACCTCAACCCGGACATGCTCGCCATCGCCAGGGAAAGGCTGTCGCTGAGCGGGATCGAGGTGGTGCAGGCCGACGCTCAACAACTACCGTTCCCCGACAAGAGCTTCGATCTCGTCGTGTCGCAATTCGGCGTCATGTTCTTTCCCGACAAGGCCAAAGCCCATTCCGAAGCGCGACGGGTGCTTCGCGACAGCGCAACCTACATGCTGGCAATCTGGGACACGCTCGAACGAAACCCGGTTTCGAAACTCATCGCCGAAGCGGTCGCGGCAGAATTTCCCGAGGATCCGCCCCAATTCATGCAGCGCGCGCCGTTCGGCTATGCCGACCCGGACCGGATCGAAAGCGACATGCGCGCCGGCGGCTTCACAGATGTTAGAATCGAGACCGTCGAGCTGACCAGCACCGTCAATGCCAAAGAGGCGGCGCTCGGAATGTGCTGCGGATCGCCGATGACGTCGGAGATCGCGGAGCGCGGCCAGGGCGCCGTCGAGCGCGCCGCCAAAGCCGCCGAAGTCGCGCTTTGGCACCTCGACGGCAAGGAGGCGCCGATGTCGGCGCTGTTCGTGAGCGCTACGAAATGAGGGGAGTGCTTCGCTCAGCGTCGTCGAGCTTTCGACGAGCGAGCTTTACCCCGCCGCCTTGGCCTTCCTAAGACTGCGCGATGGCCGATTATCAAAAGATTATCGCTGCTCGCCCGGAAGTTGGCGAGTTTATCCGTGCCCGTCGGGCCATTCGCTACCGCGGCGAGGCCATGTCCTACGCCCCCAACCTCAAGTGTGACAGCTTCAGTACCGACGGGAGTGGCTTCCGTCACAGCGTACTTCGAGGAGAAAGTCTTTCGGTGGCCGAATCCCGGCGCTCGCGACGGTATGGATTGGTTCTTGGTGCCAGCAACAGCTTCGGATTCGGGCTTGCGGGCAACGAAAACACCATGAGTTCACTACTTGGCGAGCGGTTCGGCTTTCCCTTCGCGAATGTTTCGATGCCGGGTGCCAACAGCCGCAACCTGCATTCGCTTCTGATGGCATTTCTCTCCGGCATCCGGCCTGCCGTTGTCGTCCATTCGAGCGGGGGAGATTTGTCGACCTTTTGCGAATCGTCGCTCGCCGACCCGGTGTTCGGATCACCCAACAGGGCCCAGCTTAAGACAGTGGTCAAACAAGCCTCGCAACGAGCTAATGCCGAGGCCGATCTCCCCAAGTTTCTCGCTTTCACAACCTTGTGGACTTCGGCCATCGTCAATCTCTGCCGCGCGCACGCCATTCCAATCGTACTGGTCCAACAGGGCACTTTCTTCGAAAAGCGCAATCCCAGCAGACTGGAGCAACACTTCCGCCTCGGCGAGCCAATTCTGTCATCGCACGCCCGGCAATTCGAAAATCACAAAAAATTCAATCAGCCGTTTTCAGCGGCCCGGAAGTCGGTGTCCGATCGCCTGGGAATTCCGCTTGCCGGCGTTGGCTTGTCGGAGAGCCTGACATTCATCGACGAATTCCATTGTGACTATGATGGAACGCGTCTTCTGACCAATGCGGTCGGCGACGTGATTGAGCCGATGATTCAATTGAAGGAAACTAGATCAACCCTGCGAGTGGGCTAGAAGGATCGGCATAGCGGCGCTTGCCCATCCGGCCAGCGAGATAGGCGAGCCGCCCCGCCTCGACAGCCGATTTCATCGCGCGCGCCATCATGACCGGATCTTTCGCCTCCGCGATGGCCGTGTTCATCAATACGCCATCGCAGCCGATCTCCATTGCAACGGCTGCATCACTGGCGGTCCCGACTCCCGCATCCACCAGCACCGGTACGCCCGCGCCTTCGACGATCAGACGGATCGTCACGAGATTCTGAATTCCAAGCCCCGAGCCGATCGGCGCGCCCAGCGGCATGATCGCCACCGCGCCAGCTTCCTCGAGCTGCTTCGAGGCGATCGGGTCATCGACGCAATAGACCATCGGCTCGAAGCCTTCATTTACGAGGGTCTCCGTCGCCTTCAGCGTTTCGCGCATGTCGGGATAGAGCGTTCGAGCCTCGCCCAGCACCTCGAGCTTGACGAGATTCCAGCCCCCCGCCTCGCGCGCCAGCCGAAGGGTGCGGATCGCCTCGTCCGCAGTGAAACAGCCGGCCGTATTCGGGAGATAAGTGATCGTCGTCGGGTCGATGAAGTCGGTCAGCATCGGCTGGTTGGGATCGGCGACATTGACCCTGCGAACCGCCACGGTGACGATTTCGGCGCCCGACGCTTCGACCGCCGCGGCATTCTCCTCGAAGCTCTTGTACTTGCCCGTGCCCACGATCAACCGCGATTCGAACGTGCGGCCGGCGACCGTCCAGCTGTCGGCGCCCACTGCCTGCGGCGCGTTCATCAGCCGCCGCCCACGAAATGGACGATCTCGAAGGCATCGCCGTCGCGCACGTGCACTTCGCCGAGCGTCGAACGCGGCACGACCTCGAGGTTGCGTTCGACGGCAACTCGTCGCGGGTCGAGCCCGATTGACTCCAGCATCGT
>DASTIF010000158.1:0-54843 GCA_035717805.1 Sphingomicrobium sp.
CGTGAAAAAACTGATTTAGCACCATCCTCCCCTCAGCCCGCCGAGGTACCGCCGCGCCACGCCGCTCTCGCGCATTTCATCGGCGATCGATTCGTAACTTCCGTCGGGCAGGGTCCGGCGGATGACCCGAAGGTCGCGGCCGTAGCGGTCGCGGGCGCGATAGATGGGCGCGACCATCTCGAACGGGCCGGCGTTGAGAAGCTCCTGAAGCTTGGCGGTCGCGAGCTCGCCCAGCTGCGCTTCCTCGTCGCAGCGCGGCGGGTGGGTTTCGGGCGCGTCGATCCCGATGATCCGCACCTTGCGCGTCCCCAGCTTGAACGTGTCCCCGTCGATGACGCAGGCATGGCCGCGCCCGAGCCCGCAGCGGGTGAATGCCTCGTCCACCGGCTCGGGATCGCTCGACAGGATAGCCGGCGGCTCGATCAGCGCCGGGTCCATGCCGATCCACAGGCTGACCAGGATGGCGAGCAGGATGAACGGCCGGAGCACGCGCAGCCACTGGAATGTCTCGCGCACGACCCCGCTGACCGTAACCGCGTCGTCGTCGCGCGGCTTCGTCCGCCTGCGCCGTCGGAAGCGGATGACCTTGCCCACGACGAGCGAAGGTGCCGCAGTTTTGGTTTTTAGTCACCTTGTCCGGTTCCCCTGCGCAGGCAGGGTCTCGTGTCCGCGCCTATTTCCAGTAAGTGCTGATCGCCACCACGATGATGTCGATCGCCAGCGCGAACAGGACGATCCCGATCAGCGCGAGCTTGATCTCCCACTCGCCCGAACGGAGCTGGACCTTGAGCTCCGACGGCTTGTCCGCGGGCACGGGGTCGCGCCGGATTCGCGACGGGCGAAGCTCGACGGCTCTCTTGTCGGGTTTCAACGGCTTGCTCACCCGCGCGCCCTACACCAGCGCAGGTTGACGGACCGTTAGCGCCGCCGCGATTAGGCCGGAGTCCGCCGCTGTGGTACAAGCAGCCCATCGCATGGAATTTTTCCGTAAGCCCGTGCGACTGAGAGACCTCGACGCGCTCCCGCTTACTTTCAGGGGAGTCCCGGATGGACCTCAACTACCTCTATCATCGGCATCAGGTGTCGCTGCTCTTGTCCGAAAATGCCGCCTGCGAGCAGTCGCGTGACGCGCACGTCGGGCTTGCCGAGGCTTATGCCTCGCGGATCGCCGAAGCGAAGCGCTCGAACGGCGAGCAGGCCGCATGAGCCGCGCGCTGTTCGTCTCGCTCCGCGAGGGCGACGTCGTCGCCCGCTGCCTTGCGGCCAAGGTCGGAATCTCGAGCATCGAGGATCTTCCGCTGGGCGGGGTCCGCTTCGTCTGCATGAGCGGCGACGGCGCGGCGACCATGCGAAAGAAGCTCAAATCGCACCTTCTGCCCGACGATGTCGTCAGGCAAAGCCACCGCCCGAGCAGCTCGATCTGGTAATCGAGCGCCGCTCGATCGGGTCCCGCCGCCAGCTTTCAGTGCCGTAACGATTCCTTGTCGGCGAATGAACGGCGGCCTCAGAATCGGTTCACAGCGCCAGGCGCAATCTGCGCTCCACGGCTTCGGAAACAGGTCCGGGGCGGTTGAAGGAGTGAAGACATGAAAGCCCTGATGATCGCAGCGTCCGCCGCTGCCATCGCCGTCCCGACGATCGCCGCGACCCCCGCCGCCGCCCAGGCCCGCGAGGTCCGCCAGGAAATGCGCGAGTGCAGCCGCGAGCTTCGCCACGCCGACAGCCGGCGCGAATATCGCAAGGAGAAGCGCGAGTGCAGCCGCGAGGTCGCCAAGGCCAAGCGCCACGTCAAGCGCGAGCGGGTCCGCGACCGCCGTGAGGCGGCGCGCGACTGGCGCCGCTACCGCAACTACGACTGGAACCGCCGAGAGCCCGGATACAACCGCTATTACGCCGACCGCTACTATCGCGACGGCCGCTATTATGCCGACCGGCGGCTGACCCGCTACGACCGCGTCTATCGCGGCTATGACGGTCGCTATTACTGCCGCCGCGACGACGGAACCACCGGCCTGATCGTCGGCGGAGCGGTCGGCGCCGCCCTCGGAAGCCAGCTCAACATCGGCGGCTCGACCACGCTCAGCGCGATCCTCGGCGGAACCGCCGGCGCCCTGATCGGACGCGAAATCGACCGCGGCAGCCTTAGCTGCGATTGAGCCTGGCCGTCAGCGCCCTTCCCCTCTCCCGCTTGCGGAAGAGGGCTGGGGCGAGGGGCTGTAATTCATGCTATAGCCGCCCCCGCGGGGAACACGGGGGCGGCTCATGGCGACCGAAGAACGGCACCGCGCGCGAAGCATGGACGAGTTCACCGCCGGCCAGCGCCGGTTCGTGGAGGCGGCACGGGCGGTCTACCAGTCCGCGCCTCTCCGCCCCGAACCGACGGACGTCGTCATCTCGCCCTACGGCAAATGCGGCACGACCATGTTGCAGCAGGCCTTCCACACGCTCCGGACCAGCGGGGACACCGAGTTCGACGACATTTCTCGGGTGGTACCGTGGATCGAGATGGCGCCGATCCTGGGCATCGACCTCAACGCCCCGCAGCGCGCCGAGCCTCGCGGCTTCAAAAGCCATTTGAGCTACACCTTGGTTCCCAAGGGCGCTCGCTACGTCGTCTCGCTGCGCGATCCGAAGGACGCCTTCGTTTCGATGTACCGCTTCATGGAAGGCTGGTTCTTCGAGCCCGGGACCATCTCGATGCAGGATTTCTTCGCCGGATGGTCGGGCGGCGGCGGGCCGGAGGGCGAAGGCTATTGGAGCCATTTGAAGAGCTGGTGGGCGGTCCGCGACCAGCCGAACGTGCTGCTCCTCTCTTATTCGAAGATGATCCGCGACCCCGCTTCGCATATCCGCCGGCTCGCCGAATTCGCGGACATCGCGCTGGACGACGAGCGGCTCGATCTAGCGGTGGAGCGCACCAGCCGCGCCTGGATGCTGGCGCACAAGAACCGGTTCGACGACAAGATGATGCGCGAATTGTCGGAGACCAAGGGCGGGCTTCCGCCGGGGAGCGACAGCGCCAAGGTCCGCGCCGGGAGCACCGGGAGCCACAAGGCGGAGCTTCCCCCGGAGCTCGCCGGTCGGATCGACGCAATCTGGGCCGAGCGGATCGCACCTGAGCTCGGCTACCGGGATTTCGCGGCGCTCGACGCGGAGCTTTGACCCTGGCGATCTCTCAAGCGTTAGCCCGCTCATGCCTTCGACTGTCATCCGCCGCTTCGACTATTCGCCCGAGCGGCGGGAGCTGACGGTCGAGTTCGTGACCGGGCGGCGTTACCTCTACTCGGACGTGCCGGCCGGGGAGGTCGAGGCGATGCGGCGGGCATTCGCCAAGGGCGCCTATTTCAATCGAAGAATTCGCGACAATTATCTCTATCGCGAGCTGGTCTGACCGGGCTCAGAAGCCGCCGCTGCTCTCGGGCGGCGGAGCGGCCTGGGTTTCGGCCTCGCGCGCTTCGGCCTTGGCCCGCTCGATCATGTTGGCGAGACATCCGGTGCTTCCGCCCGGGCCGACGGCCGAGCAGCTCTGGATTCCGGTCCTCCCGACATATTCGAAGCTCTTGGCGCGCTCGGCCCAGCTTTGCCGCTGCTGGCGCGTTCCGCTCGGGCGATAGCGTTCGGGAATTCGATAGCGATCGGCCTCGGGCTTGCGGGCGCAGACGACCACCTCGTCAGCGGTCGACCGCGGGCACGGGTCGTTGCCGTAGACGATGATCTCGGCGATCTTCACGTCGCTTGCGCTCTGCGCCTGAGCGGCGGCCGGAGCGAAAGCGAGCACGGCAGCAACGCCGGCCGCGGCCGCGAAAGACAAAGGAAGCTTGCTCATCGGTAAAACCTTTCAGGGTAAAAGCGGGCGAGCATCTGTGCCGGTTCCCTAGACGCGCTTGGACAGCGCGATCGCGACACGGCATGCCGCACGAATTGCGCCAGTCAAGACCGGATAGGCGAATGCCTGCTCCGCGCCGGCCGCCCTGGCGGTGTCGCGGTGCTCGAGCTCCTCGGCGCGGAACTCGGCGATGTCGCCCGAAAGTTCGGGATCGCCGTCGCCCAGTTCGTCGAGCTGGCGCGCGTAGTGGCGGTCGATCTCCGTCTCGATCGCATCGGTGCACGCCATCGCCGCCTGCTCGCTGATGAGCGCCGTCCCGGCACCCAGCGCAAAGCCGGCGAAGTTCCAGAGCGGCTGGAGGGCGGTCGGCCGCACCCGGCGCTCGGAAATCAGATGGTCGAACCGGGCAAGGTGCCGCTGCTCCTGCGCCGCCATTCGCGAAATCAGCTTGGCTGACGGAGAGCTCGGGCGAAGCACGGCGAGCTGACCGGCGTAGATTCGCGTGGCGCCATATTCGCCGGCCTGATCGACCCTGATCATCGAATCCGGGTCGGCGCGCTTCTCGCCGGGCCGCCAGGGGCCGCTCATCCGAGTCGCCTTCGGCCCAGCGTCAGCCAGGAAACAAGCGCCGCTCCGCCGAGCGACAGGATCGCGTTCCAGCCGGCAAGGGAAATGCCCAGAAACGACCATTGCACCTGGTCGCAGCGCACCAGCGGCACCTGCATCAGCTGCTTGAGAAGCTCCTCCGGGGTCGCGGCTTTCGCGGTCACCGTACAGGTGGTGATCCCTTCGAAAATGCCGAGCTCGACGCCGGCGTGATACACTCCGATCGCTCCCGAAACGGCGATCGCGGTCGCGGCAGCGAGCGTCAGCGCGCGCGACCGTTGCGAGACGGCCGAACCTGTGAAGGCCAGAGCGGCGAGGACGATCGCGGCGCCGTGCGGCCAGCGCTGCCAGTAACACATCTCGCAGGGGTGGAGCCCGCCCAGATATTGCGAGCCGAGCGCTCCGCCGAGCAGGCCGACGGGCAGCAACAGAGCGATCAGCCGCCCCAGCTCCGCGCGGCTCATGGCCGGCGAGCCGCGCCCGCCGCCGAGCGTGGCTTCGGCCATGATCCTAGCGCGACTTCGAGCCGCGACCGGCCGAGGCGACCGCGGTCTTCGACCCGCCGAGCCGCTTGAGCGTATTCAGCGCATATTGAAGCTGGAAATCCTTGACGCCCTTCTTCTTGAGCTCCTCGGCGGTGACCGAGAAGCGCGGGTCCTGCGCCGTGTCGTCCTGCTCCAGAAGCAGGTCGTCGGCCTTTACCTGGCTCAGCAGATGGTGGCGAAGGTCGGCCTCACGGACCTGCGGACGATCCTTGTAATCCGGGTCCGACAGCTGCGGTACCGAGATGTCAGGATCGATTCCGCCGGCCTGAACCGAGCGGCCCGACGGCGTGTAGTAACGCGCCGTGGTCAGCCTGAGCGCGCTTCGCGGCCCGGTCTGCACCACCGTCTGGACGCTGCCCTTGCCGAAGCTCTTTTCGCCCATCACCAGCGCGCGGCGCTGGTCCTGAAGCGCTCCGGCGACGATCTCGGCCGCCGACGCCGTTCCGGCGTCGACGAGGACGATGATCGGACGGCCGTGGGTCATGTCGCCCGGCTTCGCATAATAGCGCTCGATGTCGGTCTTCTCGCGGCCGCGCTGCGAGACGATCTCTCCGCGGTTGAGGAAAGCGTCGCTGATCTCGACCGCCTGATCGAGGAGGCCGCCCGGGTTGGAGCGAAGGTCGATGACATAGCCGAGCGGCTTTCCTCCGGTGGCCTTGTCGATCGCGGTCAGCGCCGCCTCGGTCTCCTCGGCCGAATTGCCCGAGAAGGTGTTGATGTCGAGGATCGCGATCCCGTCCTTCACTTCCCATTTGACGGGGTGAAGCTGGATCCGCTCGCGGACCATCGAAACGTCGAATGGCTTGTCGCGGCCCGGCCGGACGATGGTCAACTTGATCGGCGTTCCCGGCGCTCCGCGCATCTTGTCCACGGCCTCGTCGAGGCTACCGCCGTAGATGAGCTCGCCGTTGATATGGGTGATGTAATCGCCCGACTTGATCCCGGCGCGCCAGGCCGGCGTGTCCTCGGTCGGGGCGACCACCTTGACCGCGCCGTCCTCGATCGAAACCGACAGGCCAAGCCCGCCGTAATTGCCGTCGGTGGTGGTCCGAAGCGTGTCGAAGTCGGAATCTTCCAGATAGCTGGAATGCGGGTCGAGCGCCGCGAGCATCCCGTCGATCGCGCCCTTGATCAGCGTATGATCGTCGACCGGCTCGACATAATTGGCCTTCACGCGCTCATAGACGCTCATGAACTTCTCGAGCTCGTTGTAATTGGCCACGTCCTGGGCGGCGAGCGAGCTGGTTGTCACCGGCACGAGAGCCAGCGCGCCGACGAGCGCGAAGGGTGGGAGAACCTTGTGAATGAGCTTCATTGCATTTTCCTGGTGTCGCGGAGCGAGATTAGCCGCCTTTACGCCTATTTGACAGCACCGCAGATGAACCTGCGATGATAGCCGGGGAGACGGACTCGCCGTCTTTTTGCAGCTGCACCTCAACCGGCCCCAGCGCAATCCCCAGTTTTTCGCCGATTTCTACGGCCTGTCCCTTTTTGAGCCTTGAGCCGGCGTTGACCAGGACCGATTTCCAGCCGTTGCCGTGATCGACGATCACGACTCCGTCATAGTCGCGGAACGGGCCTGAAAAGACGATCGTGCCGCTCGCCGGAACGACGAGCGGTGCGCCTCGGCGGGTGGAAAGCGTGATTCCGCGCGAACGGACGCCGTTGGCGCTGACCGAGCCGAGACCGTCGGTGACCGGAGAGTCCGCCGGGAGCCGATAATCGAACGGCGCGAGGCGCGGGTCACGACCCGATGCCGCCGGAACCGGCGCCGGCCCGAACTCGGCGAGCGATCGCGCCATGCCGGTCGAGAGTGCGCGTGCCTCGGCTCGCCGTTCGAGGGCGGCAAGCTCCTCCCCGCTCGCCAGCGCCACATCGCCGGCGCCGAGCGCCCGCGCTCCGCGGCTTTCCGCAAGCGCGTTGGCTTTGGATTCAAGCTCGGCAAAGGCCTTTCGGCGGCGAACGAGCTCGTCGCGGGACCGGACAGTGTCCTTGCGGGCCGCGAGCGCCGCCTGAGCCAGCCGGTTGCTTCGTTCGAGCCGGTTCGAAAGCGCGGCGGTTCGGGCCATGATCGCCGGCGTGGTTGCGCGCAGCAGGATACGCAGCTTGACGAATTCTTCCGCCGAACCGGAATCGGCGAGCAGCGCCAGCGGCGGGCGTCTCGCCATCAGCGCGAGGCCGGCCAGAAGCGAGCTCACCGGCGCTTGTTGCGCCGCGAGATTTTGCCGCTCTGCCTCAAGGCGTGCGGTCAAAATCATCGCACGGGCATCGGCCGCGCTGATCTCGGCTTCGGCCGCCGCGATGGCCTGGGCCGCGGCAAGCTGCTGCATGTGAAGGCGCGAAGCCTGGTCTTCAGCCTTTGCGGCAAGCCCCTCGAGGCGCTGCCTTTCGGCTTTCGCGGCGCGGGCTTCGACACGCGCTTGCTTCAACTGCACGTCGACCGGTGCGCGCTCGGCCTGGACCGGCCCGCTGGCGGCAATCGCCGCCGGGCCCGCGATTGCGAATGTCAGGGCAAACAGGCGGCGCATGGCCCTATCCTTCCCGGTGATAGGGATGATTGGCAAGGATCGAGGTTGCCCTGAACAATTGCTCGGCAAGCATCGCCCGGACCAGCAAATGCGGCCAGGTCGCCGGCCCCAAGGAGAGCAGCAGGTCCGCATCGGCCCGAATCCCCTGGTCGTGGCCGTCCGCCCCTCCGATCAGGAACCTCGCCTCGCGCTTGCCGCCGTCGCGCCACTGTTCGAGCTTGCCGGCCAGCTGCGTCGAGGAAAGCGCCTGTCCGCGCTCGTCGAGGACGATGCTGACGCTGTTTTCCTCCAGCTTCGGCGCTCGCCCGGTCTCCGAAAGCTCGGTGACCTTGGTCGGCCAGGCGATGCGCTTTAGATAGCGGTCGACCAGATCGGCTTCCGGCGAGCGGCCGATCTTTCCGACAGCGACGATGTGGAGGCGCAATCCGGGCGCCTAGGGCGTGCCGATCGCCGTCCTGTACGGCCAGCCGAGCACCGCGATGAAGCCGTCATAGACGACACGCGCGGCCTCCGCGATGGCGCGCGGCCGGTTGGAGCCGCCCCGCGCGAACACGGCGATCGCAACGCGATGGCCGTTGGGCAAGGTGATGAAGCCGACATCGTCGGTCAGCCCATTCAGGGTTCCGGTCTTGTGCTCGACGCGAGTGCCCTTCGGAAGCAGATATTTCATCCGGTTCCTGCCGGTCATGCACTGCGACATGAGGTCGAGCAGATAAGACTTGCTCCACGGCTTCAGAAGCTCGCCCTTGTCGAGGCGGCCGAGGAACTTGACGAACGCCAGCGGAGTCGCGGAATCGCGATCGTCGTAAAGGTCCCGCTTGGCGCGCAGCAACTGGGCGATCGTGCGGTCGATCCGAAGGCCCTTGACGTCGTGCCAGTCGAGCCATTTCTGGACCGTGTCGGGACCGCCGAGATTGCGGATCAGAAGGTCGGTCGCGTGATTGTCGCTGTGGACCAGCATCTTGCGCATCAGGCTCGCCGCCGACTGGCCGGCAATATCGTCCTTCAGCGAGCGCTCGCCGTTTTCGACATAGGACAGATAGGTCGCCGCAACCGCGATCTTGACCGTGCTCGCCATCGGGTAGCGCTCATGGCCGCGGACGCTCACCGTTTCGCCGCTGGTCAGGTCCATGGCCGCGATCCCCACGTCGGCCGACTTGGTCGTCACGAGCTTCGCGAGCTCGTTCTGGACACTATGGAAAAGCGATGCATCGGCAGCCGCCGCCGGCTGCGCGACGAACGCGCACAGGAATAATATTATCGCACCAAAACGCATTGCCCCTCACCCACCGTGAGCTGTCACCTTAGCAGAATCGTCGCCAAAGGCCCACATTCGCTCCAAATTGTAAAAATTTCTAACCTCCGGACGGAACAGGTGGACGATAACATCGTCGGCGTCGATCAACACCCAGTCGGCGGCCGGCAGACCTTCAATTCGCACCGGTTTACCGAAAGTCTGCTTGATTTTGTCGGCGAGCTTGCTCGCCATCGACGCGACCTGGCGGGTCGATCGCCCGGAAGCGATGACCATATGGTCGGCGATGTTGGACTTGCCTTCGAGCGGGATGGAAACGACTTCGAGCGCCTGATCGTCGTCAAGCGACTGGAGGACAAGCTTGTGAAGCTGTTCGACGTCGAGCGGTGGACTGCCGTTGGAGGCTGTCGCTTTGGCACGATCGGGCAAGGCGTCTCCTTAGGTAGGCGAGCCGTCGTCGCTCGGGTTATTGTCCCGTTCGGCGGATCGGCGGTGCCAGTTGGGGTCGGACGCGCGCAAGGCGGTTGCGGAAGCGGGGCTGGTCGGCAGGCGAAGAAACAAGATCGCCGGTAGACTCCACTCCGTCCACTGTTTCGCCTGGCTTTCCGGCCGGACGAAGCGCGAAAGCCAGCCCATCGCGCGCGCCGCGTGGGCAGGTTCATCATAGCCGGGCCGGGGAAGTACCGCAATTGGAAGCAGTTGAGCCAGATCGCGCCAATCCTTCCAGCGATGGAATTGTGCAACAGTGTCGGCGCCCATCAGCCAGATGAAGCGGTCGCGAGAGTCTTCGGCGAGAAGCAACCGGATGGTGTCGATCGTGTAGCGCGTGCCGGCTCGGTGCTCGAAGTCGCTGACCCGGATCGGCGTTCCCTCGGCCATTTCGCGCGCCGAAGCGATGCGGGCTTCGTAGGGCGCCATGTCGGCGCTTTCCTTCAGCGGATTGCCGGGCGACACCAGCCACCACAATTCGTCGAGCCCCAGCGCGTCCATCGCCGCAAGGCTCATCTGGCGGTGCCCTTCGTGCGCCGGGTTGAAGGATCCGCCGAGTAATCCCACGCGCTTCATTCGGCGGCGCAGCTAGCATGGCGCGCCGCGCCCGCCTAATATCGTGGCAAAAATGGGGGGCGAATGCCGGATCTGGAGGGTATCGGCGATGCGGTCACCGGCGGCCTGGTGGGACGCGCGGTAGAGCCGCCAACGGGTCGGGTCGAGCCCGGCCACACGAGCGAACGCAATTGCCTGAACTGCGGGACGCCGCTTTCAGGCGATTATTGCCATTCGTGCGGCCAGCGTGCGCATGTCCATCGGACGCTGACGGCATTCTGGCACGACCTGGCTCACGGAGTCCTGCATTTCGAGGGGAAGATCTGGCACACGCTGCCGCTGCTCGTCTGGAAACCGGGCGAGCTGACCCGGCGCTATATCGACGGCCAGCGCGCCCGCTTCGTCTCGCCGATCGCCCTGTTCCTGTTCTCCGTGTTCCTGACCTTCGCGGTGATGGGGCTGACCGGGGCTCTGAACCCCGGCGCGGGGGAGACCAATGTCGTCAACGAAATCGCCAAGGAACTCAGCGAAACCCGAACGCAAATCGACAAGCTCGAGGCGGATCGGGCGGCCGCGGTAAAGGCCGGCCGTTCGACGGCAAGCATCGATTCCGGCCTTGCCGACGCGAAGGCCAAGGTCTCGGCGCTGGAATCGGCGCGGGAGAGGAAACTGGGAGGGCCCGCCCAATTCTCCGACGACACGCCGGGCTGGATTCGCGGGCCGCTGCAAAAGGCCCGCGCCAACCCCGAGCTGCTGTTCTACAAGCTCAAGACCAACGCCTATAAGTTCAGCTGGGCGCTGATCCCGATATCGGTGCCGTTCGTGTGGCTTCTGTTCCCCTTCAGCCGGCGGTTCAGGCTCTACGACCACACGGTGTTCGTCACCTATTCGCTCAGCTTCATGATGCTTTTGCTGGTGACCGGATCGCTGGTCGCCCTGGCGCTGCCCGAGATCGCGGTAGTTTTCTGGTTCGTGCCGCCGGTCCACATGTACCGGCAGTTGCGCGGGACTTATGGCACGAGCCGATCGGGCGCTCTGTGGCGGACAGTGGCGCTGACGCTGTTCGCCTTTATCGCCGTGCTTCTGTTCCTGGTCCTGCTGGTCGGGATCGGGGCGTTCGACTAGGCGCCTGCGGCGGCCGGACCGCCGAGCGGCCGCGACTTGCGCCCGGCCTTCGGAATCGAGGAGCCAACCGCAGGGATCGCCGGTCCGGCCTTGCCGCCGCGATCGATCTTTCCGCCTTCCATCAGCACCTTGATCTCCTCGCCGCTCAGAGTCTCGAATTCGAGAAGCGCCTGGGCGAGCGATTCGAGCTCTTCGCCATGCTCTTTCAGGAGCGACTTGGCGCGATCGTAGGATTCGTCGACGATCCGGCGGATTTCCTTGTCGATCAATTGCGCCGTCTCGTTCGACATCTGCCGAGTCCGGTTGACCGAATAGCCGAGGAAGACTTCCTCGTCCGGGTCCGCATATTGGAGCGGGCCGAGCGCGTCCGAGAGGCCCCAGCGCGTGACCATGTCGCGGGCGAGACCGGTCGCGTATTGAATGTCGGACGCGGCGCCCGAGCTGACCTTGTCGTAGCCGAAGATGATCTCCTCGGCGACGCGCCCGCCCATGGCGACGGCGAGGTTCGCGTACATCTTGTCGCGATGGTAAGAATAATTGTCCCTCTCGGGCAGGCGCATGACCATGCCCAAAGCGCGGCCGCGCGGAATGATCGTCGCCTTGTGGATCGGATCGGAAGCGGCTTCGTGCAGAGCGACGATCGCGTGGCCCGCCTCGTGATAGGCGGTCATTCTTTTCTCATCCTCGGTCATCACCATGGACTTGCGCTCGGTGCCCATCATCACCTTGTCCTTGGCCTCCTCGAATTCATGCATCGCGACCAGCCGCTTGCCCTTGCGCGCGGCGAGGAGCGCGGCCTCGTTGACGAGGTTGGCGAGGTCAGCACCGGAGAAGCCGGGCGTTCCGCGGGCGATGACCCGGGGGTCGACGTCGGGCGCCAGCGGCACCTTCCTCATGTGGACGCCGAGGATTTGCTCGCGGCCGTCGATGTCCGGCCGCGGAACCACGACCTGGCGGTCGAAGCGGCCGGGCCTGAGAAGCGCCGGGTCGAGAACGTCGGGCCGGTTGGTCGCGGCAATGATGATGATGCCTTCGTTGGCCTCAAAGCCGTCCATCTCGACCAGCAGCTGGTTCAAGGTCTGCTCGCGCTCGTCGTTGCCGTTGCCGAGCCCGGCGCCGCGGTGGCGGCCGACGGCGTCGATTTCATCGATGAAGACGATGCAGGGCGCGGACTTCTTCGCCTGGTCGAACATGTCGCGGACGCGGGATGCGCCGACGCCGACAAACATCTCGACGAAGTCCGAACCGGAAATGGTGAAGAAGGGAACGCCCGCCTCACCCGCGATGGCGCGGGCGAGCAAGGTCTTGCCGGTGCCCGGAGGGCCGACCAGCAGCGCGCCCTTGGGGATCTTGCCGCCCAACCGCGCGAACTTGCCGGGGTCTTTCAGATATTCGACGATTTCCTGAAGCTCTTCGCGAGCCTCGTCGATGCCGGCGACGTCCTGGAAGGTCACGCGGCCGTGCTTTTCGGTCAGCATTCGGGCGCGGCTTTTGCCGAAGCCCATCGCGCCCGAGCCCGCGTTCTTCTGCATCTGCCGCATGACGAAGAAGCTGATTCCGATGATCAGGAGCAGCGGAAGCGAATTGTAGAGCATCAGGAGCCAGATGCTCGAGCCTTCCTCCGACTTGACCTGGACGTCGACGCCGCGCTCGATGAGCCTGGTCGAGACCGAGGCGTCGGCCGGTGCGGTGGTGCGGAAGGCCGCGCCGTCGGCGAGACGGCCGCTGATCAGCGAATTGCCGGCGCTGGTCGTCGACATTGTCACCGATCGGACATTGCCCTCGTCGACCTGGCGAACGAAGTCGGAATAAGCGATCGGATCGCCGGACGCGGCGCGTGTTCCGCCGCCGATCATCTGCACGAACAGGACCAGGCCGAAGAGGATGCCGACCCAGATCAGCAGGCTCTTCACCCAGGGGTTCGCAGGCTTCTTCTCGTTCATCCGGTCTCTCGCTCGGGCCCAAATTCCAGGGGCAAAACGCCCTGGAGATAAAATAGGCTCGATTGGACTAATAACAATGCGCGCGTTGCGAAGCGGTGAACGGCGCAATTTCTACGTCATCAGCGCCTGGTAGATTCCGAACAGGCTGGTGAGCGTCATGATGACGCCGACCATCAGCAGCAGAAGCTTGGGCCGGGTGCGCCTCGCGACCACCGCGGCGATCGGGGCCGCGGCTACGCCGCCGATAAGCAGGCCCAGCGTCGCCATCGAAAAGGTCTGCAAGCCGAGCGCGGCGATGAAGGTGATCGAGGCGCTCAGGGTGACGAGGAATTCGGCGCTGTTGACTGTCCCGATGGTTCGGCGGGGCTCGGCTCCCTGAACCAGCAGATTGCCGGTCACGACCGGGCCCCAGCCGCCTCCGCCGGCCGCGTCGAGGAAACCGCCGGCAAGGCCGAGCGGCTCGACGATCCGCGGAGGCTTGTGGTGCGGCGGATAGCGAACGCCGCGATAGACAAGATAGAGGCCGATCGCGGCGAGATAGGCGAGGACGAACGGCTTGACCGTCCCGGCGTCGATTTGGGTGAGCGCATAGGCCCCGAGAATTGCGCCGATGACGCCGGGCAGAGCGAGCCTCAGAAGCAGCTTCCAGTCGACGTTGCGGTGGACGATGTGGCTGATTCCCGACACGCCGGTGGTGAAGCATTCGACCGTGTGCACGCCCGCCGAGGCGACGGCGGGCGGAACGCCCAGGGTGACGAACAAAGTCGTCGAAATGACTCCGAAGGCCATACCGAGCGCGCCGTCGACGAGCTGGGCCGCAAAGCCGATGAGGATGAAGGGAATAAGGACCTGGACGGCGTCGAGGGTCGAGACGTCGAGCATGAAAATCCCCTGTTGCGCGGGAAGCCCGGCTCGCGGCGCGTGGCGATTATTCTTCCGTTAAACAATATGGCGCGCACCGGCTCGGCGCGGCCGCATGTCATTCCGTCGCCAGAATTTGATTCCACCTAGGTCCGACGCTTCGGCGCGGGGGCAAAGCGCCATTCTTCGCCGCCAATGCACAGGACTCCTCGAAGCGTCGCCTTTCCGCCCGCCGACAGCACCGCGACAAGGCGGTCGAGCTCGTGGCCTCGAAGTGCCGTTCGCTGCCCCTCGGTCGCCAGCTCCGCGACCGCACGACGCACGACGCGGCGGCGGATTTCGGCCGGCGCCGACGGCACGTAGACGATTTCTTGCGCCGAGCGGCGAACCCGCGCTTCCCATTCCCTGTCGACCGCCCAGTGGAGCGCGACTTCGGCCGACGCGAGATTCGCGGCGCTGTTCGCCATTGCCCGCGGGTCGAGCCAGCCGACGGCTGCCAGACCGCGCCGGATCCGCACCCGTTCGAAACGCTCGTCGGCATTGCTGGGGTCGTCGACGGGCGTGATACCGGAAGCGTCGCAGACGGCCCGAAGCTCCGATCGTCTCCAGCCGAGAAGCGGGCGCAGGAGCCGGGCGTTCGCACCCGAACCTGGAATCGGCGCGACCGGGCGCATTCCGGCGAGGCCGCGCGCGCCCGCGCCGCGGTTCAGGCGCATCAGCAGGGTCTCGGCCTGGTCGTCCAGCTGATGGGCCGTGACCAGCGCCGACAGGCCGCGCTCGCCGAGCCAGCTTGCGAGCAACCGGTAGCGCTCGGCGCGGGCACGCTCCTGGATCGCGGTTTCCGGCTTCTCTCGCCATTGCGCCGTCAAGGTCGCGTGCGGAACGCCGAGCCTTTCGCAAATTTTGGCGACCGCGTCCGCTTCGGCCGCGGATTCGGAGCGAAGCGCGTGGTCGACGGTCGCGGCTTCGATCCGCCCGGGACGCGCCGCCGCGGAGAGAAGCAGCAACGCGAGGCTGTCCGGTCCACCCGAGACCGCAAGCCCGAGTTTCGAGTCGACCGGCGCCAGCCGGCCGAGATCGGCGGCAAAACGGGCGACGAGCGCCGGATCAGGCGGGGACAATGTTGCCGTCATTGCGACCCCGGATTTAGTCCGGGGGAAGCAATCCAGCTAGATTGCCGCGTCGCTGCGCTCGTCGCAATGGCGGCGAACTGCTTACGAACAGCGCGCTTCGGTCTTCGCCTTGTCGACAAGCGACTTGAGGTCCGACCTGACCTCCGACCCGTAGACATCCTCCAGCTCGGAATAAGCCTTGCAGGCCTGGGCCGGCTGGTTGAGCTCCATCAGCGCCTGCCCGAGATAATAGAGGCTGTCCGGCGCCCGCTCGCCCTTGGGGTTGGAACGGTAATTGGCGAGCAGAGCCTCGGCGGCGGGCCGCGGCTGCCCCTTGTCGAGGAGAGCCCGGCCGATGAGGTTCTTGGCGAAGCTGACCCGCCGATGGTTCGGAAAGCCCGAGATGAAGGCGCGAAGAGCCGTGATCGACTGGTCGTACTTGCCGTCGCGCCACAGATGATAGCCTTCGGAATAAGCGTCTTCGCCGGGGTCGGCGGCCGCCGCTTCGGTCTCTTCCTTGCTGTCGTTGGCATCCGGCGAAACCAAGACAGTCTTCGTCGTCGTCTCCTGCCTGGGAGGAGCGGAATCGTCGGGCTCTGCCTCGGTCGTCGCGGCTTGCGGAACCGGTCGCGACTCCAGCGCGGTAAGCCGCGAATCCATGTCCGATCGAAGTTTGGAGAAATCGGATTCCAGAACGCTGGCGCGATGGCCGTTGACCTCGCCCTGGTTGATCAGCTGCTGAAGCTGTCGCTCGAGCGCATCGAGCCGCTGCTCGACCCGGACCGCGGAGGCCCTGCTCGCGGCAAGCTGCTGCTCGAGCATCATGATTCGCTGCTCGGGGTTCAGCCTCTGCTGGGCCAGTGCCGGAGCCGCCACGGCGCCGATCACCGCCACGGCCGAAAGAGCGAAGCGCAAATGCGCGGATTTCATCGAATCCCCCACCGATTATCGTCGAACGTCAATGCTTTTGCCGAAGTCGAGCTTACGCGGCGATGAATCTATTGCGCCAGCGAATTTTGCGGCGCCGCGTCCGGTCGAGCGGACGGAGCGGGCGAACGCATCAGGTCGGCCGGCTTGAGACTGACGTGCGAGGCGACTTCGCCCGCCGGCCCGACCGGCGGAGCGACGGCGCTGCCGACATTGATCCGAAGCGCTTCGGGCGCGCCGGCGCGAAGTTGCGGAGCGACCGCCGCAACCGGCACGCGGTAGCTTTGCCCCGGCTGAAGCACGCCTTCGAACAGAGTCTTGCCCTGGTCGGTCACGCGTATCCATGCGGGCGCGATCGCGGTCAGAACCACCGGCCCCTGCGCGACCGCCGGCTGGCTGGGCGCAACGGCCGCGGGCGGGCTAGCCCGCTGCTGCGGCTGAGAAGCATTGCTCTCGGCTTGAATTGCGGCCGGAGTTTCGGGCTCGCTCAGCGAGCGGTTGCGAAGCCAGCTGAACACCAGGACCACCGCGACGATCGCAAGGATCGCCGACAGCACCAGCCACTTGGGCATCGTCCGCGCCGGGTCGGCCGGCTCGAAATGCTCGACGGTAGCCGTATCGTTGCGATAGCCGCCCATTTCGGCGCGAAGCTGTTCGCCGATATCGGCGCGGTCGAGGCCGATCGCGCTTGCATAGCTCTTGGCGAACCCGATCGTGTAGGTCGGAGCAGGAAGCTTCTGCCACTCGCTGTTTTCCAGGCTTTCGAGATGCCGCTGCGGGATACGGGTCTCAGCGGCGACATTCTCCAGGCTAAGCCCCTTCTCCTCGCGCGCGGCGCGAAGCCGCTCGCCGACGGATGGAGTTTCGATCGCGTCCGTCTCTTCGTCCATTCCCTACCCTTCGCGCCCGCGTTCCGCCTTGTCCAAAGCGGCAGTCGGACTGTCAACCGCCGATCGAGCGCTCAGCCGACCGCTACCTCGTGGCGGCGTGCCCAGTCGGACAGGCATTTGCGCAGGTCCTGCGGCGGCTTGGCAAGCCATTGGTCCATGCGCGCCCGGATCGCGCCGGCATCGAGCGAGCGAACCATTGCCTTGATCGGTCCCACGGCCGCCGGGGTGATCGAGAAATTCTCCGCCCCGATCCCGACGAGCGCCATGCATTCGAGCGGCCGACCGCTCATCTCCCCGCAGATTCGCACCGGCTTACCGGCCGCGCCCGCCGCGCCGATTACCCTTTTGAGGAAGCGGAGGATTGCCGGACTGAGCCAGTCGTAGCGCTCCGCGAGCCGTGGGTCGGCACGGTCGGCGGCGAACAGGAACTGGGTGAGGTCGTTGGTCCCGATCGACAGGAAATCGACTTGCGGCAGAAGCAGGTCGAGCATTTCCGCGAGCGCGGGGACCTCGAGCATCGCTCCGAACTCGATGTTGCTCGGAAGCTTGCGGTTTCCTTTTTTAGCCCAGTCGATCTGCTGCTCGAACAGAGCCCGCGCTTGCAGATACTCCCAAGGTTCGGAGACCATCGGGAACATCACCTTGAGCGTCCGGCCGGCGGCGGCCTGGATGAGCGCGCGCGCCTGCGCTTTCATCAGCGTCGACCGGTCGAGCGACAGCCGAAGCGCGCGCCAGCCGAGCGACGGATTCTCCGCCTCCTCCTTCGCGTTCGACAAATAGGGGAGCGCCTTGTCGCCGCCGATGTCGAGGGTACGGAACACGACCGGCTTGTCGCCCGCGGCTTCGAGCACCCGGCGGTAAAGCCGGAGCTGGCTCTCGCGCCCGGGCATCGTCGCCGAAACGAGGAACTGGAACTCGGTCCGGAACAGGCCGATCCCGTCCGCGCCGGTGAGGTCCATCGACGCCACGTCCTCGGCGAGCCCGGCGTTCATCATCACGCTGACGTCGAGACCGTCCTGTGTTTGCGCGGGCAGGGAACGGATCGCTTCGTACTTCGCCCGGCGCTTCTTGCTCAGCGTCATGCGCTGGTCGAAATTGCCCGAAAGCGTCTTCGACGGGCGGACCATGACGGTCCCATTGTCGCCGTCGACCAGGATGGTGTCCCCTTCCTCGACGATATGGCGGATGTCGGGGAGGCGCCCAATCACAGGCACGCCCATCGCCCTGGCAACGATGGTCATGTGCGAGGTCAGCGAACCCTCCTCGAGGACCACCGCCTTGAGCCGGCGCTTGTCATATTCGAGAAGCTCGGCGGGACCGAGGTTGCGCGCTATCAGAACCGTGTCGTGGGCGAGGCCGGTCTGGGCGGCGGTGCCCATCCGGCCCGAAACGATCCGAAGCAGCCGGTTCGACAAGTCCTCCAGGTCGTGCATGCGCTCCTGGAGCAAGGGGTCATCGATCTCGCGCATCCGGGCGCGGGTTCGCTGCTGCACCCGCTCGATGGCGGCCTCTGCCGTCAGGCCGGAATCGATCGCCTCGTTGATCCTGCGCGACCAGCCTTCGTCATAGGCGAACATGCGGTAGGTCTCGAGGATTTCGGCATGCTCGCCGATGGTCCCGAACTCCGCCTCGCGAGCCATGTTGTCGATCTGCTCGCGCATTTTCCGAAACGCCGAATAGACACGCTCGCGCTCCGCCTCGATGTCGTCGGCGACGGTGTGCTCGACCACCACTCGCGGCTCGTGGAAGACCGCCTGGCCCTTGGCCATCCCGGCGACCAGCTTGAGCCCGATCAATCGAAGCGGCCCGGCGCTGCCGCGAATCCGCCCGCGCCTGGCGCCGTCCACAAGCCGGGCGCCGGCGATCAGCTCGGACAGGACCATCGCCACGGTCTGAAGCGCCTCGATCTCGACATCGGCATAGCGGCGCGGGTCGGCGTGCTGAACGGACAAGACGCCGATGGGGCTCTCGCGATAGATGATCGGAACGCCGGCGAAGCTGTGATAACGCTCCTCGCCGGTCTCCGGCCGATAGACGAACTCGGGATGGCTGGCCGCTTCGGCGAGGTTGAGGATCCGGCCCTCGGCGGCGATCGATCCGACCAGGCCTTCGCCGAGCTTGAGCCGGGTGACGTGAACCGCCTGCTTGCGAAGGCCGTGGGTCGCGTAAAGCTCGAGCTTGTTGTCGCGCAGGAGATAGATCGAGCAGACCTCGCTCTTCATCTTCTCGGCGATGAGATCGACGACCTTGTCGAGCTTCGACTGCGCCGAGCCGCGGCTCGCCATGACATCGTGAAGGCCCGTCAGGATTTCGCGGGCGGACGCGGCGGCGGTCAACGGCATCCGACCGCGCTATCAGATGCGCCGCGCCCATGTCACGCGGCGCCTTCGGTCACAAAGACGGGGCCGCCCGGTGGAGCGGCCCCGTCGATCACTGCCCTGTCGGCCGAAACTCGATCAGAGAAGGAAGTCCGTCGTGCCCAGCCGCAACGCGCCGTCAAGTTCGATCTGGAAATCGGCGATTTGATCGCCGTTCAGATCGGCCTCGACCAGCGTGTAATCATGCGATCGAAGGTAATGGAGCTCGCCGGAGGACCCGGAGAATTTCGCCCGGCCCATGAACGTCAGGCCAAGATCGCTGACGTCGATGCGATCGAACCCCTGCTGAAAATCGACGATCCGATCGGCCGCGCCCGAAGCGCTGTCGCTCACACTGTCGAAGCGGAACCGGTCAAGGCCGCCGCCGCCGGTCAGCTCGTCACGGCCGGACCCGCCGACGAGGACATCGTTCCCCGAACCACCGTCGAGGAAATCGTCACCGCCGAACCCGAACATCGTGTCGTTGCCGCCGAGACCCGAAATGCTGTCGGCACCGGCTGTACCGTACAGGGAGTCACCCGCGCCGGAAGCAGCGCCAACGAGATCGACGAAATCGCGCGAATCAAGCGAAACGGCCCCGGCGAGCTCGACCTGCAGGTCGGCGCTTCCATCGCCGTCGGAATCGACTTCCACGATCGTCGTTCCGGTAAATGACGCCGCCCGCACCTCCCCAGCGGCGCCGGAAAAGGCTGCGTTGCCGACGAACGTGCTCGCTCCGAGAGCGCCGAAGTCGATCTTGTCGCTCCCGTGCACGAAGTCGGCAATGACGTCGCGGCCGGTACCGACCGAGCTGTCGGCGAGCGAATCGAAACGGAAGGTGTCCGCGCCCGCTCCGCCGGTCAGCGTATCGGTGCCGGCGCCGCCTATCAGCACGTCGTCGCCGCCATTGCCTGTCAGCCTGTCCCCGCCCGCGCCCGAAGACAGGACGTTCGCGGCGTCGTTCCCGATCAGGACATCGTTTCCGGAACCGCTGCGCGCGTTTTCGATCGTGACGCCATTGGCGATGGTGAAGCCACCGTAAATTCCGTAAGCGTAGGACACCCAACCGCCGCCGCCTTCCTCATATTGAAGGGTCGCCGGGCGGAGATCGATGCTGGCGTCGCGAGCGCCGCCGTAGACGATTTCGTCGGTGCCGGCCGAATCCCAGATCGACGAATAGAAGGTGCCGGCGGCATTGACGTCCTTCAAGACATAGGAATCGTCGCCCGTGGCGGTGTCCTCGTTGACACCATATTTGTCCTGGATGACCGCGATATCGAGCGGACTCAGCGACGCCACCCAGCCGAAATGGTCGACTTCGGTGCCGGTCAGGCCGCCCGAACGCGGCATTCCGTAAGGCGACGTCTGCCAGCCGTCGTTGTAGGACATGACGGTGAAGACCTGCTGGCTGAGATTATAGTCGCCGAGGCCGCCGCCGATCCCGGCGGTCCCGCCGCCGGCACCGCGCATGATGCTCGAATGGCCGCCGTCATCGTGGGGATGCGCCATGCCCATGCCGTGGCCGAGCTCGTGGATGAGGGTCGGGAAATAGAAGCCGCCCGGCTGCAGGCCTTCCTCGGTCCAGCGGACGTCGCCGGCGTTGAACTCGGCCTGGCCTTCGTTCTCTTCGCCCGGCGGGCTCATTCGGCCGAGCAGCGACGCGCCCGCGCCCGGCGTGCCGTTATAGGTGATGATCTTGAAGTCGGCCTCGGCTCGACTGTCGACCTCGACGAAGACCACGTCGGCCACCTGCTCGTAGAGGTGCAGTGCGTTCCAGAACGCGTCATACTCCCATTCGACGAGCCCTCTGGCGACCATCGTGTCCGTCGAGCCGGGTGTAGTCGGGTCCTCGTCGATGAAAATTTCGCCGGTCTTGGCGAAATAGACGCTGATGACGTTCTTGCCTTCGATCCCGTAAGGGTTCCAGCCGACGCCGGTATAGGCATTGCCCGTGGGCCTCGGTCCTTCCTCGCCATCCGGATTTCGCGAAGTCCGGTCGACCTGCGTTCCCCAGTCGATCGAGTTGAGCGGGCTGTCGACGTCGTAATAAGGCACATAATGGGGCTGGTCGGTTACGTCGGTGACGAACAGTTCGTAGTCGCCGACCGCATCGCCCGTGGTGCCGTTCGTGCCGTCCTGATCGAAGGCGCGCGCGTTGATGTAGTAAGTCCCGCTATCCTCCGGCATGAAGGTCATCAGAGCGTCGAGTCCGGACGGGGTGTTCGGTCCGCCCCCGTCCTCCGACTGGAGCAAGTTCCCGTTCGCGTCGTAAATCTCCAGATAGGCATCCGAGAGCGGAACGCCGCTGGGACCGGCGACAACCAGATATTCGCCGATGTCGTACGTTCGGCCGCCTTCGAGCTCGACCCGGTAGAAATCCTGGTCGCCGATCGTGTTGATTGTCGAGATGATGTGAGCGCCGTCGACCTCGACACTGCTGGTGGTGACGATGTTGTCCGGCACGTTATCGGGGCTGAGGATCAGGATCGTGGACAGCGGGCTGGCCTTGAGCTCGCCGCCTACGCCGTCGGGGACGAAGGCGTCGGTAGCCTTCCTGAACAGCTGAATATCGGAAAACGCGCGCGAATATCCGTCGAATAAACCCAAGTGGCGATCCCTGATCATCGGCAATTTCCCTTCTGTCGAAGGGTTCGAAACCGGCGGGGGCGTCGTTAGGGTTCCGTTAAATCAAGTGATTATCGTTGGAGCGCACCAACCAACGGGTAAGCCGAGAGATCAGCATTCAACGGACAGGCGCCGAATAACTGCCGTTCGGTCCGGTCACGGAAATCGGGGCGGTTACCGGCCCTGGAAGGGCCCCTATCAGTCGCTCGAAGAGGGAGGCCGCAGCCTCTGCCGACGTCGTATGTGCGCAGAGCGTATAGTCTCCCTCCATTCCAGACGGCGAGCGACTTACCTCCGCGACGGCGGGATCGCTCCCGAGGAGTTGATGAACCGTCGCAGCGGCAGCCCTGTCAATTCCCGTCGCATAGCTGCCGAAGTAAATCTGCACGTCACAGCTGGTCGGGTTCATGGCTGTTGCCTGCTCGAACGGCCGCGCCGTGCATGCACAGGTCGCGAGCGCGAGGACGCAACCAATAAACGTCGGCAACGGACGCATTGTGGACCCATAGCAAAGCCCGGTCGCGCCCGCGAGAGCAGCATCCTTGCGCAGCCGCGCAACCATCTTAAGAACGCGTTCGCAGCAAGTGAGAACCAGCCAAATGTGCGGCATTGCCGGATGGTATCGAAGATCGGGCGACAGAGTTTCCGAGGCCGTGATCACGGCGCAGTGCGACACCATCGTCCACCGCGGGCCGGATGACAGCGGGACCTACGCCGACGGCGATTTCGGATTCGGCATGCGCCGGCTCAGCATCATCGACGTCGAACATGGCCATCAGCCGATGTTCACGCCCGACGGCCGCTACTCAATCGTCTTCAACGGCGAAATCTACAATCATCTCGACCTTCGTCCGGAGCTGGAGGCGGCGGGAGCCCGATTCGAAACCCACAGCGACACCGAGACCTTGCTGGCGAGCTATGCAGCCTGGGGCGACGATTGCTGGCTTCGACTGGACGGAATGTTCGCGGTCGCGATCTGGGATCGCGAAACCCGGACCCTGACGCTTGCCCGCGACCCGCTGGGGATCAAACCGCTTTACCTCAGCGAGCAGAACGGCGGCATTGCATTCGGGTCGGAAATCCGCGCGCTGCGGTCCCTTCCCGATCACGATTGGGACATAGATGAGCGCTCGGTCAGCGATTTCTTCAGCTTCGGCCACGTGCTTCCGCCGCGCTCGATCTACCGGCAGGCGCACAGCCTGCCGCCCGGGCACAGCCTCAAGATCGGTCCGAGGGATCGCCAGCTGAATTGCTATTGGCGGCCGCAATTTCGACCCGATGACAGCTTGTCCGACGAGCAGTGGATCGAGGAAACCCGATCGCAGCTTCTGCATACGGTCAAGCGCCATATGCTCGCCGACGTGCCGGTCGGCGCTTTCCTTTCGGGCGGCGTGGATTCGAGCGCGATCGCAGCGGCGATGCGCCGGGTTTCCGACCAGCCGATCAAGGCGTTCACCATCGGCTTTCCGGGAACGTCGGTCGACGAAACAGCCGCCGCGGAATCCGTGGCTCGCCATCTCGGCGTCGAGCATCATCTGTTGCCCTTGCAACCCGCCGCCGCAGGCGATGTGCTGCCGATGGTCCAGGCGAGCTTCGACGAGCCGTGCGCCGCGACCGCCGCGCTTCCGATCTGGTATCTTTCGCGCTTCGCCGCGAACCACGTGAAGGTGGTGCTGTGCGGCGAAGGCTCAGACGAGATTTTCGCCGGGTACAAACGTCAGCGCACCGCGCTTCGAGCGGCGCGCGCCGCACCTTGGATTCGGGCTTCCGGGCGATTGGCGAACCTGCTCGACCATCTGCCGCGAACCGGTTCGTCGAAGTGGAATTACCAAATCCAGAACGCGCGCCGATTTCGCGATTCGGCGCTTCTGGGCAGCAGCTACCAGCGCTTTTTCGCGGCAACGCAGATTTCGACGCCCGGATTGCGGGCGACGCTCTACGAAGAAAACCTGCTCGGAAGAGACAAGGAGTCCGGCGGCTACGACCAGCTCGAAAAGGAATATTTCGGCTGGGATGGTGCTCGCGAGCTCCAGCCGCTCGACCAGCTGATGCTCGCGGACCTGACCTTCCATATGCCGGCCTCGCTTCTTAATCGCCTCGACCGCAGCAGCATGGCCCATTCGCTCGAAGCGCGCGTGCCGTTCCTTTCGCGCGAGTTCGTCGACTGGTCGCTGACCATGCCGACGCGGATGAAATTGCGCGGCGGCCTCGGCAAGGTCGCACTTCGCAAGGCGATCGAGCCGTGGGTGCCGGCGGCGGCGCTGAGCAAGCGCAAGTTGGGATTCCAGATTCCTTTCGCCGACTGGTTCAAGAGCGACTTCGCGATCTTCGCCCGGGAGGCATGGAACGACAGCGGCGCAAGGCGAAGCGGATACCTGCGGCCCGGCGTCGTCGATCGATTGTTCGAGGAGCATGAGGCGGGCCTTGCGAACCACGGCCGGACATTGTTCGCAATCGCGATGTTCAGCTGCTGGTGGCAGCAGACCATGAGCGGGGATAGGCGCAAGGCTGCCTAGGCGCTAACGGCGCGGCAATGCTGATCGACCTTCGGAACGAACCCGGCGCGGCGGAAGGCCCGTTCGAAATCTGCATCGTCGGTGCCGGCGCGGCAGGGATCACCCTGGCCCGGAAGCTCAGCCGGCTGGGCCACGAGGTGTGCCTGCTCGAAAGCGGCGGGCTCGATTACGAAGCGGCTACGCAACAGCTTTACGAGGGCGCCAATGTCGGGATGCCCTATTACGAGCTCGACAAATCGCGCTTGCGCTTCTTCGGCGGCACAGTGGCCATCTGGGGCGGCCGGTGCGCGCTCATGGACCCGATCGATTTCGAGCCGCGCTCTTGGGTGCCGCACAGCGGCTGGCCGATCCGGCGGACCGACCTCGACCCATTCTACCGCGAGGCTCACCGGATCTTCGATCTCGAACGGTTCAATTACGAAGAAGAGGTCTGGAAGGAGCTGGGCCTCGACGACCCCGGGCTCGATCCGGCGAAACTCGACGTGAAGCTGTGGCGTTTCGACGAGCTCAGCGAGCGGTTCACCGCCGATCGCGCCAGCGACTTGTTCGAGGACCCCAGGGTGCGAATCCTGCTTCACGCCAATGTGGTGAAGCTGCAGGCCAGTCCGAACGCCAATTCGATCGATCATATCGCGGTCCAGCCAATCGGCGGGAAAGTCCAGGCAGTACGCGCCAAACACTATGTCCTCGCAGCCGGGGCGATCGAGAACAGCCGGCTCCTGCTCGTTTCAAACGACGTCGAACGGCACGGTGTCGGCAACAAGCACAATCAGGTCGGCCGCTTTTTCATGGAACATCCCGCCGGCCGGATTGCGAGGATCGACACGCGCCAAGCCTTCCACATCTGGTCGATGTTCCAGAAGCGCTTCGTGCCGGGATCGGTACCTTTGGCCCCCGCGCTTCGCCTCGCCGACGAAGCGCAGCGCGATCGCAAGGCCTTGAACAGCATCGTCACCTTCAAGCTTCAGCGCGACCCTTCAAGGGGCGTCGCGATCGGCAACAGGATTTACCAGAACGTTCTTCACTCGGTGTCGCCGAACCGGCGCGGGCGCATGCTCGATCATCTCTATCGCGGAGTCAGGGCGTGGATCCATCGAGAGGTCCGAAGCTCGGTCGAACGCTGGCGCGCCAATCGGGGCATCACCGGCCTCTACGCGATCATGCGCGGCGAACAGGCGCCCAATCCGGAGAGCCGGGTTCTGCTGTCGGGCGAGCTCGACGCGCTCGGCAACCGCCGCGCCGACCTCGACTGGCAGATGACCGATATCGACAAGCACACGGCGCTCGTCATGGCCGAGACGATCGACGAGGAGTTCGGGCGGCTCGGCTGGGGCTCGGCGACCCCGAGCGCCTGGCTGTCGGAGTCCGGCCCGCGATGGCCGGTCGATCCGACGGTGGGCAATCATCCGCTAGCCAACTACCACCAGCTCGGTGGCACCCGGATGAGCAGCGACCCGGCGCAGGGAGTCGTCGACTCCGACTGCCGGGTCCACGGATACGCCAACCTCCACGTCGCCGGAGGATCGGTCTTCACGACCAGCGGCTGGGCCAATCCGACCCTGACCATCGTCGCGTTGGCGCTACGCCTGGCCGACCGGCTGGATCGGCGACCCTAACCCCGGCTTTCGAGCGCCGCCGCGGCCTCGTCGACCAGCTCACGGATAATCTCTTCGACCGGCTCTTCGCGGGTCACCATCCCGACCGACTGGCCGGCCATCACCGACCCGGTTTCGCAGTCGCCGTCTATCACCGCCCGGCGGAGCGCGCCCGCCCAATAATGCTCGATCTGAAGCTGCGCCTCGGCCATTTCGACGGCGCCCTTGTCGAGAAGGTCGGCGACCTCGCGCTGCTTGGCGGCGAAGCGCTCGGTCTCCTTGTTCCTGAGCGCCCGGACCGGAATCACCGGCAAGCGCGGGTCGATCTGCACCGAAAGGATCGCGTCTCGCGCGGAGGCGCGAATGAACGCTTTCTTGAAATTGGGATGTGCGATGCTCTCGTTGGCGCAGACGAAGCGGGTGCCGATCTGAACCCCGACCGCGCCCATTTCGAGATAGGCGGCAATCGCTTCTCCGCGGCCGATGCCGCCGGCGATGAACACCGGAATGTCGTGGCTGACCTTCGGAAGGATTTCCTGCGCCAGCACCGATGTCGAGACCGGGCCGATATGGCCGCCCGCCTCCATGCCCTCGATAACCAAAGCGTCGACATTCGAGCGCATCAGCTTTTTGGCAAGCGCGAGCGCCGGGGCGAAAGCCATCAGCTTCGCGCCGTTGGCCTTGATCTTCTCCATCGCCGAGCCCGGCGGAAGCCCGCCGGCGAGAACGACATGACCGACATGGTGCTTCGCGCAGACGTCGATCAGCTCATTGAGCTGCGGGTGCATAGTGATGAGATTGACTCCGAACGGGCGCGACGTTCTCGCCTTCGTCTCGGCTATTTCGGTGTCGAGAAGCTCGGGGCCCATGGCGCCGCAGGCGATGACTCCGAACCCGCCTGCGTTGGAAATCGCGGACACGAGGTTGCGCTCGGAGACCCAGCTCATCGCGCCGCCCATGATCGCCCATTCGCAGCCGAGGAATTCGGTCCCGCGGTGCATCAATTCCTTCAGCCTCGCGCGACCAGCGCCGGGATGAACCGCGCGATGTTCGGGGATCAGCCCCTCGCCGCTCACGCCGCCGCCCCTTTGGGCGCGGCATTGTCGTCGAGGCCGAAGGCGGTGTGGAGCACCCGAACCGCGAGCTCGAGCTCGCTTTCGGCGACCAGTGCGCTGACCTTGATCTCCGAAGCGGAGATGGCGAGCAGGTTTATCCCGCGCTCCGCCAGGGTCTCGAACATCGTCGCGGCAAGCTGCGGGTTTGAGCGCACGCCGACCCCGACGATGCTGACCTTCGCAACCGAACCGTCGGTCAGCATCTCGCCATAGCCGATCGAATCCCTGCCCGTCTCGATCACCGATTGCGCTTGTGCCAGGTTGGCGCGCGGCACGGTGAAGGTCAGATCGCTCGCCTGTCCCGCGCGCGTGGCGGCATGAACCATCATGTCGACGGAGATTCCGGCCTCGGCGAGCGGGCCCATTACCGCGGCAACGGTTCCCGGCTTGTCGGCGATTTCGGTCAGTGTGACCCGAGCCTCGTTCCGGTCGGCGGCGATTCCCGCGATCTCGTTTCTTTCCATGTCCGCTCCTGAAAGTTCGGCGACGACCCGCGTTCCCGGCCTGTCCTCGAAAGCGGACAGTACCCGGAGCGGCAGATTCTCGCGCATCGCCAGCCCGACCGAGCGCGGCTGAAGCACCTTGGCGCCGACCCCGGCAAGCTCGAGCATTTCCTCGAACGTGATCGCGTCGAGCTTGCGTGCGCGAGGAACGATCCGGGGATCGGTCGTATAGACGCCGTCGACGTCGGTGTAGATGTCGCAGCGGTCGGCACGGACTCCGGCGGCGATCGCGACCGCGCTGGTGTCCGAACCACCGCGACCGAGAGTCGCAAGCCGCCCTTCCCCCGACACGCCCTGGAAGCCGGGGATGACCGCGACCGTCCCGCCCGACAGCGCCTCGTCGAGGAGACCGCTCTCGACCGCGTCGACCCGGGCGTTGCCGTGTACTCCCGACGCCTTGACCAGCTGCCAGCCCATGAAGCTTCGCGCCTCGAACCCCATGTTCTGGAGCGTCATGGCGAGAAGCCCCGCCGTGACCTGCTCGCCGCTCGCGACGACGACGTCATATTCGCGCGCGTCGTGGAGGGCAGCGGCCTCGCGGCAAAGCTGCACAAGCCGGTCGGTTTCACCGGCCATTGCGGACACGACCACCAGAACCTCGTTGCCGCCCTTCGCTTCGCGAAGCACTCGCTCCGCGACATTCCGGATTCGCTCGATTCCGGCCATCGACGTGCCGCCGAATTTCATCACGATACGGGGCATGTGGAGAGCGTTGCTCCTTGGGCTGACCGGCGCGCCCTGTTAGGAGGCGGCCATGGCCGAGACAAGTTCGTCAGTGGTTCCGGGCGAGGTCGCGCAGTTCGCGGCGCATGCCGGCGACTGGTGGGACCCGAAGGGGTCCGAGGCGATGCTTCACAGGCTCAATCCGGTCCGGCTCGCCTATATCCGCGACCAGGTCGACCAGCACTGGTCGCTCGACGAGCACGGCTTCCGGCCCCTGGAAGGGAAGAGCGCGCTCGACGTCGGCTGCGGCGCCGGGCTTCTGGCGGAGCCGCTGGCGAGGCTCGGGGCAAAGGTCACTGCCGTCGACGCGGCGCCCGAGCTGATCGCCGCGGCCGACCTGCATGCCCGCGGCCAGGGACTGGAGATCGACTATCGAGTCGCCGCGGTCGAGGAGATGGATGGCACGTTCGACCTCGTAACCTCGCTCGAGGTCGTCGAGCATGTCGCCGATCCGGCGGCGTTCATCCGCGCGCTCTCGGCGCGGCTGGCGCCCGGCGGCCTGATTATCCTGTCGACGCCGAACAAGACGGCCTGGTCGCGTCTTCTGACGATTGGCGTCGCGGAGGCGGTCGGAGCGGTCCCGAAGGGCACCCACGATTTCGACAAGTTCATCGGTCCCGACCGGATGAAGCAGCTGCTCGCCGACGCCGGCCTCAAATGCATCGACGTCGAAGGAGTCGCCTGGTCGCCGACGCGAGGCCTCCACCTCAGCGACGATTTGAGGCTCAACTATCTGGTCAGCGCTGTCCCGGCCGAAGATTCGGCCTGAGCCCACTCAGGTCGGCTGGCCGCCCTCTTCCGTCTCGAAGATCGCTTCGAGCGCGTCGGCGCGGGCCGACAGGCGGACGGTGTCGCCCTCGATATCGGCGACGAGCCCGGCCGGAATGAAATGGTGATGCCCTTCGTGGCTTCCGACTCCGGCGCTCGAGCTTTCCCGGGTCAGCTTGATCCGGTCGCCCTCGATCTTGTCGACCTTACCAATCGGCGCGCCTTCGGCGTCGATCACCTGCATATGCTCGCGAATATCGTCGAGACGGCTCATCTGCATTCTCCTTCCAATTTATCCTGGTTTACGGACGCGGGTTTAGCCCGCTTTGATAAATGTGCCAGCGGCGCTGCTCCTCGGTCGATCCGGGCACGTCGTTGACCCGCCGCAATGTCAGCGGCCCGACCGAATTGAACGCACCGCCGCCCTTCAATGTCCCGAACAGCCGGAACGGGACGGTGATGTAGATGGAGCCGGCGGCGCCCTCCATGTCGCGCGGTCGCCCGACCTCCGAATGGAGAGTTGCATATTTGTCGAACCTGGCGACGAACTCGGCTTCGCTTTGACCGCTCGCCTCTCCGCCATTGCCCCACAATCGCCGGGCCTCGGCGAATTTGCGCTGCTCGAGGAGCCCGCCGTAGCGTTGGACGACCTGGCCCGCGGCTTCGGCGCTCTTGGCGTCAATCGGCCCGTTGGGCTCTTCGAGCGGAGTCCGGTCGTCCGGGAGCCCGCCCGGAGTGCCGGGCGCGCCGGAAGGCACCGCGGAATTGCCGCTGTCGTCGACCGGAGCGGCAGGCGAAGCGGTTTCGCTGGTGACGGTCGTGGTGGCGAGATTTTCGTCCTGCGCCGGCGGCGTCTGCGAGCTGCAGGCGACCATCGCGAGCATCATCGCGATGCTTCCGATCGGCAGTCGAAGAAGTCTTTTGTGCTTTTTCATGCCTTCTCAACGCGACACAGCGCGAAGGTTCCTTGCGAAACGTCCATGCGGAACCGCGTCCGAAGGCGTTCGTTCGTTTCGCAACTCAAACAGGACTCAACAGGGAGGAACTGAAAAATGGCCGACGATCGGGATACTGATACCGAGCATACGACCATTATCGACCGCGACGGCGGAGGCGGCGGAGGAGGCGGCGTTCTCGCGATCGTCCTGCTGATCATCGTCGTTCTGGTGCTGTTGTGGGTGTTCCGCGCCCAGCTCGGACTGAGCGGAGATGCCGGAACCGACATCAACGTCCCCAATTCGATCGACGTCAACGTCAACCAGTCGTAGCCGCCGCTTAAGACGCGGCGCTCGCAAGCTCACGCGCGGTAGGCGAGTCCCGCGCGGCTCGGGCGCAGCTCCTTCACCGGGGCTGCGCCCGTTTGAGTTTGCGCCGCTAAGCCAGTAACCGGCGCGATGATGAGCGGCCTTGATTACATGACCGGCTTCGGCGGCCACTTCCAAAGCGAAGCGGTCGAGGGCGCGCTCCCCAAGGGCCGCAATTCGCCGCAGCGTCCGCCTTTCGGCCTTTACGCCGAGCAGCTTTCGGGAAGCCCGTTCACCGCCCCGCGCCACGAGAACCGGCGAAGCTGGCTCTACCGGATGCGCCCGACCGCGGACCACCGGCCATTCACCCGCTACCAGGGCGCGCCTTTATTCGCGCCGGGCACGGTCGACGAGCCGCTGCCGCCCAACCGGCTGCGCTGGGATCCGCCCGCCGACCTGCCGGAGGGAAGGGATTTCATCGACGGTCTGGTCACCATGCTCGCCAACCGCGACCCCGCCGATCTCGAAGGCGTCGCGGTTCACCTTTACCATGCGTCGAAGAGCATGGACGGCCGCGTGTTCGTCGATGCGGACGGCGAATTGCTGATCATCCCGCAGCAGGGCACGCTTCGGATTTCCACCGAGCTCGGGCGAATGGAGCTTGCGCCGGGCTCGGCCGGTCTTGTCCCGCGCGGGATCAAGTTCCGGGTCGAGGTCGAGGGCGAAAGCCGCGGCTATGTCGCCGAAAATCAGGGCGTGCCGTTCCGGCTGCCGGAACTCGGTCCCATCGGCTCCAATGGCCTCGCCAACCCGCGCGATTTCGAAACTCCGGTCGCCTGGTTCGAGGACAGGGACGAGCCGACCGAGGTCGTCCAGAAGTCGCTCGGTTCGCTGTGGACGACGACCCTCGATCATTCGCCGCTCGACGTCGTCGCCTGGCACGGCAATTACGCGCCCTGGCGATACGATCTCGCGCGCTTCAACACGATCGGGACGATCAGCTTCGACCATCCGGATCCGTCGATCTTCACCGTTCTGACCTCCCCAAGCGACGTGCCCGGCCGCGCCAACGCCGATTTCGTGATCTTCCCGCCGCGCTGGATGGTCGCCGAGGACACATTCCGGCCGCCCTGGTTCCACCGCAATGTGATGAGCGAGGCGATGGGCCTGATCCACGGTGCCTATGATGCCAAGGCGGAGGGGTTCGCGCCCGGCGGCCTTAGCCTTCACAATGTCATGAGCGGACACGGACCCGATCTCGACAGCTGGCAAAAGGCCAGCGCCGCCGAGCTGAAACCGGCGAAGATCGACAATAGTCTGGCCTTCATGGTCGAGACCTGCTGGCCCTATCGCCCGACCCGCTTCGCGCTCGACCGCGCGCAGAGCGATTACGACCAAGCCTGGGCCGGTTTCCCCAAGGCCAAGCTGCCGTGATCGACGAAACCCACGATCCTTCTCTCAAAAGCTGGGTGGCGGGAGCAGGCGCCGGGAGCGACTTTCCGGTGCAGAACCTGCCCGTCGGGATATTCTCCGAGTCGAAGGGCCGCCGGCGCCCGGGCGTGGCGATCGGCGATTACATTCTCGATCTGGCTGCAATCGACGACCTCCTCGACGAGGACTGGCGCCGCGACCTGTCGCAGCCGGTCCTCAACGGCTGGCTGGCGCGCGGCCGCCAGGCGCATCGCGAGCTTCGCCAGCGCCTGTCCGAATTGCTCAGCGACGAGCGCTATCGAGACGATATCGAGCCGCGCCTGATCGGTCAGAGCGAGGTCAGGATGCACGTGCCCTGCCTGATCGGCGACTACACGGATTTCTACGTCGGCATTCATCACGCGACCAATGTCGGCAAGCAGTTCAGGCCCGACAATCCACTGCTTCCCAACTATAAATATGTGCCGATCGGCTATCACGGGCGGGCGAGCTCGGTTCGCTCTTCGGGCGAGCCGGTGATCCGTCCATCGGGGCAGCGCAAGCCCCCGGACGCCGACTCGCCGGAATACGGCCCGAGCCGGCGGCTCGACTATGAGTTGGAGCTCGGCCTGTGGATCGGCCGCGGCAATAGCCTCGGCGAGCCGATCCCCATCGGCGAGGCCGACGAGCATATCGCCGGATGGTGCCTGCTCAATGACTGGTCGGCGCGCGACCTCCAGGCCTGGGAATATCAGCCGCTCGGCCCGTTCCTTGCCAAGAATTTCCTGACCAGCGTTTCGCCCTGGATCGTCACCGCCGAAGCGCTCGAACCGTTCCGAGTCCCGATGCCGCCGCGCCCGCAAGGCGATCCCGAGCCGCTTCCCCATCTCGCCAGCGCAAGCGACACGTCTTTCGCGATCCAGATCGAGGCGACGCTTTCGACCGCGAAAATGCGCGACGAAGGCCTGCCCGCGCATGTGCTGTCGCGGGGCACCGCGTCGGCGGCGATGTACTGGAGCGCGGCGCAGATCGTCACCCACCACGCGTCCAACGGCTGCAATCTTCAGCCCGGCGATCTCATCGGCACGGGCACGCTTTCGACGGACAGCGACGACGGCCTTGGCTCGCTTCTGGAGATCAGCCGTGGCGGCAAGCAGCCGGTCGAGCTTCCAGGCGGCGAAACGCGAAGCTTCCTCGAGAATGGCGACGAAGTGACCCTTCGCGCCTGGTGCGAGGGCGAAGGCGCCGTCCGGATCGGCTTCGGCGAATGTGTGGGTCGCGTGGTCGGCGCGAGCTAGAGCAGTCCGAGGTTTTTACCCATCAGCCGGGTCATCGCGTAGATTCGGTCGAGCTGCGGAGTCGGCACGCCCACCGTTCCGGCAATCTCGCGCGGCGCTCCAAGCAGGGACTCAAGCTCGATCGGCCGCCCCGCCTCGACGTCCTGGAGCATCGATGACTTGAAGGCGCCGAGCCGTGCAGTCACCGCCATTCGGTCCTCTGCGCTCTCTTCGATCGGACAACCGATCGCCGCGCCGATCGCCGCGAGCTCGTCCATTGCTTCGGCCATCAGGCCGCGGATCGCCGGATCGTCGAGCAGCTTGTCGGCGGTCGACCGGGTCAGCGCGGACAAGGGATTGATCGTCGCATTGCCCCACAATTTATACCAGATGGCGCGGCGGATGTTGCCGGTCCGGTCTGGCCGAAGCCCGGCGTGATCGAGCAAGCCGAACAGGCGCGCGATACGCTCGCTGGTTCCACCCTGCGGCTCGCCGATCAGGATCTTGTCCGAATGCTTGACGACGACGTGGTTCGGCGCCTCGCGGTAGCAGCTGGCATGGACGACGCCGCCGATGACCTGTTCGACCGGGATCGAGGCGGCGATTGCTCCATTCGGGTCGACGCAAGCGAGGCGATCGCCGGTAAACCACCAGGGGACGCCGTTCAGCATCGGCAGGATCGCCGTCTCCGCCCCGATCAACTGGCGCGCCGCGAGCGCGGCGTCGGCGAGCGCCGGCGCCTTCACCGCGAGGACGACGATCTGCTGCTCCCCTAGAGTGGCGGGATCGTCCGTCACCGCTACGTCCACCGAGGACGTTTCGCCCGCTTCGGTGATCTTCAGGCCGTCCGCGCCAATCGCGCGCAAGGTCTCGCCGCGGGCGACGACCGATACGTCCGCGCCCGAAAGCGCAAGCCGGGCGGCGACCCAGCCGCCGATAGCGCCAGCGCCGATGATCGTCATTGCCGAAGCCGGATTCATGGCGGCTCTATAGCCCAGCCACGAGCGAAGGCGACGGTGCCGCTTGGGGGACTCGAACCCACGACCCCATCATTACGAATGATGTGCTCTACCAGCTGAGCTAAAGCGGCATTGTCGCAAGGCGCGCGGGCCATCGGTCCGCGGCGGCGCCGCCCTAACAGCCGCCATTGCGGCGGGCAAGCGCAACTCTCGCCGGCCCGGCTGAACGGATAAGGTTAACGCTTTGGTAACCGCGACAGGGCATTTCTCCACCAACGCGGAGGAATGGGGCCTCTTGTATGGACAGTTTGCGCGATTTTCCGAGCGAATTCGAGCCGGCCGGCGAGGCCGCCGCGCCGGACCAGTCGAGCGTCGCCGCCATCGGCACCGACGAGCGGCGGATGCACGTGCGCGCCTATAATTACTGGGTTTCGCTGCTCGACGGGCGGGATTACCCCTCCATAGAAGATCTGGAACCGGGCGACCTGTCGGATTTTGCTCCGCACAGCGTGCTCCTCGATTTCACCAGCAGCCCCGAAAATCCCGCGACCCCCTACGTCGGCGCGGCGATCCGCGAAGAGTGCGGGATAACCGACGACATCCAGACCATCGACAACGTGCCGAGCCGATCGCTGCTGTCACGGCTCACCGACCATTATATGCAGATCATCGCCAACCGGGCGCCGGTCGGGTTCGAGGCCGAATTCGTCAACCAGCGCCGCGAGAACATCTGCTACCGCGGAATCCTAATGCCGTTCTCGTCCGACGGCGACACGATCGACTTCATCTATGGCGTGATCAACTGGAAGACAGTCGAGCAGGGCGAGCAAACGGCCCCGGTCGCGGCACCTGTCGCGGTCGGACCGCTGGAAGTGGAACCCGAGCCCGATTTCGACGAGCCGCTCGAACTCACCCAAAGCTTCGCGCCTGACACGTCAATCGAAGGACCGGCGGTCGATCTGCCGAGCTTCGAGCTGGACGAGGACGCAGCGCTCGCCGACAGACTGTGGGCGGCCCGCGAGAGCGTCGAGGCGGTCAAGGCCGCCGAAGGCCGGAGCCGCGAAGCGCTCTACCATGCGCTCGCCTCGGCCTATGATTTTGCGGTGGCGAGCAAGAGCTGCCCGGAAGATTATGCCGAGCTTCTCGAGGATTCCGGCGTCAAGCCGCAGGCCCGAGCGCCTATGACCCCGATCGTCAAGCTCGTCTTCGGAATCGATTACGACAAGGCCCGGCTGACCGAATATGCGGCGGCCTTGTCATACGCCGAGCGCCAGCAGGTGGAGCCCGGCGGTTTCCTCGCATTCATCGAAGCACAGGCCGGCGGTCTCAAGGCGCTTGTCGCGGCGGAGCGTCTCGCCCGGCGGCCGGAGGCGAAGCCGGACACCAGGGCCGAGCGCGCGCGCGCTCGGCTTCGAAGCGCGCCGCCGCTTTCCCTGGCGGACATTCCCGCAACCGACGAATTCGCTCTCGTTCTCACCCGCAGGTCGGACCAGGGAGGCCATGAGGTCGTCGCCGTCGTCGAGGACCCGGCGATGGTCGAGCGCGCGATCCGCGGCGCCGGCGCTTAAAAAAAGCTCCCACTCTCCTTGTCGCCGCCGCCGGGCCACGGCTATAGGCCGCCGCGACCGCGACCAGTGTCGGAGCAATACCCCGAATGACCGCTCAGCCGCGCCTGCCAAAGACGCTGGTCGATTCAATTCGCGCCGCGCTGACGAGCAATGCCTTGCCCGGCGAGACCGAATCCTTCGACCGCAAGGGACAGCGCGAGGCCGCCGAGTTCATTGCAGCCGCGGCCGCGGTCCGTCCGCCCAAGACGACGGCGATCCGCCTCGAATCGACCGGCGGCGAGGCCGGACGCCGGCGAATGCGCCTTGTCGTCGTCAATGAGGACATGCCGTTCCTGGTCGACAGCGTCGCCGGAGCGATCGCCGCCCGCGACCTTGCGGTCCATCGGCTGCTCCATCCCATCGTCGAGATCACGCGCGACAACCAGGGCCGGATCGAGAAGGTCGGCGAGGGCGATCCGGAATCGATCATCTACATAGAGCTCGACCGAGCCGACGCACGCGGTAGGCAGGACCTCGTCCGCCAGCTCAAGCGCGTGCTCTCCGACGTCCGCTGCGCGGTCAACGACTGGAAGGCGATGCGCGCCGAGATGAACTCGGACGCCGACAGCCTGCAGAAGCGCGACCCGGAGAGCGCCGAGCTCCTCCGCTGGCTCGCCGACAATAATTTCACGCTTCTCGGCCATGCCCATGCCGGCCCCGACGGCGAGCTCGACGATGCGCTCGGTATCTTGCGCAACGAGACGGCGCTTTGGGACCGGGGCGCGGCCGAGGCCGCGGTCCGCCACCTCGCCGACGAGGAGCGCAGCGTCCTCATCCTCAAGGCCGACCGTATCTCGCCCGTCCACCGGCGAGTTCCGCTCGACGTCGTCATGGTCCGGCTTCCGGACGGAACGCTTTCGATCCACACCGGCCTTTGGACCAGCGAGGCGCTGCGCACCTCGGCGCAGCATGTTCCGGTGCTTCGCGAGCGCCTGAAGAAACTCGACAAGCAGCTCGGCTTCTCGGCGAAGAGCCACGCCGGAAAGGCGCTCGCCCACGTCATATCGACGCTTCCGCACGATCTGCTCATCTCCTTCGACGAAGAGGAAGTGCGCGCTGCCGCGCTGACCGCGATGAGCCTCGGCGACCGGCCGCGCCCGAAGCTGCTGCTTCTTCCCGGCGCTCTTCACCGCCACCTCTACGCCTTCGTCTGGCTCCCTCGCGACGATCTCACCACCGCCCGGCGCCGGGCGATCGGGATGATGCTGGAATCGGAGATCGAATCGCCGATCAGCAATTGGTCGGTCGAGCTTGGCGAGGGCGATCTGGCGCTGATCCGCTTCACCTTCCCGGTCGATCCGTCGGCGGAAATGCCCGACACCGAGGCACTCGACGCGGCGCTCGTCGAGATGGTTCGGGGCTGGAGCCCGGCGGTCGAGGCCGAACTGATTGCCCAGGCGGGCCTTCCGCGAGCGACCCGGCTCGCCTTGAGTTATATTCCCGCCTTCCCCGACGGCTATAAATCGCGCACCAGCCCGGACGAAGCGGCATCCGACATCATCCGCCTGTCCTCGCTGGCCAACGAGAACGAGCGCGGCGTTCGCCTGTGCCGCTCCTCCCACGGCGATTTCGAGCTTCAGCTCAAGACCTATCGGCGCGGCGACCTGATCCCGCTGTCGGAAGCGGTTCCGGTGCTCGAGAATTTCGGCTTCCGCGTGATCGAGGAAATGCCGACCGCGCTCGGCGGCGGGACGATCGGTTACATCCACGATTTCCGGCTCGAACTTCCCGGTTTCGCGGACCTCGATCCGATCCTCGACCGCGCGGCGACCATCGAGAACGCGATCTCCTGCGTGCTCGGCGGCGCCGCCGAAGACGACGAGTTCAATCAGCTCGTCCTTTTCTCGGGCCTCGAACCGACCGCGGTCGTGTGGATCAGGGCCTGGTTCCGCTACCTCCGCCAGACCGGAAGCGCGTTCGGGCTGCTCACCATCGCCGACGCCCTGGGCCGGGCGCCCGAGGCAACCCGCGCGCTGATCGGGCTCTTCCGGGCCTCCCACACGCCCGGCATCCGCAACCGGCAGCCGGAGATCGACCGCTGCAAGTCCGCCTTCGACGAGGCGCTCGCCAAGGTCAGCTCGATCGACGATGACAGGATCCTGCGCCGGATGCGCGCACTGGTGGAAGCGATCATCCGAACCAACGCTTTCTCGCCGGCGGCCGACGAAGCCCTCGCCTTCAAGATCGATTCGAGCCTCGTCCCGGGCTTGCCCGCGCCGGTGCCGTGGCGCGAAATCTGGGTCTATTCGCCGCGGGTCGAGGGTATTCACCTGCGCGGCGGACCGGTTGCCCGCGGCGGCATTCGCTGGTCGGACCGGCGCGACGATTTCCGCACCGAAGTGCTCGGCCTGCTAAAGGCGCAGATGGTCAAGAATTCGGTGATCGTTCCGACCGGCGCCAAGGGCGGCTTCTATGCCAAGATGCTTCCGCCGCCGGCCGAGCGCGACAGCTGGCTTGCCGAGGGGACCGCGAGCTACAGCATCTACATCCGCGCCTTGCTCTCGATCACCGACAATATCGTCAACGACAAGGTGGTCCATCCCGAGCAGGTCGTGATCCACGACGGCGACGATCCCTATTTCGTGGTCGCCGCCGACAAGGGGACCGCGACCTTCTCCGACCTCGCCAACGGCATCGCCCTGGAGCATGATTTCTGGCTCGGCGACGCTTTCGCCAGCGGTGGCTCGCACGGCTACGACCACAAGGCGATGGGGATCACCGCGCGCGGCGCCTGGATTTCCGTCCAGCGCCACTTCCTTGAAATGGGGATAGACGTCCAGACCGATCCCATTACCGCAGTCGGCGTCGGCGACATGTCGGGCGACGTGTTCGGCAACGGAATGCTCTTGTCGAACGCGATCCGGCTGGTCGCGGCCTTCGACCACCGGCACATCTTCATCGACCCCAATCCCGACGCGGCGACAGGCTGGGCCGAGCGCAAGCGGCTGTTCGACCTGCCGCGATCGAGCTGGGACGATTACGACCGGTCCAAAATCTCCGCAGGCGGCGGGATTTTCCCGCGAACCGAGAAATCGATTGCGCTTTCGAAGCAGGCGCGCGCCGCTCTCGGCATCGACTCCGGGACGGTCGATCCCGCCACCTTGATGAATGCGATCGTCAAGAGCTCGGTGGACCTCATCTGGTTTGGTGGAATCGGGACCTACATCAAAGGCTCGGCCCAGTCGGATTCCGACGTCGGCGACACCGGAAACGATGCCATCCGGGCCGACGCGAGCGAAGTGAAGGCGCGGGTCATCGGCGAAGGCGCCAATCTTGCCGTCACCCAGGCGGGTCGGATCGAGTTCGCCGAGCGCGGCGGTCGGATCAATACCGACTTCATCGACAATAGCGCCGGTGTCGACTGCTCCGACAAGGAAGTGAACATCAAGATCCCGCTCAACCGCGAGATGCGCGACGGCAAATTGTCCGAGCAGAAGCGCAACGCCCTGCTCGCCCGGATGACCGACGAAGTCGCCGACATGGTGCTCGAGGACAACCGGCTCCAGACGCTCGCGCTGTCGATCGCCGAGAGCGGCGGCGCCGAGGCGCTCCCGGGCCAGGTGCGCACCATCGAGCTGCTGGAAGCGTCGGGCCGGCTGGACCGCAAGGTCGAAGGCCTCGCCGCCAGCGAGGACCTGCTCCGGCGCGGGCAGGACAATCGCGGGCTGACCCGGCCGGAGCTGGCCGTCGTTCTGTCGATCTCGAAGATCGCGCTCCAGACCGCGTCCGAGAAGCTCGATCTTGCCGGCGAAAAGCTGCTCGAGCCCGATCTGTTCGCGGCATTCCCGAAGCCGATGCGCACCGCCCATGCCGATGCCATTCGCGCCCACCGGCTTCGCAACGACATCATCGCGACGCGGGTCGCCAATCGCTTCGTCAACCGCCTCGGGCCCGGTGTGGCGCTGGACATGACCGAGGAGGAAGGCGCGTCCCTCGGCCAGGTGATGATCGCCTTCCTGGTCGCCGAGCGACTGCTCGACCTCGACAAATTGTGGCTTCACATGGAGCACGCCGAGCTTCCCGAGAACGCGCGTGTCGAACTGTTCGCGATCACGGCGCGAAGCGTCCATTCGCATTTGTCCGACATCCTCCGTGCCGCGAGCGGGGAGAACAGCGTCAGCGCCTTGTGCAAATTGCTCGAGCCAGGCGTTCGCAAGATCGGCGCCGCTGCGACCAAGCTCATCCGCTCGGAAGTGCGCAACGAAGCCGCCGCCCGGCGCGACCATCTGCTGGAGCTGGGCGCGCCAGACGATATCGTTCGCGGCCTCGTCCGGCTCTACGAGCTCGACGGGGTGTTCGGAATCGCCGCGCTCGCGGCACGAAAGAAGCTCGACGAACTAAAGCTCACCGACGCTTATACCAGGCTCGGCGAAGCGCTCGGCCTCGACTGGGCGCAGCAGCAGCTCGCGCGATTCACCCCGCGCGACCAGTGGGAACGGCTGCTCACCGCCGGGCTGGCGCGCGATTTCGAGCAGCTCCGAATCGATTTCCTGTCGCGAATTCGGAGCAACGATCCCGTCGCCTCGGTGGAAAAGTGGGTCGAGGAGCAAAAGCCGAGGATCGCCCAGTTCCGCGACCTCATCGCCCGGGCCCGCCGCGAAGGCTCGGTCAGCGCTTCAATGCTTGCGCAGATCGCCGGCCAGGCCCGGATCCTGCTCGCGCGCTGAAGCGCGGGCGAACAGCAACTGCCGGATCGCCGAGGCGAGGTTCGCGGGCGGCGAATGCTGCAGTCGTTCGGCGTCGATCCGCGCGATCAGCGCATTGAGCGGAAGCCGCTCTTCATCGGCCGCCGCCTCCAGCGCGGTCCAGAAGATCGGCTCGAGCGCAATCGACGTTTCGTGGCCGGCGATGGTCACGGACCGCTTCACGGGCGGCCCCGGTGGCTGCTGACCCGCCATCAATACATGTGCTGGCCGCCGTTGATGGACAGGGTCGATCCGGTGATGAACCCGCCGTTCTCGTCGCACAGGAAGGCGACGCCCCGCGCGATTTCGCCGGCCTTGCCGAGCCGGCCGACGGGGATTCGGGCGACGATCTTCTGAAGCACCTCGTCCGGCACTGCGGCGACCATGTCGGTGTCGATATAGCCCGGAGCGATCGCGTTCACGGTCACTCCGAAGCGCGCGCCTTCCTGAGCGAGCGCCTTGGTGAAGCCGTGGATTCCCGACTTGGCGGCTGCATAATTTACCTGGCCATACTGGCCGGCCTGGCCGTTAATCGAGCCGATGTTGACGATTCTGCCGTACTTGCGGCCGGTCATTCCATCGAACACGGCTTTGGCCATGTTGAAGCAGCCGCCGAGGTTGGTGTCGATCACGTCCTGCCACTTGTCGTGATCCATCTTGCGCATGGTCGAATCTCGCGTGATCCCGGCGTTATTGACCAGCACGTCGACCGGTCCGAGGTCGGCCTCGACCTGAGCGACTCCCTGCTGGCACGCGTCGAAATCGGACACGTCCCACTTGTAGGCCTTGATTCCGGTGCGGTCGGCGAAGGCCTTCGCCCTCTCGTCGTTGCCGGCATAGTTCGCCGCGACGGTCATTCCCTTGTCCTTGAGGGCGATGCTGATCGCTTCGCCGATGCCGCGCGTTCCTCCAGTGACGATCGCCACCCGGGCCATGTCTAATCTCCTGATTGCGTTGGCGCGCGCTTAGGCGGCTGGAAGCCAGCCTTCAAGCTCGCGACGAACGAGCCCTTCGAGCATGCCCATGCCTTCCGGGGAGTCGTTGAGGCAATCGATGAGGCCAAAGCGTTCGCCGCCCGACGACAGAAATGCCTCGCGGCCGCGGATGCCGAGTTCCTCCAGAGTCTCGATGCAATCAGCCGAGAAACCCGGAGCTGCGATCGCGATCCTGGTCACGCCCCGCGCGGGATAAGCCTCAAGGATCTTGTCCGTGGCGGGTTCGAGCCATTTCGCGCGTCCGAAACGCGACTGGAAGGCGATGTCGGTTGGAACCGACAACCTTTCCGCGAGGAGCCGGGCGGTTTCCTGGCACTGGTCGTGATAGGGGTCGCCGAGCTCGCGAGTCCGCTCCGGCATTCCGTGGAAGCTCAGAAGCAGCCGCTGCGGCTCGAAATCGAGCGCAGCCAGCTGACGCTCCACACTCGCCTGCAGCGCATCGATGTAGAGCGGGTCGTCATGATAGGCTGGTAGCGTTCGCAATGCGGGCTGGACGCGCATGGCGGCGAGCGCGGCGAACAGCGTGTCCTGCGCGCTCGCCGTCGTCGCCGCGCAATATTGCGGATAGAGCGGCGCGGCGAGGATTCGATCGCAACCCACGTCGATCAATCGTCCGAGCGCGCCTGCGATGCCGGGATTGCCGTAGCGCATCGCATGCTCGACCGGCAGTGCGTCACCGAGCCGCTGCTGCAGCGCAATTGCTTGCCGCTTGGTGACAGCGGCCAGCGGCGAGCCGTCCTCGCCCCATATCTGGCTATAGGCGCGCGCCGATTTCTTCGGCCTCAGGCGAAGGACGACCCCATGGAGGATCGGCCGCCACAGCAGCGGCGGAATTTCGATTACGCGCGGGTCGCTTAGGAATTCGGCGAGATAGCGCCGCACGGCGCGCGGCTCGGGCGCATCGGGCGTACCGAGGTTGACGAGCAGGACTCCGGCGCGGCCGCTCACCGTGCGTAGAGTGCCTTGAGGGCCACGCGGTCGATCTTGCCGGTGCCGAGACGTGGAAGCGGGCGATCGACGAAGATCGTTATCGCCGGAATTTTGAACGCGGCCAGCCGCTTTTCGAGAAACTCGCGAAGAGCCTGCTCGCTCAATCCTTCGGGCGCGTGAATCACTGCCACGGTGACTTCGCCGAGCCGCTCGTCGGGAGCGCCGAACACCGCCGCCTCGGCGACTTGCGGACAGGCGTAGCAGGCGGCCTCGACCTCGGCCGCCGAGATATTCTCGCCGCCGCGGATGATGATCTCTTTCTTCCGGTCGACGATGAACAAATAGCCGTCCTCGTCGAGATAGCCGATGTCGCCGCTCCGGACGAACCCGTCGCCGGTGAAGCCGGCGCGGGTCGAATCCGGGTCGTTCCAATAGCCTTCGAAGTTCGCGGCCGACCTGATGGCGATTTCGCCGCGCTCGCCATTCGGAAGAGGCACATCGTCCTCGCCGAGGATGACGACCTCCACGAAGGGACGCTGCGGCCGGCCGGTCGAGCCCGGCTTGTCGGCATAATTGGACCAGAAGTTCATGCAGCCGACTGCGTTGGTCTCGGTCAGACCGTAGCCGATCGCCGGCTGGGCCCAGCCGAACGCACGTTGGAGGCGCTCGACGTGGCTGACCGGCCGCGGCGCTCCCCCGGCAGCGATATCGGTGAGCGACGACAGGTCGTATTTGTCGCGGTCGGGATGGGCGAGAAGCTCGAGGCTCATCGTCGGGACGCCGACGAAATAGGTGATCCTCTCGCGCTCGATCAGGCGGAGGGCCTCGCCCGCGTCCCATCTGGGCATCAGCACCATCCCGCGGCCGATGACGAAGCTGTTGAGCATCACCGGCACCTCGCCGGTGACATGGAACAGCGGCACGTTGAGCAGGGTGCGGGGCGGCGGCGGAGGTCGGCCCTCCTCTTCCAGAATCGTCCGCAAGGTGATGAGGCCGGTGGCGAAGCTGTAGACGCCGGTCGTGACGGCACGATGGGTGGAAAGCGCGCCCTTGGCCTCGCCGGTCGACCCGGAGGTGAAGAGGATGGTCGCGGGATCGTCCGGCGCGACGTGCGGAAGGTCCGCCTCTCCAGCCTGGAGCAGCGGCGCCAGCGCCGTCTGGAGCGGTTGATTGACGTCGAGCGCAACAAGATCGCCGTCGATCCGCCCCGCCCTCTCCTGGTCCGCGATAATTAGCGCGGGCCGCGTCAGCTCCAGCGCGTGTTGCATCTCCTGCGCCTGCCACCAGCCGTTGAGCAGGGTCGCAACCCCGCCCGCCTTGAGCGCTGCCATGTAGGCGACGATCCAGGCCGGGCAATTACGCATCGCGATTCCCACACGGTCGCCTTTGTGGATTCCGCGGGCCACAAGGCCTCGCGCAAGCCTGTCCGACCACCGGTCGAGATCGGCGAAGCTAAGCCGCTCGTCACCCGCGACAAGAGCCTCCGACTCGCCGTGGAGCGAGCAGAAGCTCTCGAACAGACCTGGCAGCGTGGCGGGGAAGTTCTCGACGATCGCCCTGCCCTTCTCGTCGCGGCCGATGACCAGCCGGCCGCCGGGCCCGATAACGCCGTCGAGCGTCTCGTCGACTTTTCGATCGAGATCGCTCGCCATTTCCCGGTTCCGCCTTCCGTTTGCCTTTGCCGCTCCGCACCTTATGAGGCGCGAACCGAAAAGGAAGAGCCTTGCCGCCAACAGCAAACCCGTCGAACGCCATCGCCTGGACCGACCTGCATCTCTCCCCGGTCGCGCTCGATCTCGGCTTCTTCGAGCTTCGCTGGTACAGCCTCGCCTACCTGGCCGGGATCTTCATCGGCTATTGGTATCTGCTCAAATTGCTCAAGCAGCCGGGCGCGCCAATGGCCCGCCGCCATGCCGACGACCTCGTCTTCTACGCCGCTTTGGGCATCATTCTCGGCGGCCGCATCGGCTACGTCCTGTTCTACAATTTCAGCTATTATGCCGCGCATCCGGTCGACATATTGAAGCTCTGGGACGGCGGCATGTCGTTCCACGGCGGGCTTGTCGGCACCGTCCTCGGAATCCTCTATCTCGCCTGGAAGCAGAAGCTGCCGGCATTGCGGATCCACGATTATGTCGCCTGCGTCGCGCCGATCGGGCTGTTCTTCGGGCGGCTCGCCAATTTCGTGAACCACGAATTATGGGGCGCTCCGACCAGCCTGCCCTGGGCCGTGCGCTTTCCCGAGATGGTGGGTGGAATTACGATCCTCGGCCCGCCCCGGCATCCGAGCCAGATTTACGAGGCGCTGCTCGAAGGTCTCCTCCTGTTCATTATACTCTGCTGGATGTTCTGGAAAACCGAGGCGCGGTACCAGCCGGGCAAGCTGGTCGGCGCGTTCGGCCTGTTCTACGGCCTGTTCCGCTTCCTGCTCGAGTTCGTCCGGGAGCCCGATCCGCAGCTGTCCGCCTTCACCCAAGCAACCGGGCTCCACATGGGCCAGTGGCTGTCGATGCCGCTGATCCTCGGCGGCGCCTGGCTGATGTGGACCGCCAAGGGCCGCCGCGTCCGCGTCGATCCGACGCTCGGGTCCGCGAGCGTTTCTTGACCCCGCTGGAGCGCGCGCTCCGGGACCGAATCGTCTCCGAAGGTCCCATCACGGTCGAAGCCTATATGGACGCCTGCAACGCCTATTATTACGCCACGCGCGACCCGCTCGGGACAAGCGGCGATTTCACCACCGCGCCCGAAATCAGCCAGACGTTCGGCGAGCTGGTCGGCGCCTGCCTCGCCGATTGCTGGGCGCGAGCGGGGGGGCCGCCGGGCGTGCGCTTCGTCGAGCTCGGCCCGGGCCGAGGAACGCTCGCCGCCGACGCGCTCCGGGTGATGCGTTCGGCGGGGCTGGAACCACCGGTGCATTTCGTCGAAACCAGCCCCGTTCTTCGAGAGGCGCAGGCGACAGCCGTCCCCGGCGCGAACTGGCATGACTCGTTCTCCGACGTCCCCGGCGGCCCACTGCTCATCGTCGCCAACGAGTTTTTCGACGCTCTTCCCGTTCGCCAGTTCGCCGCCGGAATCGAGCGAAAGGTGGTCGCCGCGAGTGGCGGCCTGGCTTTCGACCGCGACGGCGAGATCGTCGAAGCCTCGCCCGCTCGCGAAGCGGTCGCCGCCGAAATCGCAAGTCGACTTGCGGCAAGCGGCGGCGTCGCGCTCATTATCGACTACGGCCACACCGTGAGTGCGCCGGGCGACACGTTGCAGGCCGTTCGCGGCCACCGCTATGCGCCCGTCCTCGACAAGCCCGGCGAGCAGGACCTGACCGCACACGTCGATTTCGAAGCGATCGGAAGCGCCGCGCGGGATGCGGGAGCCGCCGTGACGGCGATCGTGAACCATGGCCAATGGCTCGAACGGCTGGGCATAAGCGCCAGGACCGAGGCGCTCGCTTCCGCGCACCCCGAACGCGCCGACGAAATCCTCGAGGCGCAACGCCGCCTGTGCGATCCCGACCGGATGGGCGCATTGTTCAAGGCGATGGCAATCCACTCGCCGGACTGGCCGGCCCCGGCGGGATTCGAATGAGCGTCGAGGTCATCAAATCGGCGCTCCTGCCGGTCCCGCACGGCTTCCTCGGCCGGCGGGGCGGAGTCTCGACGGGCGTCATGCAAGGCCTCAACGTCGGCACCGGAAGCAACGACGATCCCGAATCGATCGCCGAAAACCGGGCTCTGGCCGTGGACGCGATCCTCCCGGGAGCCGAGCTGGCCACCGTTTATCAGGTGCATTCGGCCGAGGCAGTCTATGTCGCCACCCCCTGGCCCCGGGACCAGCGGCCCAAAGCCGACGCGATGGTCACCGACCGGCCGGGCCTTCTGCTCGGAATCCTGACCGCGGACTGCGCGCCGGTTCTGCTCGCGGACAGCGAAGCCGGCGTCGTTGGAGCCGCCCATGCCGGCTGGCGCGGCGCGCTCGCGGGGATCACCGATTCCGCGATCGCCGGAATGGAGGCCATCGGCGCGCGGCGCGACCGCATCAGCGCCGCCATCGGCCCGTGCATCGCCTTGCCGAGCTATGAGGTGGACGAAGCCTTCAAAGACCGCTTCGTCGACGCCGACCCGGCCAACGACCGCTTCTTCATCACCGCCGCCTCGGACGCGCTTCACTTCGACTTGCCGGCCTATGTCCGCCACCGCCTGGCCGATGCGGGAATCGAGCAGGTCGAGACCATTCACCTCGACACCTGTTCCAGCCCCGACCGCTTCTACAGCTATCGCCGCACCACTCACCTCGGAGAGCCGAACTACGGGCGCCAATTCAGCCTCATCGGCCTTGAAAATTGACTGTGCCGCGCTGACACAGCCGTTTCCACGCGCTGGCGCCGTCCGCGAAACCGCCCACAATCGCGGCCAACAGGCGGAGGACAAACCCATGACCCGGATGCTGAAGCTCATTGCCGACGAGAGCGGCGCCACCACCATCGAATATGCAGCCATCGCATCGCTCGTCTCGATCGTCGCGATCACCGCGATCGGCGCCATCGGCACCCAGGTCAACGCGCTGCTGGGCGGAGTCGTCGCCGGCTTCTGATTTCCGGGCTCCAGCCGTGCCGGCGAACGCGGCTGGATGATTCCCCCCGTCATCGGCTAGGAGCCGCCGATGACCGACGACAACAACTCCGACTCCGGCGCCAGCACCGCGCGCCACCCCAAGCCGATGCCGACTGTGATCGGCAATCACAAGCTCAAGCCCTCGACCCTGATGATGGGCTATGGATTCGATCCGGAGCTCAGCGAGGGATCGCTCAAGCCGCCCATCTTCCTGACCTCGACCTTCGTGTTCGAGAATGCGGCGGCCGGTAAGCGATTCTTCGAAGGGATCACAGGCAAGCGCCCCGGCGGCGGCACCGCCGAGGGGCTGGTCTATTCGCGGTTTAACGGCCCCAACCAGGAAATCCTCGAAGACCGGCTCGCGGTCTGGGAAGAGGCCGACGACGCCCTCGCCTTCTCCAGCGGCATGTCGGCCATCGCCACCCTGCTTCTGACCTTCGTCAAGCCGGGCGACGTCGTCATCCATTCCGGCCCGCTCTATGCCGCGACCGAGACGTTGATCGCCAAGATCCTCGGCCGGCTCGGCATTTCCTATGTGGACTTCCCCGCCGGCGCGACGCGCGAAGAGCTCGATGCGGTCATCGCTCGGGCGAAAGAGATGGGCCGTGTCGCGCTCATCTATCTCGAAAGCCCGGCCAACCCGACCAACCAGCTTGTCGATGTCGAAGCCGTCGCCGCCGCGCGCGAGGCCGCCTTCGCGCCGGAGGAAGCGCCGCCGATCGCCATCGACAACACCTTCCTCGGTCCATTGTGGGCCAAGCCGCTGGAGCAGGGCGCTGACCTCACAATCTATAGCCTGACCAAATATGCCGGCGGGCACAGCGATCTCGTCGCCGGCGCCCTGATCGGCAGGCAGGCGCTGATCGACCAGGTCCGCATGATTCGAAACACCATTGGCACCATCTGCGACCCGAACACGGCATGGATGCTGCTCCGAAGCCTCGAAACGCTCGAGCTGCGGATGGAGAAAGCGGGCACCAACGCCGAAAAAGTCTGCGCCTTCCTCCGCGACCATCCCAAGGTCGAGAAGATCGGCTATCTCGGCTTCCTCGAAGAAGGCTCGCGCCAGGCCGACATCTACCGCCGCCATTGCAGCGGGGCCGGTTCCACCTTCTCGCTCTATTTGAAGGGCGGCGAGAAAGAGGCCTTCGCCTTCCTCGACTCGCTCCGGATCGCAAACCTGGCGGTCAGCCTGGGCGGCACCGAAACCCTGGCAAGCGCCCCCGCCGCGATGACCCACCTGTCGGTGGCGGAAGAGCGCAAGCAGGCGCTCGACATCACCGACAATCTCGTCCGCATCTCCATCGGCGTCGAGGACCCCGACGATTTGATCGCCGACTTCGCGAATGCATTGGGGGCGGTTTGAAGGCATAAGCGCTCAATCGGGGAAAGTTTGGGGGGGCGGCGATTCATGGGATGTATCGACCGCGCGGCCTAGACATAAACCTGCCGATTTCTCCAAAGCTCGCGGTAGAGATTGCCACTGGTAATGCCCAGTTCGATCAGTCCGGGCGATAACAACCGCTTTCGTTTGACCGCGATCAGACTGTCCTTGAGAAACTGGCAGTGTATGCGATTCCCTTGCGGGATTATGAGGCTAGGCTGGAGCTGCTTCATGAGATCGCGGGGCGCAAGTTTGGCGAGCCCGGTCACAATCTCCTCGGCTTCGCAGGTCGTTGCCCAGGCCTTGCCAAACAGAGCTGGTCCGGTCGGGCAAAGACTGGTCAGCCCGTAATAGCGTCGATTAACATTGGCACATACCAGCTCGATGGCTCGCGCGAGCGCTTTATGTCTCGGAGGCGCGTAAACGATGCCGTTACTTGTGTCCCAGGGCGAGGAAACCAGGTTACCGCGAAAGACGACGGCTTGGTCTCCGGGCATGGGGACCGGACTCACGAAATAATAGGAAAGATCCGCGTAGAGTCCGCCGAACTCGTAAAGAATGCAGTACCGCGCGAGGTCGGCCCGATAGGCATAAGGTCGCAATGCAAAATATGCGTCCAGAACCTCCCTGGAAAACTTTGCTTCGAGTAACTCGACCACATCGCTTTCGCCGAAGAGCCGATGGGCCAGCGTGGGATGTTTCGCTTTCAATGAGTCGATGTTCTGCCGGATAATCCGCGGTAGAGCTGTGTTTTCACCATTGTCGGACGACGTTATGAGGACACTCGAAAGCAGCACGGAGGACGTCAGGCCCGGACGGCGAGTATAGGCATTTGCCGCGAGGAAAGCTGCGGGGCCGAGCAGCCCCTGTGCGCCGAATCCCAGTCGCAAAGCCTTTCGGAATTTCCGCGTTCCATGGCTTCGGCCAAGGGTTTACCGTCGCCGGCCAACACCGTCGAGACCAGGATTTTTGGATCGTGCGCGAATCGGGAATCGCTCATTTCGTCATCCGTCGAACCTCGATGCGGCAGCCTCACGTCCATCACAACAATACCGCCGGCTTCGACCTTAACTGCTTGAATGTCGCGGGAGCTTGGAGGCTCGCTCTTGCGGTCGTCATCGAGAGCGACAGGACAGGTATGAGCGCCCGGCACAACTCTTAGCGCGGTTCCGGCCTGCAGATACAGAAGGACCTTGTAGACGCCGCCTCCATCGGAGCCCCAGCAGATGTCGGGCGTGAGATGATGCTGATATCGACCTCGCAGCAAATCGACGTGCCACTGTTGCGATCTGTTCATCGTGATGTCGCTGAGCCCGATCGAACGGATTAGCGAACAATCAGTCGCGCATTTTAGAACATCCAGTACAACCGGATCGCTCGACACGAGCGAGTGCAAACGCTCAAATTGCGGATAGCGATGAAATCCCGCAATGTGTCCTGACGATTGGTTCGGGCGTGTATTCTTCAGCAGACCGATATTGCTCATGATGCATCGTCGTGCGTCTTCAACAACCTCTGACGTCAGCCCGTCGAGCACCACGAAGCCAAGTGAAATCAGATGCTCCGCAGCGTGAGCAACGTCACCCGTGCACTTCATTTTCAACACCTCGAGTCCCCCTTTGCAGCGGCTCGCAATACCTTCGCTGGTAATCCGCAAGCAGCTGCAACCGTCGGTATAATGACCAAAAGCCCGCGGATGTCACGGAGAAGGAAGCGATGCGCTTCCCGGTGCATTCGGATCGCGAGTCTCGCCGCGAAGACAGCGAACGTCGAGAAGCTCCCATACGGACAACCTCATCCGGATCGACCATCGACGTCGAAGACGCCGACGACCTGATCGCCGACTTCGCCAAATGCTTTGGGGCGGTTCAGCCCCAATCTTCGACCGCCCAGCCGCGCTGCTCGGCCAGTCGCCTGAGCTTGCCGTGCGGGTTCACCGCGACTGGCTCGTCGGCCCATTCGAAAGCAGGCGCGTCGGACACATGGTCGGAATAGAAACGGACGTGGCCGTGCTTGCCGAGCAATCCCGACTTCTCGACCCAGTCGGCGATCATCCGCATCTTTTCCTCGCCGTAGCAATTCTTGCCCTCGATCCGCGAGTGAACCCTCTCGTCGAGGCCGATGATCGAGCCGGTCGCGATGACGTCGTCGAAGCCGAGGCGGCGGGCGATGGCGTCGGCGTAGAGGCGGTAGGATGCGGTCGCCAGGATCAGGCGCCGGCCCTCCCCTCGGTCGCGCTCGATTGCTCGAAACGCGCCGGGCCGAACATTGCCTACGACGGTCGCCTCGGCGAAGCTTTCGGCCAGCGGCCGGAGCTCGGCCGCGTGGATGTGCCGGCCGATCAGCAGCGACTGGCAGATTTCCTTCAAGCGCCCGCGGTCGAACAGGCCGAGCGCGTATGCCAGCATCGCGAGCGCGACGACGGGGACGAACAGAAGCCGCCACTGCTGCCGCCGGAGCGCGCAATGGATCAGGAACGGCGTGTAGGTCGCGCGCCGGGTGATGGTCCGGTCGAGGTCATAGACGGCAAGGTCAGACATCGCCGCGCTCCGTCAGGATCGCCTCGGCGAGGCGAAGGTCGGCCGGCTTGTCGACATCGACCGCCGCGAGCGCCTCGCTGAGCTTCACCGCGCGTATCGACAGGCCAAGCTTGCGTCCGAGCGAGGCCAGCGTCTGGTCGAGCGTCCGGATTCGCAGGACCGCTCCGAGCAGAACGGATGGCCCGAAGCCCAGGAGCAGCCGAGCGCCCTTCTTGCGGTCCTGCTCGACCGATCGCCAGAGCTCGATCGCGGGGCGGACCTTCGCGCTTCCGAGAAGGAACAGGTTGGCGCCGGTGTAAGCCCCGCCGCGGAACGGGACCCATGTCCGGTCGGATTCCGGAAGGCGCTGCATAAGCACGTCTTTCCCGACGACTCCGATCGCGACATCCGACCCTTCCGCCTTGCCGATGAATTCCTCGATTATCGCCGGCGTAAGCAAGGCGTGATCGGCGGTCGTGACCAGCACAGGCCATTGCGTCGCGGGCGAATCCGCGAGCGCGAGCAGGGTCGACGCAATCGTTTTGAGCGAGCGCTCCACCGCGAGGCGAGGGTCCGCCGGAAGCACCGCGCCGATCCGCTCGGGCTGCTGCGCCAGGACCAGAACGTTCCCGACGCCTTCACTGGCGAGCAGCGCCTCGACGGGACGTCGGACCATCGGCTCGCCGGCGACCGGGATTAGCGCTTTCAGGTCGGTCCCGAACTGCGCCGCGAACGGATCGACGCCGGGCCGCGACCCGGCGAGAACGATCGCCCTGATGCCTGTCACGCCAGCCAGGACACGACCGGCTCGCCGCGATAGGCGTGCGCCTCCGCCTGGGCGAGCCTGACGGCGTGGAAAATCAGCGACAGGATCGTCCACAGGCCCACCAGCTCGAGCCCGACGTCCGGCCGCCCCAACAGCAAGGCGACGACCAGGATCACGATGTTCGGGTTGCGCCGGGCGGTGATCAGCCGGAACTTGCTGTCCACCTCTCGCCAGACATGGATGTGCATCCCGAAGCGGCGCATGAATACCCCTTCGATAACGCGCTGCGCGACATAGCCGCCGACGATGGCGGCGATGAGCATGGTTTCATAGACCGGCTCCAGCGGCCGCCCGTACCTGGCGAGCCCGTGGGCCCAGGCCCACCACCAGAAGGGCGGGTGGATGAGGTCGATACCGTGATCGAAGACATTCCCCCACTTCGACGACGCTCCGGTACATCGCGCCAGCTTGCCGTCAACTGTGTCGAGCACCATGAAAACGAAGCCGCAGACGATTCCCAGCCAATAGCTTCCGAACCAGAAGTAGAAGAAGGCGAGCAGGCAGAAAATCGCTCCGACGCCGGTGATCGCATTGGGAGTCAGCCCGGCTTCCGCGGCCCAGCGAGTCAGATAAAAGGCGGGTTTGCGCCACAGATAGAGGGTTAGCGCGTCGGTGACGCCCTTGTAGGCCGCGTCGTACGCCGCCCGCTCGACCTGGTCGGCGGTATCGGGGCGAAGCGGGAGGACGAACGGCCGCTCGCGCTTGCGCAATTGATCGTAGCTCACTTCGGCGGTGTCGGCGTCGAGCGGTTCCAAGCCATCGAGCGAGCCGCCTTCCCCAAGCATCGCCGCCGTAACCGCGTTCGCGGATTGGTGGGTGACGTGCGCGAGGACCGGTCGGCCGTCCGACAGCAGCACGGTTCCGGGGTGCCCAACCATTTCCTTCAGCCAGGCCGGATCCCAGGCATAGGCTATGTTGGCGAGGAGCGTCCCGCGCCCGGCCTGCCCGTCGGCGCATTCCAGCCCGGCGTTCGCCGCCAGCCGGCGTGCGCGATCCTCGGCATCGAGCCCGAACAGGCGCGTCTCGTTGCTTCCGACGGTGATGAACAGGGGGCGGCTTTCGTCGTCCATTGGAAGCGGTCTTTAGGGACAGGCTGGTCGGCGTGAAAGCCTCCAGCGGCGTCACAGCTTGCTGATGCCCGCGATTTCGCGCAGTCTCCGCAACGAATGGAGCGCGATCCGCCAGAGGGGGCCGGGGACGGCGACGGCGCGACCTACCGCATGGCGGGGGCGATCACGATCTCGCGCGCCGCGAGCACCGCCCGCGAAATCGCCGCCGAACCCGATCCACTGACCATCGATCTCAGCAAGGTCGAGCGGATGGACACGGTCGGCGCCTGGCTGGTTTATCGCACGGTCCGCGACCGCGATGCCAAGGTCGTCGGCGTCAGTCCGGCGGTGAAGAGCCTGCTCGACCAGGTCGCCGAGGCCGACAAGCCGGTCCAGGTCCATCCCGAGCAGCGCGGCGGTTTCATCCGGATACTTCGCGAGCTCGGCGAATGGATCGCGGATGTCGGCGTGACGCTGCTCGGGCTGCTGGGTTTCTTCGGAGCGACCCTGATCGGGTTCGGAAACCTCATCCGCCGGCCGAAGCGATTCCGCTTCAACGCCGTGACCGAGCGGTTCGATTCGGTCGGGGTCCGGGCGATCGGGATCATCGGCCTGATGAGCTTTCTCATCGGAATCGTCATCGCCCAGCAGGGCGCGGTGCAGCTCGCCCAGTTCGGCGCCGAGATTTATACGATCAATCTGATCGGCCGAATCACGGTCCGCGAGCTCGGCACGTTGATGACGGCGATCATGGTCGCCGGCCGCTCCGGCTCGGCTTTCGCCGCCCAGATCGGCACGATGAAGATCACCGAGGAAATCGACGCGATGCGGACGATCGGCGTGTCGCCGGTCGAAGCCCTGGTCATCCCCCGGCTGATCGCGGCGGTGATCATGATGCCGCTGCTCGCCTTCTGGGCAATGCTGATGGCGCTTCTGGGCGGCGGCATCTTCGTCTGGCTCGACATCGGAATTCCGCCGCTCACCTACATCCAGCGATTGCAGGAGGTGATTCCGATCACCGACCTGTGGATCGGGCTGATCAAGGCGCCGGTGTTCGGCTTCATCATCGCGCTGGCCGGCTGTTTCCAGGGGATGCTGGTCGAAAGCAATTCCGAAGAGGTCGGACAGCGCACGACCACTGCGGTCGTCCAGTCGATCTTTCTGGTGATCGTGCTCGATTCCGTCTTCGCCGTCTTCTTCAGCTCGATCGGGTGGAAATGACGATCCCGAAGGATTGCGATCCGGTCATCACCATCCGCGGGCTGCGCAACAGCTTCGGCGAGCAGGTGATCCACGACGATCTCGACCTCACCGTCTGCCGCGGCGAAATCCTGGGGGTTGTCGGCGGGTCGGGCACCGGCAAGTCGGTGCTGATGCGCTCCATCATCGGCCTCCAGAGGCCCGACGAGGGAGAGGTCGAGGTTTTCGGCGAGAACATGATCGACCGCGACGAGGACGAAGCGAAGAACATCCGCCGACGCTGGGGAATTCTGTTCCAGAACGGCGCGCTGTTCTCGACCCTGACCGTTGCCGAGAATGTCGAAGTGCCCATCCGCGAATATTTCCCCTTTATCGAGGAAGAGCTTCTCGACGAAATCGCGTCCTACAAGATCGCGATGAGCGTCCTTCCGCCCGACGCCGGGCCGAAATACCCGTCGGAGCTGTCGGGCGGAATGGTCAAGCGCGCGGGCCTGGCCCGGGCGCTTGCGCTCGATCCCGAGCTTCTGTTCCTCGACGAGCCGACCGCGGGCCTCGACCCCATCGCCGCGGCATCGTTCGACGAGCTGATCCTGTCGCTTCAGAAGAAGCTCGACCTGACCGTCTTTCTGATCACGCACGATCTCGACACGCTCTACGCGATTTGCGACCGTGTCGCGGTTCTTGCGGACAAGAAAGTGATTGCGGTTGCGCCAATTCCGGAATTGTTGAAACTGGATCACCCCTGGATCCAGGAATATTTCAACGGGCCGCGTGGACGTGCAGCGGCGGATACGGCTGAGGAAAAGGTCGACGCCTGATGGAAACGCGCTCCAATTACGTTCTTGTCGGTGCGGTGACGCTGGCGATGCTTGCCGGCTTGCTCGTCTTCACTGTCTGGCTCGCCGGTCTCTCGAACAGGGAGACCAAATGCTATGACATTTATTTCACCCAGGCCGTCGGCGGACTGAACAAGGGATCGAACGTCACTTTCTCCGGCGTTCCGGTCGGCCAGATCAGCAAGATCTCGCTTCTTCCCGACCGGCCCGAATTCATCTGGGTGCGCATAGAAGTCGACCGCGACACGCCTGTCCTCCAGGGAACCACGGCCGAAATTCACGGCGTCGGCTTCACCGGGGTGAGCGAAATCCAGCTGACCGGCGCGGCGCGCGGAGCCGGCCCGATCAGCCAGCTCGGTCCGCAGGGCTGCCCGGTGGTTCCGTCGAGCACCAGCGGGCTCGGCGCGCTTCTCAACAGCGCTCCGGAGCTGATGGAGCGAATCCAGCGGCTGAC